>JASBUD010000340.1 GCA_030148105.1 Microbacterium sp. | reverse complement strand
GACGACCTTTCCGTGATCGGTCGACTCCACCACCGCACGCACCGGGACCCACGTTCCGTCGAACAGATAGGCGACGAGTGCGACGCCGGCGAGGAAGGCGCCTGCGCCGAACCCGATCCACGTGAAGATCTCGACGACCGCGTCCAGCGCTGGGCCCATGGCGGTGATCCACCCCTGTCCGTCGGCGACCCTCGTGACTCATGGTCGCCGGCGCGACCTGCGGAAAACGTGTGGAGCCACCTGAGAGACTCGAACTCTCGACCTTCTCATTACGAGTGAGATGCTCTGCCGACTGAGCTAAGGTGGCGCGCGCCGCTTGCGCGATGCACGATCAGCAATCCTACAGTGTCCGCGGCGCCCTCGCGAACGCGCGGCCCCCGCTCACTCGCAGCGCAGCCCGTCCTGCGGAACTGTTCCCTCGAGCAGATATGCCTCGACCGCGTCGTCCACACACGCGTTGCCCTTGTTGTATCCGGTGTGACCCTCACCCACGCGCGTGATGAGGACGCCCGAGCTCAGCTGGTCGGCAAGGGAGACCGCCCACTCGTACGGCGTCGCCGGGTCGTTCGTGGTGCCGATCACCACGATCGGGGCGGCCCCCTCGGCCGTGATCGCGCCGCGGGTGCCGGTCGGCGGGTACGGCCACACCGCACAGGGGTCGGGCCCGGACCAGTACGGGGCGACCGTCGGTGCCTCAGCCGCGATGCGGGCGTCGCTCGCGGCCTTCGCCGCCTCGGAATCCTCCAGCGGATAGTCCATGCAGTTGTACGCCCGGAACGCCTCGGTCGAGTTGTCCAGGTAGGCGCCGTCCTGCCGGTTGTAGTAGAAGTCGGCGAGCTGGAGCGCGACGTCCGGGTTGCCCTGCAGCGCCTCGCTGAGGGCGCCGGTCAAATAGGGCCAGCTGTCCTGCGAGTACAGCGCCGCGATGATTCCGGTCAGAAGCGAGTCGGCCCCGAGCTGACGGCCGTCGGAGGCCGGCAGCGGTGACTGATCGACGCTTGCGAGCAGAGTGCCGAGATCGGCCATCCCCTCGTCGACCGTCCCGCTGAACGGGCAGTCGGACTGCGTCAGACAGTCGGCCATGTACGCGCGCAGGGCGTTCTCGAACCCGATCGCCTGGATCGTGCTGACGTCGCTGCCCGGGATCGCGGGGTCGATCGCGCCGTCCAGCACGAGGCGGCCGACCCGTTCGGGGTACAGCTTCGCGTACGTCGCCCCGAGGAAGGTGCCATACGAGTACCCGAGGTAGTTGAGCTTCTTGTCGCCGAGCACCGCCCGCAGCAGGTCCATGTCGCGGGCGGCGTTCTCGGTCGTGATGAAGGGCAGGATGCCGTCGCTGTTGGCTTCGCACGCGGCGGCGAACTGCGCATTCTGCTCGTCGCGGTCCGCCGTCCACGCGTCCGAACCACGCGGGTCGGCCGGGATGTCGAACAGGTAGGAGTCCATGGCCGCGGCATCCAGGCACGTCACGGCCGTGGACTCCCCCACGCCGCGCGGGTCGAACCCGATCACGTCGTACTTCTCCTGCAGGGCGGAACCGACGGCGTAGTCGATGCTGTCGCGGATCAGCCCGACACCGCTCGCGCCCGGACCGCCGGGGTTGGTCAGGAGCGAGCCGATCGCCTCGCCGGAGTCGGCCCGCTGCCGGATGACGGAAAGCTCGATCTCACCGGTCGCGGGGTTCTCCCAGTCCAGCGGCGCCGTGACGGTCGTGCACTCGAACGCCCCGCACGCCGACCACGCCAGCTCCTGCTCGTAGAAGGGCAGCAGATCGTCCGCGACGCCGTCGGTGTCCGGCGGGAGACTCGCGGTCGAGGTGGGGCGGGACTCGGGGATCAGCGAGTACAGACAACCCGAGAGCGCGAGCGAAGCGGTGACGACGCCCGCCAGCACCGCGAGCACGCGTCGGGTGCGTCGCGAAGACCGGAAAGGGACGGAGGGGATGCTGGTGTTCACGGAGTCCTCCCGCTCGCGACGGTGACGAGCATGCTTTCGAGGGCGAGGGTGGGGGCGACGTTCTGCTCGAGGTTGCGACGTGTTTCGGCGATCCGGTCGAGAACGGTCAAGGTGCGGTCGGTGGGCCACGCCGCGGCGAGGGCGCGGAGCTCGGCATCGAGTTCACGGTTGATCAGCTCGGATCCGCCGGCGCCGCCTCTGCCGAACTGCAACATCACGACGTCGCGGAACATCGACTGCAGGTCCGTCAGCACGCGGTCGATGCCGTCGCGAAGACTGCGGGTCGCACGACGCTTCTGATCGTCCTCGAGGGCGCTCAGCTGCGAGCGGACCGAAGGGGGCACCGCGGCGCCCTCCGCGATTCCGAGCGTGCGCAGGAGCGAGGCCCGCTCGGCCTCGTCTCGCTCGGCGGTGAGGGCCTTCGCGTCGTCCGTGGCCGCGGCGACCACACGCCCGGCGACATCGACCGCATCGCCGACGCTCCGCACCGCGAGGACGCCGCGGAGCATGGCATCACGCCGCGCGCGGGCGGCGTCATCCGTCGCCAGCCGCTGCGCCATGCCGATATGGCGCTGAGCGTGACGCGCGGCCTGCTCGGCGATGACCGGGTCGGCACCGGTGCGCTGGGTGATGAGCCGTGCGACGTCGGCGACGTCGGGCTCACGCAGCCGCAGCGTGCGCACGCGTGAGCGGATCGTCGGGAGCAGATCCGCCTCGCTCGGAGCGCACAGCAACCAGACTGTGCGCTCGGGCGGCTCTTCGAGAGCCTTGAGCAGAACGTTGGAGGTCCGCTCGACCATGCGATCGGCGTCCTCCATCACGATCACGCGGTATCGACCGAGCGAGGGGCTGAAGTAGGACCGCTCGACGAGGGACCGGGCGTCCTTGATCGAGATGATGACGCCTTCGGTGCGCAGTGCGGTCATGTCCGGGTGCGTGCCCGCCAGCACCTGCCGCATCGCGGACTCGTCACCGTCTTCTGCGATCAGCGCAGCGGCGAACGCGTAGGCGAGGGTGGAACGGCCGGATCCGGGCGGCCCGGTGATGAGCCATGCGTGCGTCATCGACGCGGGGTCGGATGCCGCCTCCCGCAACGTCGCGACGGCGTCGTCCTGCCCCCACACGGCACCCCACGGCAGCTCGGCGGGGATGGCCGCAGAGGCGTCGACGACCGCACTGCTGCTCATCGCCCCAGCCTAATCGGCGCCGCCGACGGTGCCGCCGCGCTCGCGGGCGTCCCACAGCGCCTGCACGCGGCCCTGGATGTCGGTGGCGAGGTCGGCCGGTGAGCGCGACGCGTCCAGGACGAGGAACCGCCCGGGTTCGGCTGCGGCGAGCGCCAGGAACTCGGCCCGTACGCGGTCGTGGAACGCCGAGGCCTCGGCCTCGAGGCGATCGAAGGGCTTGTCGTCGGCATCCAGCCGCTCGCGCGCCGCGGTCGGATCGAGATCGAGCAGCACGGTGAGATCGGGAAGCAGCCCCTCCGTCGCCCACAGGGAGAGCTCACGGACTTCGTCGCGCCCGAGGACTCGGCCGGCGCCCTGGTAGGCGACGGAAGAATCGAGGTAGCGGTCCTGGATCACCACGGCGCCCCGCTCGAGAGCCGGGCGGACGAGGTGCTCGATGTGATGGGCGCGATCTGCGGCGTAGAGCAGCGCCTCCGCACGCGCCGCGATCTCGCCGCGATGGTGCAGCACGATGTCGCGGATGAGGACGCCGACCTCGGTGCCGCCCGGCTCCCGTGTGCGCACGACCGTGCGCCCGCGCGCGCGGAGCCACTCCTCCAGGAGCGCGGATTGGGTGGTCTTACCCGCCCCGTCGCCGCCCTCGAGCGTGATGAACAGTCCGCGGCCGTCCGTCACTTCTTCGCCGGCGCCTTGCGAGCGGTCGTCTTGCGCGTCGTGGTCCGCTTGGGAGCGGGCCCTTTCGCGCGCTTGTCGGCGATCATCTGCACGGCGATCTCGTACGTGATGTCGGCGACGGTCTGACCACGCGGAATCGTGACGTTCGTCTCTCCGTCGGTGACGTACGCGCCGAAACGGCCGTCCTTCACCCGGATGGGCTTGCCGCTGACCGGGTCGTTGTCGAATTCGGCGAGCGCCGCCGACGCCCGGCGCGCTCCGTACTTCGGCAGCGCGTAGATCGCGAGCGCCTGCTCGAGCGAGATGTCGAAGATCTGCTGCTCGGAGTCCAGCGTCCGGGAGTCCGTGCCCTTCTTCAAGTACGGCCCGTATCGCCCGTTCTGCGCGGTGATGACCTCGCCCGACTCGGGGTCGGTGCCGACGGTGCGCGGAAGTTCGAGGAGTCGGAGCGCCGTCTCCAGGTCGATCGTGTCCACCGACATGGACTTGAACAGCGACGCGGTCCGAGGCTTGGGGGCGGCATCCTTCTTCGCGCCCCGCGCCGCGGTCTTCTTCTTCGGCGCCTCCTCGACGATCTCCCCGGTGCTCTCGTCCACCGCCGTGGGGTCCTCGGGTTCGGTCTCCTCGATGTACGGACCGAAGCGGCCGTCCTTCACGATCACGAGCTTGCCGTTCTCGGGGTTCTCGCCGAGTACGCGATTGCCCGCGACCGGCGCGTCGATCAGCTCCTGGGCGCGCTCAGGGGTCAGTTCGTCGGGCGCGAGGTCTTCGGGGATGTTGACCCGCCGGGGCGGGGCGTCCGGGGCCGCGGGGTCCACGACGTCCAGGTACGGACCGTATTTGCCGAAGCGGAGCGTCACGGTGTCGCTGATGCGGGTCGCGTTCAACTCGCGCGCGTCGATCTCGCCGAGATTCTCGACGATGTTGCGCAGGCCGGGGTGCGCGTCCGAGCCGAAGTAGAACTCCTTGAGCCACGCCGTGCGCTGCTGCTCTCCGCGGGCGATCGCATCGAGGTCGTCCTCGAGCGCCGCGGTGAAGTCGTAGTCGACGAGGTCGGCGAAGTGCTCCTCGAGGAGGCGCACGACGCTGAACGCGAGCCAGCTGGGCACGAGCGCCTGCCCGCGCTTGGTGACGTAGCCGCGGTCGAGGATCACGTCGATGATGCTCGCGAACGTCGACGGCCGGCCGATGCCCTTCTCCTCGAGCGCCTTGACCAGGCTCGCCTCGGTGTAGCGGGGCTTCGGCGAGGTCGAGTGCCCCTTGGGCTCGACGTCCTTCATGCGCAGCGTGTCGCCGACCGCCAGGACCGGCAGCGACTGGTCGTCGGCCTTGTCCGCGTCGCTGCGCTTCTCGTCGCGCCCCTCTTCGTAGGCCTCCAGGAAGCCCTTGAAGGTGTAGACGGTGCCGGATGCCGTGAACTCGGCGTGCTGCGCCTTTCCGTCCACCGGTGCGTCGACGGCGAGCGTCACTGTCGTCGTCTCGTACTTCGCGTCCGACATCTGGCTGGCGATCGTCCGCTTCCAGATCAGGTCGTACATGCGCTGCTCGTCGCGGTCGAGCTCCGAGGACACCGAGGCGGGAGTGCGGAACTGCTCACCGGAGGGGCGGATCGCCTCGTGCGCCTCCTGCGCGTTCTTGCTGTTGCTGCGGTACACCCGCGGGTTCAGCGGGACCGCTTTCTCGCCGTAGAGCGACACGGCCTGTTCGCGCGCCGCGCGGATCGCCTGCGTGCTCAGCGCGACCGAGTCGGTGCGCATATAGGTGATGAAGCCCTTCTCGTAGAGGCGCTGCGCGACGCTCATCGCGTGCTTCGCACTCATGGAGAGCTTGCGGCCGGCCTCCTGCTGGAGGGTGGAGGTCGTGAAGGGCGCCCGCGGGCTGCGGGTTCCGGGCTTGGACTCCAGCGCGGTGACGAGGGCTTCGCCGACCTTCTCGACGGCGGCTGCAAGCGCGCGGGCCTGAGCTTCGTCGAGGACGACGACGACCTTCTTCAGCTCGCCGCGGTCGTCGAAATCCCCACCGCGCGCAAGCGGTGCACCGTCGACGCGGGCGAGGCGCGTCGTGAACGACTCGCCGGCTTTGCCCGCGAGCGCTTCGACGTCCCAGTAGCCGGCCGAGACGAACGCCATGCGCTCGCGTTCGCGTTCGACGACCATCCTGGTCGCGGCGGACTGGACGCGACCGGCGCTCAGCGCGGCACCCTCGCGGCCGCTGCCGACTTTCCGCCAGAGGACCGGCGAGACATCCCAGCCGTAGAGGCGGTCCAGGACCCGGCGGGTCTCCTGGGCGTCGACGAGGGCGAGATCCAGTTCCCGGGTGTTGTCCACCGCCGCCCGGATCGCATCCTTCGTGATCTCGTGGAACACCATGCGGTGGACGGGGACCTTGGGCTTGAGCACCTCGAGCAGATGCCAGGCGATCGCCTCGCCCTCGCGGTCCTCATCTGTCGCGAGCAGGACCTCATCGGCGCCCTTGAGCGCGCGCTTGAGCTCGGCGACCGTCTTGGTCTTGCGGTCGTTGACCACGTAATAGGGGTCGAAGTCGTTGTCGATGTCGATCGAGTACTTGCCGTACGCGGTCTTCTTCTCAGCAGGGATGTCCTTCTTGCTCGCGAGATCGCGAATGTGTCCGACCGAGCTGAGCACCTCGTAGTCGTCGCCGAGGTAGCCCTGGATCGACTTCATCTTCGTCGGTGACTCGACGATGACGAGCTTCTTGCCTGTAGCCAACGGGGGCGTCCTTTCGTCGTTGCACACCATACACACACAAAACTTGTGCTCCGCCCCACGGAGCCGTCCGCGACGGCTAGCCCGGCGCTGGGCCTGCGCGGGCGGATGCCGAAGCCGAGACCCGTGCGAAGACCGCCGACACCGTCACGGTGGCTACGAGCTCGTCGAGATCGCAGCGCGTGAGCGTCGCGCCCATCGTCGCGGCGATCTCCGCGGCGCGCCCGCACGGCACTCCGGCCGCAGCTCCGGATGAGGTGTCGGCGGCCGCGAGCGCGGCGGCGTCCGCCGCCCCGGCGAGTCGCTGCGAGAACGTGGCCGCCGCACCGACACCGCATCCCCCGACCACCAGGGTCGCGGCGCACGCCAGCACGCCGAGCGAGAGCATCGCACCGGCCATCAGAGGCCACCCGCGAGGGCGCACGCCCGCGCCGTGAGGGTGAGCGCGATCACCGGCGCCACCGCGCTCGCCGTGACGCAGACCACGTCTCCGACTCGCTCGACGCCGGTCGTCGACCCGGCGACGGCGGACTGCATGACCTGCGCCGCCCGCGCGTCCGGCTCACCTCGCGCGACGATCCGTGCCGCATCGGACGCCGCATCCTGCAACCGCACCGACATGCCGCTCGCGCTCACCGCACCGGCGCCGAAGAGGAGGACGAGCACCACGGCGGGGAGCGCGATCGCGAACTCGGCGACCACGGACCCGCGCTCGCCGAGTCCGCGGCCCGTCATGCGACGGTGAGGGCGCGTCGGACCAGATCGGTGAGGATGCCGCGCACCTCGTCGCTGCGCATGATCACCACCAGGAGCCCGGCGAAGGCCACGGCCGCCATCGTGGCGATCGCGTATTCGGCGGTGGCCGCGCCCGTCTCGGCCGAGGGCGCCGCGCCGCGGTGGTAGTAGAGACGGAGCGCGCGACGGCGGGTGAGCCGCGGCACGGCGGGTGTGGTGGAGTGCGGGGACATGGGATTCCTTTCCTTGGGACCGGACACGGATGGGGCGCGACTCAGACCGGCGACGGCATCGTCGTCATGACGCTGAGAAGCATGGGAGCCACTCCCAGCAGCAGGAACGCCGGCAGCGTGCAGACGCCGAGCGGCAACAGGAGGGCCGTCGACAGACGCGCGGCCCGGAGCCTCCCCTCGACCCGCGCGCGGTGCCGGGCGAGCGTCGACGCGGCGCGGAGCAGTTCGACCGCCGGGACGCCCGCGGTCCGCGAGAGCATCAGGACCCTGTCGGTCTCGGCATCCGACGGCGCGTCCGTCGCTTCGTGCACGAGGCGGCGGGCCCGATCGATCGACACACCCCCGCTGAGCGCGACGGCGAGCAGCTCCGCCTGGAGGCCGGGAATGCCCCCTTGTGGTCGGGCGCGTCGGACCAGCGCTGCGTTCCACCGGTGCGACGCGAAGATCAAGGCCGCACCGAGCAGGAGGCACGCGATGCCGCCCGGACTGCCGATGAGCGTGCCCATCGTGTCGAACCCGAGCGCGACTCCCAGCACGATTGCGACGAGCGGGAGCCACGCCATGAGTCGTGCCGTCCCTGCGGGCTCCGCGAGAGCTACCCGGACGTCGTCGGCGGCCTCGGCCGCGTCCCGCAGCGCCGCCGCGAGCGCGCGCAGGCTCTCCGCCATCGGCGCGCCGACCGCAGCGGCCACCTGCCACGCCGCGGCGATGTCACGCCAGGCGACGGGTGTCGTCGCCTCGGACGGCGGGGGACGCCGTCTGCGGGTCGGGCCCGCGGGCTCGTCGTCGGCAGCGGCGATCGCGTGGGCGAGAGGCGTGCCGCGTGTGTGCGCGTCGCGGATGCGTCCGGCCGCGATGTCGCCCGTGTCGGCGAGATGTCCCCACGCCCGTTCCGGCGTGACACCTGCCTGGAGGAGGACCGCGAGCCGCAGCACGGTGTCGGGGATCCCGCCCGCACCAGCGCCGGGGCCACCGCGCCTCCGACGCAGGCCACTTATGCGGGCCGTCATTCCGAGAACCACGGCAGCTCCTCGACGTCCACACGACCGGCGGGCCCCACGACCGGTCGACCGGCAGCCACCAGGCGGCGCACGCCGTCCGGGTCGCGCTGCACGTGGAGCACGAGGTGGATCGCACTGGCCGCCTGACGGGCAAGGGCGATGTCGCCCAGCCCCGCGAGCGCGCCGAGCGCTTCCAATCGGGCCGGGACGTCATGCAGTCCGTTCGCGTGGAGGGTCCCGGCCCCGCCGTCGTGCCCCGTGTTCAGCGCCGTGAGCAGTTCGCGCACCTCTTCACCCCGGCACTCCCCCACCACCAGGCGGTCGGGACGCATGCGCAGCGCCTCGCGGACGAGTCGTGCCAGCCCGACCGCTCCGGCGCCCTCGAGGTTCGGCTGACGCGCCTCCAGGCGCACGTGGTGCGGGTGATCCGGTGCGAGTTCGGCGACGTCCTCGATCGTGACGATGCGGTCGGAGTGCGGCACGCAGCCGAGCAGGGCCGTGAGGAGGGTGGTCTTGCCCGCGCCGGCCGACCCGGTGATCAGCATGTTCCGCCGTGTCAGGACGGCGTCCTCCAGCCGGGCTCGCGTCTCGGCGTCGAACATGCCCTGCCGCTGCAAGGCCTGCAGATCGGGATGCTGCAGGCGCGGCACGCGGATCGAGATCGCGGTGCCCTCCGCGGCGACCGGCGGGAGGACGGCGTGAACGCGGATGCCGCCCTCGAGGCGCACGTCCACGGCGGGTGCCGCGTCGTCGATGTGGCGGCCGCCGAGACCGATCAGGGCGACGGCCAGTTCGCGCACATCGTCTTCCTTCGACCGCCAGTGCGGAGCGCGCTCGGCTCCGGCTCCCCGGTCCACGAAGAGTCCCGAGTCGCCGTTGACGAAGATGTCGGTCACCGTCGGGTCCGCGAGGAACGCGGCGAACGGCTCGAGCGGCGCCGCAAGGGGCACCGCTGCCGGGCGCACGGCGGGTGCCGCACCCTTAGCCCGTCGCGCGCCGGGCTGCGGCGGCGCGGCGTCGTCGGCGACCACGCGGGGGGTGACCACGAATCGCTCGGACATGGCTCGACGCTAGGTCGCCGTCGCGCCCGCCACCCGCGACGGAGGCGCATCCGTGGACATCGGAGCGTGGAGGGCGCCTGGGGAGGAGCGGTCGGTCATCGGCCGCGCAGGGCCGGAAAGAAAAGGGGGCGGCATCCCATGGGGGGAATGGGATGCCGCCACGCGCGACACCGCATTTCGGGGGTGGGTCGGGTGCCGCAATGCCAGAATCGAAGTTCGGCCGGGGATGAGCATACGCACAATCGCAGACCGGTCAAAACGCTCTCATCTCCTCCTCACCGATATATCGCCCGGACGGTCGAGCGGCATCCGCTCGACCGAGGCTCCCCACTATCGGAGGTAGTGGGGGCGGGATCGCGTCGATAGGTTGTCCGTGACGCAGAGACGGGTCCCGCAGGCCCGTACCCGGAACGGCCCGCGAAGGAGCGAGCAATGAGCAGCCAGATCGACCACCTCCTCTCCGAGAGCAGGCGCTTCGCGCCGCCCGCGCAGTTCGCCGCAGATGCCGTCGCGACCGCCGACCTGTACGCGCAAGCAGCCGCAGACGACACCGGCTTCTGGGCGGCGCAGGCCCGCGAACTGCACTGGCACACCCCGTTCACCCAGGTGCTGGACTGGTCGAACCCCCCGTTCGCGAGCTGGTTCGCCGACGGTGAGCTCAACGTCGCGTACAACTGTCTCGATCGGCACGTGGAAGCCGGGAACGGCGAGCGCGTCGCGCTGCTGTGGGAAGGCGAGCCCGGCGACTCCCGCCACGTGACGTACGCGGAGCTGACGGACGAGGTGAAGAGACTCGCGAACGTGCTGCAGGACCTCGGGATCGGCGAGGGAGACCGCGTCGCGATCTACATGCCGATGATCCCCGAGGCGATCGCAGCGATGCTCGCCGTGGCACGCCTGGGCGCGATCCACTCGGTCATCTTCGGCGGGTTCTCGGCCGACAGCCTGCGCTCGCGCATCGACGACGCCGGCGCGAAGCTCGTGATCACCGCCGACGGCGGCTACCGCAAGGGCAAGGTCAGCGCCCTGAAGCCCGCCGTCGACATGGCGCTCAGCGACCGCAACGGCTCGGGCGTGCAGGAGAGCGTGGAGCACGTGCTGGTGGTCCGGCGCGGAGGGAACGACGTCGAGTGGACCGAGGGCCGCGACATCTGGTGGCACGACGTCGTGCCTCAGGCCTCGGCCGAGCACGAGGCCCGCGCGTTCCCCGCTGAGACACCGCTGTTCATCCTCTACACCTCGGGCACCACCGGAAAGCCCAAGGGCATCATGCACACCTCCGGCGGGTACCTGACGCAGGCCGCCTTCAGCAACAGGGTCGTGCACGACCTGCACCCCGAAACGGACGTGTACTGGTGCACGGCCGACATCGGCTGGATCACCGGGCACAGCTACGTGACGTACGGACCGCTCGCCAACGGTGCGACGCAAGTGCTGTACGAAGGCACACCGGACACCCCGCACCCGGGCCGGTGGTGGGAGATCGTGCAGAAGTACGGCGTCACGATCCTCTACCCGGCGCCGACCGCGATCCGCTCGTTCATGAAGCTCGGCCGCGCGATCCCGGAGCAGTACGATCTCTCGTCCCTGCGTCTTCTCGGCTCGGTGGGTGAGCCCATCAACCCCGAAGCGTGGATGTGGTACCGCAAGGTCATCGGCGGCAAGGTGGCCCCGATCGTGGACACGTGGTGGCAGACCGAGACCGGCGCGATCATGATCTCGGCACTGCCCGGCGTGACCGAGACGAAGCCGGGAAGCGCGCAGGTGCCGCTCCCCGGCGTGGCCGTCGAAGTCGTCGACGACGACGGCGTGCACGTGGGCAACGGCAACGGCGGACTCCTGGTGATCACCCGCCCCTGGCCGAGCATGCTGCGCGGCATCTGGGGCGACCCGGAGCGGTACAAGGAGACCTACTGGGACAAGTTCGCCGCGCAGGGCTACTACTTCGCGGGCGACGGCGCGCGGCTCGACGAGGACGGAGACGTGTGGCTGCTCGGCCGCGTCGACGACGTCATGAACGTGTCGGGCCACCGCTTGTCGACCACGGAGATCGAGTCCGCCCTCGTCGCGAACGAGGCGGTCGCCGAAGCCGCGGTCGTCGGGGCGTCGGACGAGACGACAGGCCAGGCGGTCGCCGCCTTCGTGATCATCAAGCAGAGCTATCTGGCGGCGCATTCGCCGGACGGCCTGGCACAGTCCCTGCGGGCCTGGGTCGGCGAGCAGATCGGCCCCATCGCGCGCCCCCGAGACGTCTACATCGTCGAAGAGCTCCCGAAGACGCGGTCAGGCAAGATCATGCGTCGACTGCTGCGCGACGTCGCAGAGGGCCGCGAGGTCGGCGACACGACGACCCTCGCCGACACCGCGGTGATGTCGGTGATCTCAGCGCAGGTGCGCTGAGATCACCGGAGTCACTCCGCGACGCTGAAGATCACTTCCACCTCGACCGGACTGTCCAGGGGAAGCACCGGCACGCCGACAGCGGATCGCGCGTGCCGGCCGGCGTCGCCGAAGATCTCGCCGAGCACTTCGCTCGCGCCGTTGATCACGCCCGGCTGCCCGGTGAAGTCCGGAACCGAGGCGACGAAGCCGACGACCTTCACGACGCCACTCAGGCGGTCCACGCCTCCGACCGCGGCGGCGGCGGCCGCCAGTGCGTTCAGCGCGCTCTGGCGGGCGTAACGCTGCGCGTCGGCAGGCGCGACGAGTCCGGGGCCGTCGCCGACCTTGCCGGCCTCCGGAAGGGCCCCCGACACCATCGGCAGCTGGCCGGCGGTGAACACCAGATCGCCGTGCGCCTTCGCGGGCACGTAGGCGGCGACGGGGGGGACGACGGACGGCAACTGGATGCCGAGCTCGGCGAGCCGGGCGGAGACGCTCATCGACCCGTCCCTTCGAACTGCGCGGCGGCCTGCGCCGCGGCATCCAGCCCCGCGTTGGCCGAACCCGCTCCGCTCGGCCGCTTGAGGTAGGCGACGAGCCCGCCCTCGGGGCCGGGCACGACCTGGACGAGCTCCCACCCCTGCTTGCCCCAGTTGTTGAGGATCGCGGCGGTGTTGTGGATCAGCAGGGGCGTGGTGAGGTACTCCCACGTTGTCATGGACTCTCCGATGCGTCGGGTGCGATGGCGGGCGCAGCGCAGTGCGCAGGCGCGTCCGTGAAGGGTTCGCCCAGCTAGCACCCTTACGATCAAGCCTATGCCTGAGAAGAAACGCACGGCTAGCGGTGTGGCCGGGGGCCTGCTGGGCCTGATCGGTCTGAGCGCCGCCGCGGGTGTCCTCATCACCGCTACCGTGACCCCCGCGATCGCCCTCACGGGTGCTGCCGCGACGAACGCGATCACGATGTTCGACAACCTCCCGAGCGTGCTCGACATCGACAAGCTCATGCTTCCGTCGACGATCGTCTACACGAACCCCGAAGACGGGTCGGAGATCGAGATGGCGACCTTCTACGACCAGGACCGCTCGCCTGTCGACTTCGACCAGGTCACCCCGGCCATGTACGACGCGATCCTCTCCAGCGAGGACCCCCGTTTCTACCAGCACGGCGGCGTCGACCTCATCGGCACGTCGCGCGCGCTCCTGCAGAACGTCCGCGGCGGTGGCGAGACGCAGGGTGGATCCTCGATCAGCCAGCAGTACGTCAAGAACGTTCTCATCCAGCGATGCGAGTCCAATGCCGACGCCGACGCCGTCGCAGAGCTGAACACGGCGGCGGAAGACGCCGCGGTCGCCGCAGCCGAGAAGGCCACGGCGGAAGCTGCGGACGGCGTCGCCGTCGACCCTGCGACGCTGTACGTCGCTCCGACCGCCGACGAGATCCGCGCGAAGACCGATGAGGTGCTCGCGAACTGCTGGACGGAGGCGACGACCGCTGCGGGCGCCGACGGCATCCAGCGCAAACTGCAGGAGATGCGGTACGCGATCGCGCTGGAGCAGAAGTACGCGAAGAACGACATCCTGCTGGGTTACTTGAACATCGCGAACTTCGGTGGCCGCACCTACGGCGTCGACGCCGCGGCGAAGCGCTACTTCAGCGTATCCGCCAAGGACCTGTCCGTCGCGCAGGCGGCGACGCTCGCCGGCATCGTGCAGAACCCGAACACCTACCGCATCGACCGTCCGGGCGGCTCGATCTTCGACGGCGACCTCGCCTACAACAAGGCGCCGGACGGCTCGATCGACGACGTGGATCCGCGCACCATCCAAGCCCTGATCACGCTTCGCGACGCGGGGACGATCACCGATGAGCAGGTCCTCGCGGCGGCCGACGGCTACAGCGCGACGAAGGGCCGTCAGCTGTACGTCCTGAGCCGGATGCTGGACGACGGCAAGATCACGCAGGAGCAGTACGTCGCAGCGGCGATCGAGCCGATCACGCCCGTGCTCAGCCCGGCCGATACCGGCTGCAGCACGGCTGGCGGGTCGGCCTACTTCTGCCAGTACGTCCGCGACATCATCGAGAACGATCCGGCGTTCGGTGCAACACCCGAGGAGCGCGAGAAGGCACTGAAGCGTGGCGGCCTGAAGATCTACACGACGTTGGACCCGCGTATCCAGGTCGCGGCCGAGTCGGCCATGCGGGAGAACGTCCCCTCCTCCGTCGACTTCATGCGCCTCGGATCCACGATCGTCAGCATCGAGACGACGACCGGTCGCATCCTGTCGATCGCCCAGAACACCCAATTCGCCGAGGACGCCAGCGCGGCATCCGATCCGAACAAGAGCGCCCTCGTCTTCGCCGGTGACTCCACGTACGGATCCTCCGGCGGCTTCAACCCCGGATCGACGTTCAAGCTCTTCACGCTGATCGACTGGCTCGAGAAGGGTCACTCCGTCAACGAGTCCTTGAATGGGCAGGTGCGCGTCATCAAGCGCATGACCAACTCGTGCGACGGGGACTGGGTCAACACGACGAACGACCGCGTCGGCAACTTCGGTGGCGGCGGCGGCTACACCGGCACGCCCATGCAGTTCACCGCCCAGTCGCTGAACTCCGGATACTTCGCGATGGCCGAGCAGCTGGATCTGTGCGACATCGAGAAGGTCGCCACGAAGATGGGCGTCACGAACGCCAGCACCGGCCAGCCCGTCGACGTGAACACCCAGTTCTCGATCATCGGCTCCAGCAACGTGTCGCCGATCGCGATGGCGGGTGCGTACGCCACGGTCGCGAACAACGGCATCTACTGCCAGCCCAAGGCGATCGACCGCGTCGTCGACTCCGACGGCGTGGAGATCACCCCACCCGCCCGCACGTGCACGCAGGTGCTCGACCCGAAGGTCGCCGCGACGGCCGCCTACGCGCTCGAAGGCGTCATGCAGCGCGGCGGCACCGGGTCGCAGGCGAACCCCTACGACGGAACGCCGTTGCTCGGAAAGACCGGAACGCACGAGACGTACCACACGTGGATGATCGAGTCGAGCACGAAGGTCACGACGGCTGCGTGGGTCGGCAACATCGAGGGCCTGAACGACGTCTTCGAGCCGTTCGGCGGTCTTCGCTACGTCCTGGCGCGCCAGACCCAGGAGGCTGCGGACGCGGTCTACGGCGGTGATGACTTCCCCGAGCCGGACTCCAACCTCACCCGGGTGATCCTGCGCGACCTCCCCAGCGTCATCGGCATGAGCGTCGATCAGGCGACCGCGACGCTCCAGGACGCGGGCTTCAGCGTGAACGTCGGCGATCCCGTCGATTCCGGCGAGGCCGCGGGCATCGTCGCTGCGCAGAACCCGGGCGCCGGCCGGGTGAGCGGCGGGACCACGGTCACGATCAGCCCGAGCAACGGGCAGGGGATCGCGGTACCGGACGTGAACGGCAAACAGCTCGACAAGGCGCTGAGCGATCTGCGCGGGTCCGGCTTCGGCAACGTCCAACCCGGCACGTGTACCGAGGACGAGTCCGCGGGCCCGCAGGGCAAGGCGACGAGCACGAATCCTGCGGCCGGGACCGTCGTGAACCGCAACGCGGCCATCTCGGTGAACTACAGCCGCGCGACGTGCACGTAGTGGCATCCTCCGCTGTGAAGACCGCCCTCGCCGCTCTCGGAGCGGTGGGGGCGGTCGGCGTGGGAGCCGCGATGTGGGGCATCGGCATCGAGCGCTATCTCTTCACCGTCCGCCGACACGAGGTCGCTCTGCTGCCGCCGGGATCCGCTTCCGTGCGCCTGCTGCATCTCTCGGACGCGCACATGGCGCCGTGGCAGCACCGCAAGCAGAGCTGGATGGCCGCGGTCGCGGAAACGTGGCAGCCGGATCTCGTCGTGAACACCGGCGACAACATGGGCCACGAGCGGGGTCTGCAGGGCCTGCGAGTCGCATTGGACCCGCTGCGCGGCATCCCGGGTGCCTTCGTGCACGGATCCAACGACCACGCCGCGCCCAGCCCGCGCAATCCGCTGCTGTACTTCACCGGGCCGTCGAAGGTGAAGCACACGAGCGAACCCCTCGACACCCGGGCGCTGGACGCCTACCTCGCCGACGAACTGGGCTGGCTCGACCTCAACAACACGGTGGGTTCTCTGCAGCTGCCCAGCGTGCGGATCGACGCGTTCGGTATCAGCGACGCCCATCGCGGATGGGATGACCTGAGTGTGCTCCCCGGGCTGCTCGAGAGGCTCCAGGCCGACATCGCTCCCGCCGCTGCGACGCTCGGGGTCACGCACGCGCCGTACCGGCGCGTGCTGGACTCGTTCACCGACCTCGGCGCGGACATGATCCTCGCGGGGCACACGCACGGCGGGCAGGTGCGCGTGCCCGGTTACGGCGCGCTCGTGGCGAACTGCGACATCCCCCTCCCGCAGGCGCGCGGCCTGAGCGAGTGGTCGCATCGAGGACGCATCGTGCCCCTGAACGTGAGCGCCGGGATCGGACACTCGATCTACGCCCCGGTGCGCTTCGCGTGCCGTCCGGAAGTGTCGCTCATCACGCTCACCTCGCGCTGACCGCGACTCCTCCCCAAGCGCCTCACCCGGCGGGTCGTCCACAGATCCGCGGCAGCCCCCGCCGCCGCGGCTGGGCGCGGGCGACGATCAGTTCGACCGATCGGAGCCGCTATGTCCCCCACCGTCCGCCGCACCGCTTCCCCTGCGCATCGCATCCTCGCCCGCCTCGTCGCGGCGCTCCTGGCCGCCTTCGTGCTGACCGGCGCAGGGTCGGTGGTCACTGCGCCGGCCGCGCACGCCGCCTCACAGGGAGCGGGCTTCGGCTCCTGGGCTCCGGTGTCCACCTACGGATGGCACGGGTCGATGCTCGTCGACGGGGTGCACACGTACTGCATCCTTCCGGGGCTCCCGGCCCCGACGGGTCCGAGCGCCGACCAGGGGGTGAGCGCGGGGGCGGCGGGCCTGAACCCGCAGCAGCTCACCGCGATCAACCACCTGGTCACCGTCTACGGACAATCAGGCGATGCCGTGCAGTCCGCCGCCGTGGGATGGGCCGTGAAGGCGATCGCGAACTGGGGCGAGACCCTTCACAGCTTCGGCTACCCGGGCGACTCCCTGGCCGGCGCGATCCATTGGACGTTCTCGGCCCTCGCCCCCGAGCACGACGCGGAGATCCAGAGACTCGCCGTCGCGTACTACGACGAAGCGCGGTCGATCCCGGCGGGCGTGGCGGCGGCATCCGGTCGGCTCGTCTTCCGCGCCGACGACGCCGACCCGGCAACGGGCTCGGTCCTCGTCGAGGCGACCACCACCGCCGCGGTCGGCACCGTCACGCTCGTCGGCGCCACGTTCGCGGCGAACGGGTCGCCGACCCTTGCGGACGTCGTTCCGGGCGTCGAGTACCCCATCGTGACCGTCCCGCCGACCCCCGGTCGCCCCTACGCCGTCAGCGGCTCCGGGCGGATGCGGCTCACCGCGGTCGCCGCCGTCCGCCACTTCACCACGCCGGGCGGCCAGGACACCGCCGGGCCCGCAGGAGAGGTCGGCTTCGACGTCGCCGGATCGGATGCGGCGCCCCGCGTGCCACGATTCGCACCGACGATCGCCACCCACGTCGGATCGGCGTACGTGACCGGCGGCGGGTTCGTGGACGACGTCCGTTTCGCGGGGTCGCTCACCGATTGGCCGCGAGCAGAGGACGGCACGCCGCTTCCCGTGACCGCCACCGCGGAGGTCTTCCGCACTGATTCCGCCCCCGTCCTCTCGGAGCACGTCCCGGAGGGTGCGCAGAGCGTGGGCTCGCTCGCGCTGACGACGGATGCCGGACCCGAGGCCGACTACCGGGTGTCCTCGCTGTGGGAGCTGCCGGAGCCGGGGTTCTACACCGCGGTGTGGCGCATCCGCGCGGAAGACCAGGCCAGTGAGGTCCGCGATGCGCTGCCTCCGGGATATGCGTGGATCGAGCCCTTCGGCGAAGCGAGTCAGATCAGCCTCTGGAGCGACGTCTCGTCGCTCGCGCAGGCCACCGCGGAGGTGGGTGAGCCGCTGAGCGACAAGATCATCGTCAGAGGACCGATCCCTCCCGGTGGCCTGACAGTGACATCGACGGTCTACCTCGCCGCCGACGGCGTGCCGCCGAGCGAGGCCTGCGTGGACGCGGCCCTCGTGTGGACGAGCGACGCGCACGTGATGCTCGAGCCGGGGGAACACGTCGTGACGTCGCCCGCGGTGTCCCGCGCCGGCACGTACTACTGGCAGGAGCGCGCCGTCGACGCCGCCGGCGCGCTCGTGCACAGGGGGACATGCGGCGTCGCCCACGAGACGACGCTCGTCGGCACGGCACCCCCGCCGCCGTCACCGAGAGCACTCGCCGCGACAGGAACTCCCGTCCCGGCCGGCGCCGTCTCCGGAATGGGGATCGCGCTCCTCACCGCCGGTGGAGCGCTTCTCGGGCTCCGGAGGCACGGGAACCAGACGGGTCCACGCAGCCGGTGAGTCGCCGCGGTTCGGACCACGCCCCGCTTCGGGGTAGACTCGACTGGTTGCCACGGGGTGTGGCGCAGCTTGGTAGCGCGCGTCGTTCGGGACGACGAGGCCGCAGGTTCAAATCCTGTCACCCCGACAGCAGAGAGGCTCCGTCCGCCTGGTTTCTCCAGGCAGACGGAGCCTTCGCTGTCCCTCCCCCACACACGACAGGAGCACCGCATGCCGACTCCCCGCCTCGTCGCCTTCGACCTCGACGACACGCTCGCCCCCTCCAAGAGCGCGATCGATCCGCGGATCGGCGAACTCCTGGTCGCGCTGGCCGAGCGCGTCGAGGTGGCGATCATCTCGGGCGGTCAGCTCGAGCAGTTCCGCGTGCAGGTCGTCGATCGCCTGCCCTCGGCATCCGCCGACGTGCTTTCGCACATCCACCTGCTGCCGACATGCGGCACGCAGTACTACCGCATCGAGGACGACGAGATCACGACCGTCTACGCGCACACGCTCACGGACGACGAGAAAGCCCGCGCACTCGCGGCCGTCGAGGGCGAGGCCCGCCGGCTCGGTCTGTGGGAGTCAGAGACCTGGGGGGACATCCTCGAGGACCGCGGATCGCAGATCACGTTCTCCGCGCTCGGTCAGAGGGCGCCCCTGGACGCCAAGACCGCATGGGATCCCACCGGCAGCAAGAAGAACGCCCTCCGCGAGGCCGTCGCCGCCGTCCTTCCCGACCTCGAGGTCCGCTCGGGCGGATCGACCTCCGTCGACATCACCCACCGCGGCATCGACAAGGCTTACGGCATGCGCCGTCTCTCCGAACAGACCGGCATCGAGCTCGCGGACATGCTGTTCTTCGGCGACCGCCTCGACCCGGACGGCAACGACTATCCGGTTCTCGCGCTCGGGGTGCCCTGCCAGGCCGTCGAGGGCTGGGAGGACACCGCCGAGCACCTGGATCAGCTGACGCCGACCCTGCCCGCGAGAGGCTGACCCACCGGCACCAGACGCGCGAGCTGGGTCACGTGGCCCGGCTCGAGCTCCGCGACCGAAGCGACGCCGAGGAGCTGCATCGTGCGCTCGATCTCACTGCGCAGGATCGCGATCGTCCGATCCACGCCCTGGCGCCCTCCGGCCATCAGCCCGTAGAGATACGCACGGCCGATGAGCGTGAACTTCGCGCCGAGGGCGAGCGAGGCCACGATGTCGGCCCCGTTCATGATCCCGGTGTCGACCATCACCGTCGCATCTCGTCCCACTTCGCGCACGACGTGGGGCAGGAGGTGGAACGGGATCGGCGCGCGGTCGAGTTGCCGACCGCCGTGGTTGGACAGGACGATGCCGTCGACACCTGCGTCGATCAAGCGGACGGAGTCCTCGACGTTCTGGACGCCCTTCACGACGATCTTGCCCGGCCACATGCTGCGGATCACGTCGAGGTCGTCGTAGCTGATCGTCGGGTCCATCGCGGCGTTAAGCAGTTCGCCGACGGTCCCTCCGGTCGTCGAGAGCGACGCGAACTCGAGTTTCGGCGTCGTGAGGAAGTCGTACCACCACCACGGCCGCGGGATCGCGTTGATGATCGTGCCCACCGTCAGCTGCGGCGGGATCGCGAAGCCGTTGCGCTTGTCACGCAGACGAGCACCCGCGACCGGGGTGTCCACCGTGAACTGCAGCGTGTCGAACCCCGCCGCCGCCGCGCGCCGGACGAGCCCATAGGAGATGTCCCGATCGCGCATCACATAGAGCTGGAACCAGTTGCGACCGTGCGGGTTGGCCTTCTTCACGTCCTCGATGGAGGTCGTGCCGAGCGTGGAGAGCGTGAAGGGGATGCCGGCAGCACCGGCCGCGGACGCCCCGGCACTCTCCCCCTCGGTCTGCATGAGCCTCGTGAATCCGGTCGGTGCGATGCCGAACGGCAGCGCGGACGGGCCGCCCAGGATCTCGACGGACGTGTCGACGTCCGGGGCGGGTTTGAGGATGCCGGGGTGGAATTCGATGTCCTCGAACGCCTGGCGGGCCCGGGCGAGCGAGAGCTCCGCCTCGGCGGCGCCGTCCGTGTAGTCGAACGCCGCTTTGGGAGTGCGCCGCTTGGCGATCGCACGCAGATCGTGGATCGTGAGCGCGGAGTCGAGGCGACGCTTGCGACCGTCCAGTTCGGGCTTCTTGAACTGCATCAGCTCGAGCAGCTCGGTCGGTTTGGAGAGTTGGCGTTTGACCATCGGTGGTCCTTTCGTCAGGTGCGGGCCAGGCCGGCTTCGGCGTAATAGCCGGAGATGTGCTCGCGGATCAGGGTTCGCGCCGACGCCGCGTCTGCGCTGTCGACGGCCTCGAGGATGGCGCGGTGCTCGGCGCGCAGACGAGCCGCCGTGGACGGCCAGTCAGGGATGCGCGCGGCGCCCGCCTGCACGTAGGTCTCGATCGAGGTGCGGAGCCCCGCCATCATCGCGGTGATCACCACGTTCCCCGACGCCTCGGCGAGGGCGAGGTGCAACCGGGCGTCCAGCGCCAGGAACTCTCCTGCACTCAGGTCGTCGGCATCCATCGCGTCGACGATGTCCAGCGCCGCCTGCGTCGACTTCGTGCGGTCGGCACTCAGGATCTCGACGACCGCCGCCTCGAGGATGAGGCGTGTGGCGACCACGTCGTCGAGCGGGAAGCCGTGCGCTGCGACGTGCAGGCGCAGGAGGGCCGACATCCCGCCCTGCGGTGTCGCGATGATGATCGCTCCCGCCGTCGGGCCCGAGCCGGTGCCGGTGCGGAGCAGGCCCATGACCTCCAGAACCCGAAGCGCCTCGCGCACACTGGATCTACCGACGCCGAGCGTCGAGGCGAGCTCGCGCTCGGGCGGGAGGCGATCACCGGGCGCGAGGACGCCGTCGAGAAGGTCGGATTCGATCTTCTCGAGGACGACCTGCCAGGTGCGCGCTTCTTCGGGCACGACGCTCCTCTCTGTGGTCTGACCACAGTAGCGTCTATGGTCAGACCACACAACCGGAAGACCGCCTCGGTCGCCGTCAGTCGCGTTCTGAGTCGACCTGACTTCGCAGCGACTCATCGTCCAGCAGCGGCAGATCGGCGCGCGTGACGACCTGAGACGTCACGGCGTACTCCACCAGCCGGGCGCGACGATTCGTGGCGAGCTTGCCCGCACCGCCCCGGAGACCTTGTACGCCCATCCGATCCAGCTTGTCGCAGACGTTGTCGAGTTTCCGATTGAACTTCGTCATCGTCCAGCCCAGCCGCCGCGCAGCGGCACTCGAGGAGGGCAGTTCGTTCATGCTCACTCCCTCGCGCCGCAGCATTGGCTCGGCCAGCGCCACCATGAGCTGCTTCTGGAGCGGCGTGAAGCTCGCCGGCATCACCGTCGTCTCGCCGCTCATCGTCGCCTGCACCTGCCGGGAGACCTCGTACGGCGCCTCGTCCGTGTGCAGGCTCAGCTCATACGTGACCGGGCCGGCGGTGAAGACGATGACGCTGCGCTCGAAAACGAGCGGCATCCGGGCCCCCGGCGAGAGCCAGGACTGCACCGCTCCCCCGGCGCTGGAGATCGTCGCAGCGAGCAGAACGCCGACGTTGGCCAGCCACCAGAATCCGTCTCGATACTGCAGCTCGAGGAAGTGGCGATGCAGGTACGGGTTGTCGTCGATCTCGAGGTCGCCTTCGCGGCCGATGATGAACGCGGAGTCGGGAGGAACGTCGATCCACTCGCCGGCGAACTCGAGCCGGAGGGGTGCAGCTTCGGCTTGCCTTCCGGCGTCGGTGCCCGTGGATTCCATCTCGGTGTTCGCAGCAGCTCTGTTCACAGTGGTTCTCAGCATTCACGTCGGTCTCGTGACATTCCCCCGGCGACAGTCTGCCAGCCGCGCGCGTCATCGAGGGTCGGATGCGCGCAGATCCACCACGTGGGCCGACGACCATCCCGCGTCGATGCCTGCGCGGTCTGCGCCGACGGCCGCTTTCACCGAGGAGCTGCGCCGGGAACGAAGTAGCGCAGCGGGGACAACCCCGTGCGCACGACCGCGTCCCCTGCCGCGCTGAGGAACTCTTGCATCGTCGCGACGCTCACCGAACCGGCCGGGTCGGCGATCATCACGTTGTCCACCACGGGCAGGAGGGTGGCCGTCCCCTTGGGCCACGCCGCGAAGGTCAGCGTGACGCCGTCCTCCCTCACGTGGATCTTCGGGTCGGCGAGGTGGACGTCGGGGCGCGCGAGAGCCGCGCTCTGCGCTTCGTATGCCCGCACACTGAACAGACGCAGGACACGCTCGATCCGAAGCCCGAGATGCGCGAAACGCTCCTTCCAGCGTAACGGCGTCCAGGCGCCATCTATCAGAACGACCGGGTGGGCGCTCACGAGCGGACCACCCTCATCGAACAGCGACTCGGCGATATCGAGGACCCGAACGATTCCCGCCTCGTCGTCGGCACCCGCGATCACGACCGCACTGCGCGACAGAGCGAACACGACCGGATCACCCGCGAGGGCCACCTCGGCGATGCGCTCCGGCTCGATCAGGATGCCGGCCGCCAGAGCCTCGTCCTGGATCAGGACGACGCCGTCATCGGAGTCAGGCAGGGACGAGACGGTCGGCAGCGAGTCGACGACGGCCGCGGCGAACGGGCGCGTCATCGCATCGGCCTGCCCCTGCGTGACGACGACGCCGTCCTCCGCCAGGCCGACGAAGAGCTCGCCGCCCACGTACTCGACGCGCGGGTGCGCGGAGCCGGGTGCCGTGATGGAGAGAACGCCCAGCTCGCTCGCACCGTAGATCTGCGGGGTGGTGGTCACGTCTACGTCCTCCGGGGTCATCACTTCTCGTTCTCGTCCTCTTCTGCAAGGCTAGCCCTGGCCTCCGCGCCGCCCGTGCGCGCGACCGCGATGACGTCCCGCCAGGACCACGCGAGATCGAGCCCCGTCATCTTCTTCGCAGCCGTCGGTCGGCGCTGCGACACCCAGCCGATCGGCACGACATGGACGGCCATGCGCCTGACCGGCGCCGGGATCGGGTCGCCGTACACGACGAGGACGATCGCCGAATCACCGGTCTCCCACCAGTCGGCTCGCCGCGCGTCCGTACGGACGAGTTCCCGCGCGTAGGGTGTCGGTGCGGTCTCGTCACCCTCCAGATCGATCCCGATCTGTGCACCATGGCGGTACTCGCACGCGGACCGGATCGCCGTCCACAGCTCGCCGGCCCTGGTGCGCAGCGTCTGGTCATCGTCGTCGGGGATCCACGCGAGCGGCACGATCCATGCGGTCCCGCGCGAGAGGGCGGGCACCTCGCTCGTCAGCCACTCGTCACGCCCCCCACCGGATGTCACCGGATGCGTGAGCCGGGACTCGATCGCGGCGACGATCTCCTCGCCGCTCGCGACGAGCTTCTCGGCACTGTACGAGATCACCGCCCCGGTCTGCACCGACGTGGGAGCGAGAGCGGTCGACCGGATCACGGGATCACCGAAGCCGCTCATCGGTGCAACGTCAGGCTCTGTGCCGTGCCCGGCCAGAGACCGGGGTTGTAATCGGTCCCACCTCTGTCCAGATTGCCGATGCCGGTCGCGCTGCCGGGGACATCCATGACCGCCTCCGGGACGCCGGTCGGAAGGTATCCGCCCGGGATCCAGTTCTCGTTCGCTCCCGCTTCGTTGCCTGACGGCATCCGGAGGTTCTCGAGCTCACTCGGATCGAAGTGTCGGATCTCCACGTCCACCGGGTTGCCGTCCGGGCCATAGAAGTATTTGCGGTCGATTCCCAGAGCGTCGGCGACGTCGTCGGCTCGTCCGCCGGTCCGATCGAGGATGTCCTGCAGCTCCGAGGTGGGGAAGACGAACGTCGACCCGTCGGCTTGTCCCGGTCCGTAGCGATGCAGCGAATCCGAGAAGTAGATGCGGCTCGCCCCGTCGTCGAAGCGCGCCAGATGCTGAGAGATGTAGTCGGAGTCGAGGTAATCGCTCGGGTCGGGGGCTTCGCCCTTCCAGCTGACCACGGAATCCGGTGTCCAGTCCGTATCCGACCGCCACGCCTGCTGCAGTGGATGCACGACATCGGCGGAGTCGAGATTCTGGACGTCGCTCGTGTTCCGGTGCTGCTTCTGGCCGTGCTTGCGGAACATCTCGGAGAGCTGACGGACGTGCACCGGCATGTCGTCCAGGGCATCCTTGAGTGGCCGGATCACGGCCTTCCCGATACTCATCTCAGTCACCGCCGATGTTGAGGCCGGCAAGATCGGACATCAGGCGGTCGGTGAGCGTCTCGACGTCCGCCGCGTGCTGCTCCATCTCGCCCTCCGCCTGCTCGAGCGCCTGCAGGTCGGCGTAGAACTCGTCCGGGTCACCGGCGACCGCTTCCACGATCGGCGATTCCAGCGCGGCCATGATGATGCCCGGAAGCTCGTTGACCAAAGGTTCGACCGCCATGGGCAGCACCTGATTCAGCACTTGCTCGATCGCGATGTCGACGGCGGCATTGAGCAGCTTCTTCTTGATGATCAGCATCGGACCGGCACCGACGGCACTGATCGGATTGGTCAGCATCGCCACGAGGGTGATCATCGTCGCCGTCACGTCGGCGATGACCTTCATCTTCAGCGCGAACACCGCATCCGCGGCGATGTCGACGCCGGTCGGCACGGGACCCAGGATGTCCAAGAGCTTCTGCAGGTTCTGCGACCGGTTCGCGTTCCACGCCGCCACATAGGCGGGACCGGCCTGACCGCGCATCGCGGCCGCCAGGTCGCCGTTGACCTTGCGATCCATGACCTGGATCTTCGATTCGAGATCGTCGCGGAACACGCGCACCATGCCCGATCCACGACGCAACTCGTCTTCGTCGATGTCCGGCCACTCGAACCCGAGCTTCTCCATCACCCAGACGAGCTCGTTCGGCAGCATCATTCCCACGGCTCCACCTCCTCCTACGACCCTACGGTCGCGGCAGCGACAGTCCGATGGGGAGTACTCCCCCCGTAGGCATCGCGTGCTGCGCGGGTCGGCCGCTAAAGACCCCAGACGCGATCGGCCTCAGCCTCCTGAAGCGCGACAGTGGTCACGGTCGCGGGATCGACGGGCGAGAAGGTGTCGACGTACGGAGCGAGTTCGCCGGGCTCAAGGCGATAGACGGTCAAGCCTCCGCCTTGGTCACGGGCCATACCACTCGGCCACACGCCCGGAAGCGCGCCGGCGACACCGACACGCCACCCGTCCGGCTCGAGCTGTCGCCGGATCCGGCACAGCGCTTCGAACGCGTCGCTCTCCCGCGCCACCACCGTCTCGAACGCCGGCGAGCTCAGTTCCACGACCCAGCCGCGCTCCTCATAGCGCCACGCGATCGCCGCTTCGGCCTGTTCGCCTGCGCGGGCGACACGGATCGACTGCGGACTCTGAATCACGAGCGGAGCACCGCTGACGGCAGGACGATGGCCGAAACGTGGGCGCCTGGGTTCACCGCGATGCGCACGCCCTCGGGCAACGCTGCCGCGAGGTCGGCGCCGGTGATGGCCTGGTGATCGGAAGAGCCGGATGCTGCTGCTTTGTCGGCGTCCGTGAAGGCGTACGCGAGCCGGCCGCCATCCTGGGCCGGCGCCAAGAAGATCCCGTCGCCAGGACGACCGTAGGTGAAGACCGTGGACGCGGCGAATTCTTCGGCGAGTCTGGCGTTGGGCAGGTATCCGCACAGCACCAGCTGCAGGACACGCTCGAGTGGTGACGAGGGCTCCGCCCAACCGCGCGCCTGCGGCGTGGGCAGGTAGTCGGGATTGGGGGTGAACTCTTCCCCCAATTCCCCCTGCGCGTCGGACTGCCATGCCCCGACGATCCCGTGGGGCGGCACGGTGCCCGCGGGGTCGAACCCGGGATCGATCGCGTATACCCACGTACCGGGATTGGCTTTCGCCTGTGCGCGCAGGGCGTCCGTCACGGGGGGAGCCTTCGCCGGTTCGGTCATCTGTGTGTTCCCGTCGTCGCCGGTCATCTGCCACCACTGTAATTGGGGTTCGGAATGAACTCTCCCAGGTCGCCTCCCGGCCGGACCGGGTTCGCGCCGACGACGTTCTCAGCGGGCACCCCGCCCTGGAACGCGATCTCGAACTCCGGCGCCGGTTGATGCGGAGCGAACGGACCATTGGGCATCGTGGCATCGACGTCGATGCCACCGGGAGCATCCACGGTGTACCGCCACGCAGATCCCCAGCGACGGTAAAGATTCTCGTCACGCGACGTGCTGACGAAGTTGGATGGAGCGTTGGTGCGCACGAAGTGGTCGAGGTCGTTGTTGCCGGCGTCCAGGACCTGGAATCCTTCGCTGAAGATCACGCTCGGCGGACGATTGTCGGCGCGGAAGAGCAGCTCCGTCGATGTGCGGTCGACTCGATCGGTGCTGTTGCCTGTCAGCGCAGGGGGTGCCTCGAACACGTCGACGTCATCGACGCCGCGGCGGACCGTGCCGAATTGATCGGTGAGCCTGTCCGCCAACCCGGGCAGCCTGTCCTTCGTGTGCCCGAGGCCCTTCAGGACCGCTTCCTTCAGTTCGCGGATCACGGACTTGATCCCACTCATCAGACGTCACCGCCGAAGTCCAGCGCCGAGAACTCCACGAAGAAGGTCGACGTCACGGTCTGGATGTCGGCTCCGTGCAGCTTCATCGCTGTCTGTGCCTCCTGAAGCGCTTGCAGATCGGCGTAGAACTCATCCGAGTCGCCAGCCGTCGCCTCGACCATCGGTGCATCGAGGATCGCATCCACGACCGCCGGAAGCTGTTCCGACATCGGTTCGATCGCCATCGGCAACAGCTGGTTCAGCAGCTGCTCCACCGCGATGTCCACGGCCGCGTTGAGCAGCTTCTTCTTGATCAGCAGCATCGGCCCTGCGCCGAGCGCGGAGACCGGATTCGTCAGCATCGCCACGAGCGCGATCATGGTCGTCGTCACATCGACGATGACCTTCATCTTCAGCGCGAGGATCGCTTCGGCGCCGATGTCCATCGCCATGGCCGCCGGCGGCATGATGTCCACCAGCTTCTGGATGTTCTGCGACCGATTCGTGTTCCAGGCACTCACGACCGCGGGACCGGCCTGCCCTCTCATCGCCGCCGCCACGTCGCCGTTCATCCGCGAGTCGATCGCCTGGATCGCGGTCTCCAGGTCGTGGCCCAGATTCCGCACCAGGACGGCGCCCTTGCGCACTTCGTCCTCGTCGATGTCCGGCCACTCGAACCCGAG
>JASBUD010000157.1 GCA_030148105.1 Microbacterium sp. | reverse complement strand
GGGGCGTCGACGATCTCGGTGCTCACCGAGCAGCGCCGCTTCAAGGGCAGCCTCGCCGATCTCGAAGCCGTCCGCGATGCCGTCTCGCTGCCGGTGCTTCGGAAGGACTTCATCGCCACCGAGTATCAGGTCCTCGAAGCGCGCGCTGCCGGCGCCGACCTCGTCCTGCTCATCGTGGCCGCGCTGCCGCAGGAGACCCTGGAGCGCCTGCACGCCCTCACGGTCGATCTCGGCATGACGCCGCTCGTGGAGACGCACTCGGCGGAGGAAGTGGACCGCGCGGCCGATGTCGGCGCTCGCCTGATCGGCGTGAACGCCCGCGACCTGTCCACGTTCGAGCTGGACCGTGATCTGTTCGGCCGTCTCGCGGAGCGCATCCCCGCCGGAGCGGTCAAGATCGCAGAGTCTGCGGTGCTGACCCCCGCGGACGTGACGCATTACCGCGCCGACGGGGCCGATGCGGTCCTGATCGGCGAAGCCCTCGTGACGGGGGATCCCGTCGCGACCCTGACGGCGTTCCTGGAGGCCGGAGCATGAGTCTGCGCGAAGCACCCGGGCCGTACTTCGGCGAATTCGGCGGTCGGTACATGCCCGAATCGCTCATCGCGGCGATCGACGAGCTGACGGCTGTGTACGAGGACGCGATGGCGGACCCCGCGTTCGACGCGGAGTTGCGCGGCCTGCTGCACTCGTACGCGGGTCGCCCCTCGGTGCTCACCGAAGTGCCGCGCTTCGCCGAGCACGCGGGCGGCGGACGGGTCTTCCTCAAGCGCGAAGACCTCAACCACACCGGATCCCACAAGATCAACAACGTCCTCGGGCAGGCCCTGCTGACCAAGCGCCTCGGCAAGACGCGCGTGATCGCCGAGACCGGCGCCGGGCAGCACGGGGTCGCGACCGCGACCGCCGCCGCGCTGTTCGGCTTCGAGTGCACGATCTACATGGGCGAGGTCGACACGGAGCGCCAGGCACTGAACGTCGCGCGCATGCGACTCCTCGGCGCCGAGGTCATCCCGGTCACCACCGGCTCCCGCACCCTCAAGGACGCGATCAACGAGGCGTACCGCGACTGGGTCGCGAGCGTGGAGACCACGAACTACATCTTCGGCACGGCGGCAGGACCCCACCCGTTCCCGGCGATGGTGCGCGACTTCCAGAAGATCATCGGAGAAGAGGCGCGCGCGCAGCTGCTCGACGAAGCCGGCCGCCTGCCCGATGCGGTCTTCGCCTGCGTGGGCGGCGGGTCCAACGCGATCGGGATGTTCGACGCGTTCCTGGACGACGCGGACGTCCGCCTCTACGGCGTGGAGGCCGCCGGCGACGGCGTGGACACCCCGCGGCACGCGGCTTCGATCGAACGCGGCCGGCCCGGCATCCTGCACGGCGCGAAGACGTTCGTGCTGCAGGACGAGGACGGCCAGACCGTCGAGTCGCACTCGATCTCGGCAGGGCTCGACTACCCGGGTGTCGGACCCGAGCATGCGTGGCTCGCCGACATCGGCCGCGCCGAGTACATCCCGGCGACGGACACCGAGGCGCTGGAGGCGTTGCGCCTCCTCTCGCGCACAGAGGGCATCATCCCCGCGATCGAGTCCGCGCACGCGCTCGCGGGGGCGCTGCGCATCGGCCGCGAACTCGGCCCCGACGCGATCATCGCGATCAACCTCTCCGGTCGGGGGGATAAGGACATGGACACCGCCGCGCGCTGGTTCGAGCTGTACGACGCCGACGCCGTCGTGGATGGCTCGCCGGTCGCCGTACCGGCCGCCGATGGGGCCGCCAAGGGCGAGGGGACCGAACTGTGAGCGCACCCTCCCGGGTCGCCGCCGCGATCGACGCCGCGCACGCCGCGGGCCGCGGCGCGTTCGTCGGCTACCTGCCGCTCGGATTCCCCGACCTGCAGACGAGCATCGACGCCGCGGTGCTGCTGGCCGAGAGCGGCGCGGACATCCTCGAGCTCGGCCCACCGTATTCCGATCCGGTGATGGACGGCACCGTGATCCAGGAGGCGACGCAGGTCGCCCTCGCCGGCGGCTTCCGCCTCCGCGACACGTTCACCGCCGTCCGCGAGATCACGAGGCGGGTCGACGTGCCGGTGCTCGTCATGACGTACTGGAACCCCGTCACCCAGTACGGCGTGGACCGCTTCGCCGACGACCTCGCCGCTGCGGGCGGGGCGGGCCTGATCACCCCGGACATCACACCGGATTCGGCGGCAGAGTGGATCGCCGCGAGCGAGCGGACGGGCCTTGACCGTGTCTTCCTCGCTGCGCCGACCTCCAGCGACGAGCGGCTGGACATGATCGTCGCCGCCTCCACGGGCTTCGTCTACACCGTCTCGACGATGGGGATCACGGGGGAGCGGACCGAATTGGATGCCGCCGCCCGTCGCCTCGTCGAACGCATGCGCGCCCGCGCCACCGGTCCGCTGCGCGCGTGCGTGGGCATCGGCATCTCGACTCCCGACCAGGTCGCCGGTGTGCTCGACTACGCGGACGGCGCGATCGTGGGCACTGCACTCGTGCGGGCGCTGCGCAACGGCGGCCTCGACGGGCTCGGCGAGACCGCCCGGGCGCTTTCCGCGGGCACGGGCCTGCCCGCTTAGACTCGACGCATGACGTTCGTCCCCTCGAGCGCGCTCCACGGCGTGCTGGCCAGCATCCCGAGCCCTTCCGTCAGCTACATCGACCTCGGCCCGCTGCGCATCCACTTCTACGCGCTGTGCATCATCGCCGGCATCATCGCCGCGACGCTCCTGACCAACCACCGGCTCACCAAGCGCGGCGCCGAGCCCTGGGTCGTGATCGACATCTCGCTCATCGCAGTCCCGCTCGCGATCGTCGGCGCCCGCATCTTCCACGTGCTCACCCACCCCGGGTTCTACTTCGGGCCCGGAACCGACATCTGGGCGATCTTCCGCATCTGGGAGGGCGGCATCGCGATCTACGGCGCCCTGATCGGGGGCGCGATCGGCGCGTGGCTCGGGTGCCGATGGACCGGCATCCGCTTCTGGTCGTTCGCCGACGCGCTCGCGCCGGGCCTGCTCCTCGCCCAGGCGATGGGCCGCTTCGGCAACTGGTTCAACCAGGAGCTGTTCGGCCTGCCGACCGACCTGCCGTGGGGTCTGCAGATCGACCCCGACAACTCGGCGTTCCCGAAGGGACTCGCCCCGGACACGCTGTTCCACCCCACGTTCCTCTACGAAGTGATCTGGAACGGTCTCGGCGTGCTGGTCCTGCTGTGGGTCGGCCGCCGCTTCGGCCTGCAGTGGGGTCGCCTTTTCGCCGTGTACCTCATCTGGTACAGCGCCGGTCGCATCGTCTGGGAGTCGATCCGCATCGATCCCAGCGAGATCATCCTGGGGCTGCGCAGCAATGTGTGGGCGGCGATCTTCGGCGTCGTGATCGGCGTGATCATCTTCTTCATCCAGAAGCGGCGCCACCCGGGCCGCGAACCGTCCCCGTACGTGCCGGGCCGCGAATGGTCCCCCGCAGGCACGGTACAATCGCAGGAATCCGGCGACTACGTCGACGTCAGCGAACCTCAGACGATCGAAGTCACCTCGGGAACCGCCCCGGGCCAGGCCACAAGCCCGGCTGAAAGCACACCCGCCGCGAAGTAGTCCACTCTTTCGGTGGCTCTTCAGCTTCCGCAGTTCAGGGCCGACGTCGTCCCGTTGTGAGCATCAATGTGAGGACGGTTGGCATGGCTTCGAGCCCTGGTCTTCCCACGCACGGTCCGGACGCGCACGCGTTCGGCGCGCTTCCGCCCCGACAGGGCATGTACAACCCCGCGTTCGAGAAGGACGCGTGCGGTCTCGCGATGGTCGCCACGCTCCGCGGCGAGGCGGGGCACGACATCATCGATCTGGCGCTCACGGCGCTCCGCAACCTCGAGCACCGCGGCGCGATCGGCTCCGACGCCGGCACGGGCGACGGTGCGGGGATCCTCACCCAGATGCCCGACGCATTCCTGCGCGCGGTGACCGGCTTCGACCTGCCACCCGTGGGGGAGTACGCCGCCGGCATGATCTTCCTGCCGCGCGACGACGACAAGCGCGCGGCCGAAAAGGCAGGGATCGAGAAGATCGCCGCGAGCGAGAACCTGCAGATCCTCGGCTGGCGTGACGTGCCGACCGCGGAGGAGAACCTCGGCAAGCTGGCGTACGACGCGCGCCCCGTCTTCGAGCAGCTGTTCGTCTCGCGGCCCGCCGTCGGCGACGCGCCCGCTCTGTCGGGCATCGAACTGGACCGCCGCGCGTTCCGGCTGCGCAAGCGCGCCCGCACCGAGCTCGGTGCGTACTTCGTCTCGCTGTCCTCCCGCACGCTCGGCTACAAGGGCATGGTCACGACCCTCCAGCTCGAGCCGTTCTACCCCGATCTGCAGGACGAGCGCTTCGCCTCGGAGCTCGCCGTCGTGCACTCGCGCTACTCCACGAACACGTTCCCGTCCTGGCCGCTCGCGCAGCCGCTGCGGATGCTGGCCCACAACGGCGAGATCAACACCGTCAACGGGAACCGCAACTGGATGCGGGCGCGTCAGTCGCAGCTGGAGTCGGAGCTCCTGGGCGACATCGAGCCTCTCCTGCCGATCTGCACGGAGGGCGCGAGCGACTCGGCATCGTTCGACGAGGTCCTGGAACTGCTGACCCTCACGGGTCGGAGCCTGCCGCACGCGATCATGATGATGGTGCCCGAGGCGTACGAGAAGCAGGCGGACATCGATCCGCAGCTGCGTGCGTTCTACGAGTTCCACTCCATGCAGATGGAGCCGTGGGACGGCCCCGCCGCGCTCATCTTCACGGACGGCACGCTCGTCGGCGCGACGCTGGACCGCAACGGGCTGCGCCCGGGCCGCTGGACGGAGACGACCGACGGACTCGTCGTGATCGGCAGTGAGACCGGCGTCCTCGATTTCGCCCCCGAACGCATCAAGCGCCGCGGGCGCCTGCGGCCCGGCCGGATGTTCCTGGTCGACACCGCGCAGCGCCGCATCGTCGAGGACGAGGAGATCAAGGCCGAGCTCGCCGCGCTCGAGCCGTGGCAGGAATGGCTGGACGCCGGCCGCGTGCGCCTGGCCGACCTGCCGGAGCGCGAGCACATCGTGCACCCGATCGCCTCGATCACCCGGCGTCAGCGCACGTTCGGGTACACCGAGGAGGAAGTGCGTATCCTGCTGACCCCGATGGGGCAGAACGGCGCCGAGCCGCTCGGCGCAATGGGCTCGGACACGCCGGTCGCCGTTCTCAGCGAGCGTCCGCGCCTGCTGTTCGACTACTTCACGCAACAGTTCGCGCAGGTCACGAACCCGCCGCTGGATTCCATCCGCGAAGAAGTCGTCACCTCTCTCGCCCTCGGTCTCGGGCCGGAGCGCAATCTCCTCACCTGGGGCGCCGACCACGCGCGTTCGGTGACGCTGGACTTCCCCGTGATCGACAACGATGAGCTCGCGAAGATCCAGCACATCGACACCGCGCTCTCGGGTCGCTCCTCCGTGACGATCCGCGGCCTGTACCGCGTCGAGGCCGGCCACAAGGGCATGCAGAAGCGCATCGCGCAGATGTGCGCCGAGGTTGACGAGGCGATCGAGGACGGCGCGGAGTTCATCGTCCTCAGCGACCGCGACTCGAACAAGGACCTCGCGCCCATCCCGTCGCTGCTCATGCTCGCCGCCGTCCACCACCACCTCATCCGCAAGCAGACGCGCATGAAGTGCGGACTGGTCGTGGAGGCCGGCGACGTCCGCGAGGTTCACCACGTCGCGACCCTCATCGGCTACGGCGCGTCCGCAGTGAACCCGTACCTGGCGATGGAGACGGTGGAGTACCTGGTCCGCGCCGGCTACATCACCGGGATCACCCCGCAGAAGGCCGTCAAGAACCTCATCTACGCCCTCGGCAAGGGCGTGCTGAAGATCATGTCGAAGATGGGCATCTCCACCGTGTCCTCCTATGCAGGTGCCCAGGTCTTCGAAGCCGTGGGTCTCTCGCAGGAGTTCGTCGACGCGTACTTCACCGGCACCGAGACGAAGCTCGGCGGGGTCTCGCTCGACGTGATCGCGGCCGAGAACGCCGCCCGGCACGCGTACGCGTATCCGGAGGACGCCGCCGTGCGTGCGCACGAGCGGCTGTGGACCGGCGGCGAGTACCAGTGGCGACGGGACGGTTCGCCGCACCTGTTCAATCCCGACACGGTCTTCCGTCTGCAGCACGCGACCCGCACGCGGCGCTACGACATCTTCCGCGAGTACACCAAGCTCGTGGACGACCAGGCGTCCGAACTCAAGACGCTGCGCGGCCTCTTCGCGCTGCGCACGGGCGTGCGCACCCCCGTCCCGCTCGACGAGGTCGAGCCGGTGTCCTCGATCGTGAAGCGCTTCTCCACCGGGGCGATGAGCTACGGCTCGATCTCGAAAGAGGCCCACGAGACGCTGGCGATCGCGATGAACCGCATCGGCGCGAAGTCCAACACGGGGGAGGGCGGTGAGGACGTCGACCGGCTCCTGGACCCCGAGCGCCGCAGCGCGATCAAGCAGGTCGCTTCCGGTCGCTTCGGCGTCACGAGCCTGTACCTCACCGAGGCCGACGACATCCAGATCAAGCTCGCGCAGGGCGCCAAACCCGGCGAGGGAGGTCAGCTGCCGCCCACGAAGGTGTACCCGTGGGTCGCCCGGACGCGGCACGCGACGGCGGGCGTGGGACTCATCTCGCCGCCTCCGCACCACGACATCTACTCGATCGAGGACCTCAAGCAGCTGATCTTCGACCTGAAGCGGGCGAACCCCGGCGCGCGTGTGCACGTCAAGCTCGTGAGCCAGTCCGGGATCGGCGCCGTCGCGGCGGGTACGGCCAAGGCCCTCGCCGATGTGATCCTCGTCTCGGGGCACGACGGCGGCACGGGCGCGAGCCCGCTGAACTCGCTGAAGCATGCGGGCACGCCGTGGGAGCTCGGCCTGGCCGAGACCCAGCAGACCCTCATGCTGAACGGGATGCGGGATCGCGTCGTCGTCCAGGTCGACGGCCAGCTGAAGACCGGTCGCGACGTCGTGATCGGCGCGCTCCTGGGAGCGGAGGAGTTCGGTTTCGCGACCGCCCCGCTCGTGGTCTCCGGCTGCATCATGATGCGCGTGTGCCACCTGGACACGTGTCCCGTGGGCGTCGCCACCCAGAACCCGGTTCTGCGCGAGCGTTTCAACGGAAAGCCCGAGTTCGTCGTGAACTTCATGGAGTTCATCGCCGAAGAAGTGCGCGAGTATCTGGCCGAGCTCGGTTTCCGGTCCCTCGACGAGGCGATCGGACACCACGAGCTCCTCGACATCAACGGCGCGGTGGAGCACTGGAAGGCGAGTGGACTCGACCTCGCGCCGATCCTCACCGGACCCGCTTTCGGCGACGACCAGGCGCGGCGCAACACGCGCGCGCAGAAGCACGAGCTCGAGGAGCACTTCGACGTGCCGCTCATCGAGGCGGCGCGCGATGTGATCGCCCACAACGGCACGATGTCCTTCGACCTGCCGATCCGCAACACCGAGCGGGCGGTGGGCACGATGCTCGGACACCACGTCACCCGCGTACACGGCGAGAACGGGATGCCGGCGGGGTCGATCGTGGTCAACCTCACCGGGTCCGCCGGCCAGTCCTTCGGCGCGTTCATGCCCGCTGGGATCACCCTGCGCCTGGAAGGCGATTCGAACGACTACGTCGGCAAGGGCCTGTCCGGTGGGCAGATCGTCGTCCGACCGCCGCGGGACGCGACCTTCGATGCGTCTCAGAACGTGATCGCCG
>JASBUD010000328.1 GCA_030148105.1 Microbacterium sp. | reverse complement strand
CACGACGGTGACGCCGTCGTCGGGCGCGCCCGGCTCGAACCGGTAGGCGAGGGAGAGCGTCTGATCGCCCTGCGTCCAGCGCGCGGGGAAGCCGCCGTCGCCGCTGCGCGCGGCGCCGTCGACGAGATCGGCCTCGGTCATGTCGAGGAGCCGGGGCGTCCGGGAAGCGGCATCCCGCCACCACTTCTCGAAGGAGCGCGCATCGAAGACGTCGCGGGGGATCCGCGCGGCGTAGAACGCGTACACGGCCTCGTCGCCGACCAGGATGTCGCGGCGGCGCTCCCGCTCCTCGATCTTCTCGAGCCGCCGCCGCAGTTCGAGGTTGCGGCGTTCGAACGCGGTGAGGCGCTTGTCCAGCGCCGTGGAGTCCCAGTCGCCGTCGACGAGCGCGTGGCGCACGAAGAGCTCACGGGCCAGCGGGCGGTCGAAGCGCGCGAGCTGGGCGCGACGGCGGGGGATGATCTCGACCCCGAACAGCGTCACCTTCTCGTAGACGGATGCCGCTCCCGCCGCCTTCGACCAGTGCGGTTCACCGAGCTGGCGCTTGACGAGATCGGGGGCGAGGGACTCGGCCCACGCCGGGTCGATCGCCGCGACCGTGCGCGCGAACAGACGCGACGTCTCGACGAGTTCGGCCGCCATCACGGCGGCGGGACGGCGTTTGCGCAACCCAGACCCGGGGAAGATCGCGAACTTCGTGCCGCGGGCGCCGAGGTATTCCGCGAGCGGCTGCCGTCGTCCCTCGGCGGGGGCTTTGGCGCCCGCCGCCTTCGCGGCGGCGCGCTGGTCCAGGATGCCGATGTGCGAGAGGAGGCCGGACATGATCGCCCGGTGCAGGTCGTCGGGGTCCGCCGGGCTCTCCGGTCCGGCGTCCCGCCGCGGCGCCCCGACGAGCGTGCGCAGCTGGCGGTGCACGTCGACCCATTCGCGCACGCGCACGTAGTTGAGATGCTCCGCGCGACACAAGCGCCGGAAGGCGCTCGAGCCGAGCGCCGCCTGCTGCTCCTGGAGGTGGTTCCACAGGTTCAGCAGGCTGAGGAAGTCGCTCGTGGGATCCGTGAAGCGCGCGTGCAGACGATCCGCCTCCTCGCGCCGGTCTTCGGGCCGCTCACGGACGTCCTGGATCGACATGCCTGCGACGATGGCGAGCACGTCGCGCTGCACTCCCGCGCGTTTCGCCTCGATCAGCATGCGCGCGAAGCGCGGATCGATCGGCAGCCGCGAGATCTCGCGGCCGACGTCGGTGAGCCGTGCGGTGCCGCCGTCGCCGCGGGCGGGAGCCTGGACTGCGCCGAGCTCGAGGAGCAGGTCGACCGCCGCCTTGACACCGCGCGAGTCCGGCGGAGTGAGGAAGGGGAAGGCGGTGATCTCGCCGAAGCCGAGCGAGAGCATCTGCAGGATGACGGACGCCAGGCTCGTCCGCAGGATCTCGGGTTCGGTGAACAGCGGACGCCGGTCGAAGTCGTCCTCGGAGTACAGGCGGATCGCGATACCCGGCGCGGTGCGGCCCGCGCGGCCGGACCGCTGCTGCGCGGACGCCTGCGATATCGCCTCGATCGGGAGCTGCTGGATCTTCGTGCGGTTGCTGTAGCGCGAGATGCGCGCGGTGCCGGTGTCGATCACGTACCGGATGCCGGGCACGGTCAGACTCGTCTCGGCCACGTTCGTGGCCAGGATGACCCGGCGGCGGACCCCGGCGACCGCGGATCGCTCGAAAACGCGGTGCTGTTCGGCGGCGCTCAGGCGGCCGTAAAGGGGGAGGACCTCGGTCGGGGCGGCGTCCTTCGCGTACATGCCCCGGACGGCATCCGTGGCGTCCCGGATCTCGGCCTCGCCGGGAAGGAACACGAGCACGTCGCCGGGAGCTTCACGATCGAGCTCGGCGAGGGCGGAGGTGATGCCGTCGACGTCGTCCTCGGTGGCCGCCTCGGGTCCGCGGTAGCGGATCTCGACCGGATAAGTGCGGCCGGACACTTCGATGATCGGCGCGGGCTGCCCCTCGGCATCCGCGAAGTGCGCCGCGAAGCTCTGCGGATCGATCGTCGCGCTCGTGACGATGACCCGCAGATCGGGCCGCTTCGGCAGGATCTGGGTCAGATAGCCGATCAGGAAGTCGACGTTGAGGGATCGCTCGTGCGCTTCGTCGACGATGATCGTGTCGTACCGGCGCAAGAGGCGGTCGCGGTGGATCTCGTTGAGCAGGATGCCGTCGGTCATGAGCGCGATGCGCGTGTCGTCCTGCACCTTGTCGGTGAAGCGCACCTTGTACCCGACGGTCGTGCCGAGGGGCACATCGAGCTCATCCGCGATGCGCTCGGCGATCGTGCGCGCGGCGATCCTGCGTGGCTGGGTGTGGGCGATGCGGGTCCGCCCGAGCTCGAGGCAGATCTTCGGCAGCTGCGTCGTCTTGCCCGACCCCGTGGCCCCCGCCACGATCACGACCTGATGGTCGCGGACCGCACGCGCGATGTCGTCCCGTGCGGCGCTGACGGGCAGCTCCGGGGGATAGGAGATCACGGGTTCCGGTGCGGACATAGCCTTCCATCGTATCGATTCGCGTCCCGCTCCTGCCCGACTGCTCCTCGCGAGAGGGCAGATATGTCACCCTCGGACGGCGTGTCGCCCTACAGATCTGCCCTCTCGCGAGCGCATTTAGGCTGGAGCGATGACGATCCCCACGCTCCAGCTCAACGACGGCTACGACATCCCCCAGCTCGGCTACGGCGTCTTCAAGGTCCCGCCGGCAGACACCGAGCGCGCGGTGACCGAAGCGTTCGAGGTCGGCTACCGTCACATCGACACCGCCGCGATCTACGGCAATGAAGAGGGCGTCGGTGCTGCGATCGCCGCGAGCGGCATCCCGCGCAGCGAGCTGTTCATCACGACGAAGCTGTGGAACGACCGCCACGACGGAGAGGAGCCGCACGCCGCGATCCGCGAGAGCCTGGACAAGCTCGGCCTCGACCGCATCGACCTCTATCTCGTGCACTGGCCGACCCCGGCGAAGGACAACTATCTGCACGCGTGGCAGAAGCTCATCGAGATCAGCGACGCCGGACTCGCCCGCAGCATCGGCGTCTCCAACTTCCTCGTGCCGCACCTCGAGAAGATCGTCGCCCAGACCGGTGTCACGCCCGCCGTCGACCAGATCGAGCTGCATCCCGCGCACCAGCAGCGCGACATCACCGGGTGGGCGGCCGATCACGGTGTCCGCATCGAGTCCTGGGGGCCGCTCGGTCAGGGCAAGTACGACCTGTTCGGACTGCCCGAGGTGCGCGAGGCAGCGTCCGCGCATGGCAAGAGCCCGGCGCAGGTCGTCCTCCGCTGGCACCTGCAGAAGGGCTTCATCGTCTTCCCGAAGTCGGTGCGACGCGAGCGCTTGGAGGAGAACCTCGACGTGTTCGATTTCACACTGTCGGATGCCGAGATGCAGGCGATCGACCAGGTCGAGCCCGGCGACGGAACCGGTCGGGTCAGCGCCCACCCCGACGAGGTGAACTGACCTCAGCCCGTGACGCCGCGGCGCTGGCCCACGGTCAGCGTCGCGGCGAGCTGCGTGAGCGCCGCCGCGAGCGCTTCGCGCTCCGCGGGCGACAGCGTCTCGACCATCGTCTCGCGCCGTCTCCGGCTGGCCTCCAGTGCGGCACGCGCGGGAGAGTCCGCCGACATCGTCGGCGTCAACACCACGCTGCGCCGGTCGTTCGGATTCGGTGAGCGGGCGAGGTGCCCCGCGCTCTCCAGCCTGTCCACGATCGCCGTCGTGGCGGCGCTGGAGGTTCCGAGGGTTCGCGCGATGTCGCTGGGAGTGAGCAGGTGACCATCGGCATCGGCATCCGTCACCAGGCGAAGCACGGCGATGTCGTTGCCGCCGAGGCCCAGCGACGCCCGCAGGTCGCGCTCCTCCTCGAGGAGGGCATGCTCGAACAGCATGAGCGAAGCGAGAGCTCGCTGTTCCT
>JASBUD010000324.1 GCA_030148105.1 Microbacterium sp. | reverse complement strand
ATCGTCGGTCGCCGACGCGGAGAGCATCAAGCGGGTCGCCAAGCGCATCGTCGATACGCGCCGCGCCGGTCACGACGTCGTCGTCGCGGTGAGCGCCATGGGCGATACGACCGACGAGCTCCTCGACCTCGCCGGCCAGGTGGCACCGATCCCCGCCCCGCGAGAGCTCGACATGCTCCTCTCCAGCGGCGAGCGCATCTCGATGGCGCTGCTGGCGATGGCGATCCACTCGATGGGCTTCGAGGCGCGCTCGTTCACCGGGTCTCAGGCGGGCATGATCACCGACGCGACGCACGGGGCGGCGCGCATCGTCGACGTCACCCCCGTCCGACTGCGCGAAGCACTCGACGAGGGGGCGATCGTGATCGTCGCCGGGTTCCAGGGCTTCAACCGCGACACCCGCGACATCACGACGCTCGGTCGCGGGGGGTCCGACACGACCGCCGTCGCGCTCGCCGCCGCTCTCAAGGCGGACGTCTGCGAGATCTACAGCGACGTCGACGGCATCTTCACCGCCGACCCCCGGGTCGTGCCCCGCGCGCAGAAGCTCACGCACGTCTCGAGCGAGGAGATGCTCGAGCTCGCGGCGAACGGCGCGAAGGTGCTCTACATCCGCGCCGTCGAGTACGCGCGCCGCCACGGCGTGCTGATCCACGCCAGATCCACGTTCAGCTCCGGTGAGGGGACGTGGGTGCTCGGTCCCGGAATGTCCCTGCCCGCGGGCACAGAAGGAGCAGAAATGGAAGAGCCGATCGTCGCCGGGGTCGCCACCGACCTCAGCCAGGCCAAGATCTCCGTCATCGGCGTGCCCGACGTCCCCGGCAAGGCGGCCGAGATCTTCAAGATCGTCGCGAAGTCCGGGGCGAACGTCGACATGATCGTGCAGAACGTGTCCGCCGCCGCCACCGGTCGCACCGACATCTCCTTCACCCTTCCGAAGGAGGACGCCGCGCTGGCGCTGCGCGCCCTCGCCGCCGAACAGGGCGAGGTCGGTTTCGAGAGCCTCGTGCACGACGATCAGATCGGCAAGCTCTCGGTCGTCGGCGCCGGGATGCGCACGCACTCGGGTGTCTCCGCGACGCTCTTCGAAGCGCTGAGCGTCTCGGGCATCAACATCGAGATGATCTCCACGTCCGAGATCCGCATCTCGGTCGTCGTCAGCGGTGACGAGCTCGCCGAGGCGGCGCGCGTGGTGCACACCGCGTACGGCCTGGACGGGGATGCCGAGGCCGTCGTCCACGCCGGCACCGGGCGCTGAGCGCCTCGTCAAGAGGTTCTCTCCCATTCGTCCTGATCTCGTAATCTGATCGCCCGGCACTTTCCGGGGGACCGCCGTACGCTCGGTTCGTCGGAGGGGGCACGATGAGCAGAACGACGCTGTCGACGAGGGCACGCTGGCTCTGGGGGATCGGGGCCGCACTTGCGGTCTCCGCGGTCGTCGGCGGGGCACTCGTCTTCCAGCCATGGCTGCTGTTCATCGACGTGCGGGTCGACGACGAGATCCCGGCAGCCGTGGCGACGGCGACGCCGGAACCCACGCCGGCGGCGTCGGCGAGCGTGGAACCCGCGGAGCAGATCACACCTGCTCCGCCGGCGGGTCCGGTCGACCTGCTCACCGGATCCTTCATCAGCCACGAGCACACCACGTCCGGGTCCGTCCGCGTGATCGAGAACCCCGACGGCACCCGCCAGCTCGCGCTCGTGGGGCTGGAGACCTCGAACGGGCCCGACGTGCACGTGTGGCTGAGTGCGGGTCCGGTCGTGGAGGGCACCGACGGGTGGTTCACCGCCGCCGGGTACGAGCACATCGATCTCGGTCCGATCAAGGGCAATATCGGTGACCAGCTCTACGACATCCCGGCTGACGTGGATCTGACCGTGTTCCGCACCGTCGACCTGTGGTGCGTGCAGTTCTCCGTCTCCTTCGGCGCGGCGGCGCTGTCGTAACACCGGATCCGGGGCGCGGCATCCGTTTCGGGTGGCCGATAGAATCTGGATTTCACCCTCGACCCGCAAGGAACCGCCATGACCCGCATCTCCGATTCCGGACTCTCCGTCGCCGTCGTCGGCGCCACCGGCCAGGTCGGCACCGTCATGCGCGAGATCCTCGCCGAGCGGTCGTTCCCGATTCGCGAGCTCCGCCTGTTCGCCACGGCGCGCTCCGCAGGCACCGCGGTCGAGTTCGGCGGGCAGACGGTCATCATCGAAGACGTCGCCACCGCCGATCCCGCGGGCATCGACATCGCCCTGTTCTCCGCCGGGGCCACCGGCAGCCGCGCTCACGCGCCGCGCTTCGCCGAAGCGGGAGCGACAGTGATCGACAACTCCAGCGCGTGGCGCATGGACCCCGAGGTGCCCCTCGTGGTGAGCGAGGTCAACCCGCACGCGATCCGCGAGGCGCACAAGGGCATCATCGCGAACCCGAACTGCACCACGATGGCCGCGATGCCGGTGCTGAAGGTCCTGCACGAGGAGGCGGGCCTCGAGCGCCTGATCGTCAGCACCTACCAGGCCGTCAGCGGGTCCGGGATCGCCGGCGCGGAAGAGCTGCTCGGACAGGTCGAGGGAGTGCTCGCGCAGGGCGACACGCTCCGGCTCGTGCACGACGGCTCCGCGGTGGACTTCCCCCAGCCCGAGAAGTACATCGCCCCGATCGCCTTCGATGTCATCCCGTTCGCCGGCAACCTCGTCGAGGACGGCCTGAACGAGACCGACGAGGAGAAGAAGCTCCGCAACGAGAGCCGCAAGATCCTCGAGCTGCCCGAGCTCCGCGTCGCGGGGACGTGCGTGCGCGTTCCGGTCTTCACCGGCCACTCGCTCAGCATCAACGCCGAGTTCGCCCGCGACATCACGCCCGAGCGTGCCCGTGAGGTGCTTTCGGATGCCGCCGGCGTGCGCCTCGAGGAAGTGCCCACTCCGCTGCAGGCTGCCGGCACCGACCCGAGCTATGTGGGCCGCATCCGCGCCGACCAGTCCGCGCCCGAGGGCAAGGGTCTCGTGCTGTTCATCAGCAACGACAACCTCCGCAAGGGCGCCGCGCTGAACGCCGTGCAGATCGCCGAGCTGGTCGCCGCCGGTCTCGGCGTGTCCGCCTGACGCCCGCCGTCGCATCGTCTCGGC
>JASBUD010000322.1 GCA_030148105.1 Microbacterium sp. | reverse complement strand
ATCGTCGTGATGGAGGCGATCGCCGACCCGAGGATGAGCCCGCCGAGCACCCCGAGCGTGGCGATGAAGGCGACGACGAGCGGTCGGTCCACGAGGGCGCGGATCCCCCGCCGCTCGGGGACGGCGAGGGCGGCATCCGCGACGGGCACGGGCGGGCGGGCGGCAGGGTCGGACAGGGCGCCAGGCTAGGCGTGCGCCCCGCTCCGGTGCCTCATGCCGGAGGGGTGAACCCCCGCCCGCCGAGATCGTGCTTCCTCCGCCGAGATGGTGGGGTCTGCGCCGAGATGGTGGGTTTTCCGCCGAGATTGTGCCCACAATCTCGGCAAAGGAACCACCATCTCGGCAAAGGAACCACCACCTCGGCAGAGGAACCACCATCTCAGTGAGAAGACCACCACCTCGGCAAAGGAACCACCATCTCGGTGAGGAGGCCACCACCTCGGCGGGCGGAAGAAACCGGGTCAGGAGGGCGGCGCATCCCCGGACAGCCACCGCAGCCACCGCGCGCCCGGGTCGCCCTCCAGCACGAGCGCGCGCACGAGCAGGGTGAGCGGGATCGAGAGGATCGCGCCGAGCGGCCCGATGACGAAGGTCCAGAAGATCACCGAGAAGAAGCTCAGCGTCAGGCTGAGGCTCACCGCGTCGCTGACGAACTTCGGCTGGACGAGCACCTGCAGCGTCACGTTCACGACGCAGTAGATCGCGATCACGGCGAGCGCGAGCGGCCAGCCGCCCACCACGAGCGCCAGCAGGGCGGGTGGAATGAGGCCGATCACGAATCCGATGTTCGGGATGAAGTTCGTCACGAACGCGAGGATCGCCCAGACCGCCGGCGCCGGTACTCCGAGCGCCCAGAGCGCCAGCCCGTCGATGATCGCGACGACCGCACCGAAGCTCGCGTTGACGACGTAATACCGTCGCACCCCGGTGTTGAACGCGCGGAACCGCTTCACGGTCGGCCGCGCGGCTGCGCCGAAGACCGTCTCGGCGCGGCTGTAGCGCGCACCGTCCGCCGCCATGAAGATCACGTATGCCAGCACGAAGAAGAGGGCCGTCAGGATGCCGAGCGCCGTTCCGCCGAGAGAGGCGATGAAGTTCACGATCGTGGCCGGCTGCAGAGCGGATGCCGCGGCATCCGACGCCTGTTGATCCAGGCCCAGCGACCCCAACCACGTCACGACCGCCTGCGCGGTCGCCTGCAGTTCGTCGGCGTAGTCGGCCACGAGGCGCACGAACTGGGTCCCCGCGAAGAACAGCAGCACGCCGAGCACGCCGAGGATGAGGTACGCGACGACGATGACGCCCGTCGTCGCCGCCCAGCTCGGCCATCCCCATCGCTCGAGCGGCTGCCGAACGGGATGGCCGATGATCACGATGACCGCCGCGAGTACGAGCGGCCCGACGAGCTCGCGGGCGAAGAACAGGCCGGCGAGCGCGATGACCGTCGCCGCCAGCCCGATCAGTACGCGGAGTGTCGGCGAGAGGACCGGAGGGGAGGGAACGGCGGGTGCCGGGCGCCCGAAGAGACTCACGGCTGGTCCTGCCCGCTGTCGCCGGAGCGTTCGCGGGCGACCCGCGCGGCCGCTGCCTGCAGCTGCACCGTCAGCGCCTTCACATCCGCGCGACTCGCGGGCATCTCATCCTCGTGGCCGCGCGAGGCCCGCTCGACCACCCACGACGAGATCGTCGCGACGACCAGGCCCACGAGCACGACACCGCCGACCATCAGGACGACCGCGGCGCAGCGTCCGGAGATCGTGACGGGCACGAGGTCCCCGTATCCGACGGTGGTCACCGTACAGAAGGCCCACCACACGGCATCCCCGAACGAGTCGATCGTCGCCCCCGGTGCGCCGCGCTCGGCCTGCAGCACGAGGAGCGAGATGTACCAGACGAGCAGCAGCGCCGAGCCGACACCGTAGGTCAGCAGGCGCGCGCGGATGGAGTTACCGGCGGTCCGCGTGAATTGCGGCAGACGCGTGACCGCGTCCAGCAGCCGCACTGGGCGCAGCGCCGGGATGAGCGCCAGCAGGAGCTCGAACTTGTGGGCGCGGAACCAGACCCGGCGCGGATCGGACAGCCGGAGCTTGACGAGATACTCGCCGATGAACATGAGCCAGATCATGGCGATGATCGCCGTCGTGAGGATCGACCAATCGCCCTGCACCTCGCCGACGACGTGCACCGTGTAGGTCACGAGGAACACCGCGGCAGCGACCGCGAGCGGCCAGTAGGTGATCCGCGACCAGCGCTGGGTGGCCTCGGTCTCCCCCTTGGCCGGATCAGGCGCCTTCACGGCGTTCGCGATGGTCACGACTGCACTCTAGGGGCGGCGTTCGACAGGGCCGTGGCGACCCGCTGGGGGCTCGGGCGACGGGCCACCATCTCGGCGAAAGACCCACCACCTCGGCGAAAGAGGCACCACCTCGGCGGAGGACCCACCACCTCGGCGGAAGAGGCACCACCTCGGCGGAGGGAAGGGGCGCGGAC
>JASBUD010000318.1 GCA_030148105.1 Microbacterium sp. | reverse complement strand
TCGTCGAAGTCTAACGCATTCGCCCGCTGCAGATCGCTCTGGTAGTCGCTGAACACGTCGACGAACACGCGATCGGCGGGATCGTTCATGTTCGCCGACCGGGCGTAGGACTCGGCATCGGCGAGTTCGTTCTTGAGCTTGGAGATGCGACTCTGGGCGCCGGCCGGGGTGATGCCGTAGGCGTCGGCCTCGTGCTCCTTCACGAGCCGCTTCAGCAGCGCCCGCGAATCGCCGGAGTCGTAGATCGTGAACGACTTGGTGAAGCCGAACTGCTGCGCCTCGCGACGGAGGATGCGCACGCACGCGGAGTGGAAGGTCGAGATCCACATGCCCTGCGCCCGGTCGCCGATCAGCTGCCCGACGCGCTCGCGCATCTCGCCCGCGGCCTTGTTCGTGAAGGTGATCGCGAGGATCTGGCTCGGCCAGGCGTCCTTCGTGCGCAGGAGCGAGGCGACACGGCGGGTGAGGACGCTCGTCTTGCCCGATCCGGCACCCGCGACGATCAGCAGCGCCTGACCGCGGTAGACGACGGCCTCGCGCTGCTGCGGGTTCAGGCCGTCGAGGAGGTCTTCGTCGGGGCGCACCGACCCACCGGCGGGTGAGGCCCCACCGCCGACGATGATCAGGGGCGTGGAGGCATCGGTCATAGCCCGACAAGTCTAGGCGCGGGACCCGACACCCGACTCAGGCGATGCGCGTCCCGGGCGGCATTCGGCGCGACGGCGTGCGGGTCCGCGACCAGGCGCCCCAGAGCAGCAGCCCCGCGAGCACGAGCTGCACGCCCAGACCCACGAACCAGCTCGGCGTGGACCCGGCGATCTGCTCCTCGGAGGTCGGATAGCTCTGCTCGCCCTCGACGCAGCCGTCGTACTCCTGGACCGCTTCGGGCGCTTTCTGGGCACCGCGGACGAGCACCTTCACATTGCCGAACAGATCGACCGGGTAGCCGTTCTCGAAGCGTGACGGCGTGGCGTCGGCGAGGATCACGAACGGGTTCGCCGCCAGGATCCACCACACCGTGTCGGTGCGGGCCGAGTCGTAGCGGGTCGTCGACCACGGGCCGCAGACGTACTGGGGCTCCGGCATCGGCATCGGCGTCATGCACTGCGGCAGGGGCTCGGTCTGACCCGGCTCCGCGGTCATGCACTCCGGCGGCACGGTCGGCAGCGACTGCGTCGGCGCGGGCTCGAGATAGCGCGAGCGCGACTCGACTTCGATGCGGGATGCCGCCGTCCCGAGTCCGAAGGCGATCAGAGTGCCGATCACGAGCGCCGCGACCACCAGATACGTCACGGCGACCGAGAAGAGCGGGCGCGCGAGGATGCCGCTGAAGCCGATGCCGATCGCCGCGACGACGCCGATCTCGACCACGAGGATCGCGAGGGAGACCAGGAGCACGCTGAGCGACACCCCACCGGCGGCCATCGCGAGGATCAGGAACGGCACGGCCACCGCGAGGAACGCGAGTCCGGTCGCCCACGCCGCCAGGAGCTTGCCGACGATGATGTCGGCGGTGGTCGCCAGGGTGATCTGCACGGGGGCCAGGGTGGCCGCGTCGCGGTCGCCGTTGATCGCGTTCCCGCTCAGCGTCGGCGAGACCAGCACCACGAGCAGGAGGACGAAGTACACGATGATCGAGAAGATCGCGCTTCCCGCGGGTCCGGTCGGATCCGGCGGCACCGCGAGGAATGTCAGCGCGGTGACGATCAGGAGCAGCACGGCGAAGATGCCGAGCAGCACGTACCAGGCGACGCTGCGGACGCGCTGCAGGAGCTCCAGCCGGAAGATCGTACCGATGCGCGCGGCATTCATGACGCACTCCCGTCGCGGAGGTCGAGGAACGTGTGCTCGAGGTTCCCCGTCGCGGGCGCGTATTCGATCACGGGGACTCCCGCTTCCACGAGGGCCCGCAGTGCTGCGGCGGCCTCGGTGTCGGAGGCGAAGCCGACGAGCACTCCGCTGCGATCGGTGGCGAGGGTCGCTGCGTCGCGCTGCAGAGCGGCGGCGATCGCCTCGACGGATACCGCGGGGTCGGCATCCGCGACGCGCACGCGCCACGTACGAAGACTCCGTGCCGCGGCGGCGACGCGTTCGGCGGACACCGTGGCCCCCGCGACCAGGAACACCGCGTCGTCGACGACCTCTTCGAGCTCGGCGAGGATGTGGCTGGAGACGAGCACGGTGCGGCCCTGCGCCGCGAGCTGGCGGAGGAGGACGCGCAGGCCGACGCGCGCTTCGGGGTCCAGCCCCGAGGCCGGTTCGTCCAGGAGCAGCACCTGCGGGTCGTGCACGAGGGCACGAGCGAGCCCCAGCCGCTGCTTCTGACC
>JASBUD010000314.1 GCA_030148105.1 Microbacterium sp. | reverse complement strand
TGGATGCCTCCCTCAAGGAGAACGTCGGTGACTGACATCGCCGAAGCCGGGGTGCGCGCGGTCCGTCCGCGCGCCCCTCGGCGCCGCCCGGCGATGAGGTCGTCGATGCTGCCGCGCCGGTCGGCGCTGTCGGTCGTCGTCTTCCTCGTCCCGCCGCTCCTGCTGTACGGCATCGCCGTGCTCCTGCCGATCCTGCAGTCGCTCGTGCTCAGCGTCTTCCGCTGGGACGGCATCACCGACATGGTCTTCGTCGGCTTCGACAACTACATCAAGATGTTCACCCGCGACGACGTCTTCTGGACGGCATTCGGCAACGCGCTCGGCTATCTCGCGATCTGTCTCGTGCTGCAGCTGGGCGGTGCGCTCGCCGTGGCGGGACTCCTCACCGCGCTGCCGCGAGCCCGAGAACTCGTCAAGACGCTGTACCTGCTGCCGGCGGTCATCTCGACGGTGGCGATCGCGTTCCTCTTCGTCCGCATCTACTCGCTCGAACCGGTCGGCCTGCTGAACCAGCTGCTGGCCTGGGTCGGACTCGAGGGGATGCAGACCGCCTGGCTGTCCAACGTGCAGACGGTCCTCGCGGCCGTCTCGATCCCGGAGGGCTGGCGCTTCACGGGGCTGTACATGCTCATCATCTACGCGGCCCTCATCGCGGTGCCCAAAGAGCTCGAGGAGGCTGCGCGCCTGGACGGCGCCTCGTGGTGGCAGATCTTCTGGCGCATCCGGTTCCCCTACATCCGGCCGGTCTGGATCACCACGACGATCATGGCGACCACGTTCGCCCTCCGCGGTTTCGACATCCCCTACCTGCTCACGAACGGCGGTCCCGGCCAGTCCTCCGAGCTGCTGACCACCTACATGTACAAGACCGCGTTCGTGCACACCGACTACGGCTATGCGAGCGCGATCTCGGTCTTCATCGTGGTCGAGTGCCTCGTGGCCGTCGGCCTGATCATCGCGCTGCTTCGTCGAAGGGACGACTCATGACCGCCCCCGTCCTGGACCGCCCGATCATGACCGACACCGTGCCCACTCCCGGCCGCCCGCCGCGCAGCGCCGTCTCGTACCGGCTGCGCGTGCAGCGCACGCTCCTGACCGTCACGGTCGTCCTGATCGTCATCGTGCAGGTGTACCCGCTGCTGTGGCTCTTCCTCACGAGCTTCCGCACGGCATCCGATTTCGCCGGAGGCAACCCCTTCGCCTTCCCGTCGGAGTTCACTCTCGACAACTACGCGCGCGCATTCTCCACGGGCAACCTCTGGCTGAACATCGTCAACAGTCTGATCGTCACCCTCGGCGCAAGCGCGCTCATCGTGATCGCCGGGATGATGGCCGCCTACGCACTGCAGGTGCTGGGCTTCCGCTTCAGCAACCTCGTGCGGGCGCTGTTCCTGCTCGGGATCATCGTGCCCGTGCAGATCGCCCTCGTGCCGCTGTTCATCGACTACGCGCAGGTCGGTCTGCTCGACACCCACCTGTCGATGATCGTGCCGCTCGCCGCCTTCTCGCTGCCGATGGCGATCTACCTGTTCTCGTCGTTCTACGAGTACATCCCCCGCGAGATGTACGAAGCGGCGTCGCTGGACGGCGCGGGTCCGTATCGGATCTTCGGGCAGATCACCTTCCCGCTGTCTGCCAACACGATCATCACGGTCGTCCTGGTCAACAGCATCTTCATCTGGAACGACTTCATCTTCGCGAACACGTTCGTCCTCTCCGACGGATTGAAGACGATCCCGCTCGGCCTGCAAAACTACATCGGAGCGATGGGCAACACGGACTGGACAGCGACGTTCGCCGCCGTCTGCGTGACGGTGACGCCGCTGCTGCTGGTCTTCCTCGTCCTGAACAAGGCCATGATCAACGGACTGGAGAGCGGGGCTACCAAGGGATGAGCTCTACCGGGCACGGCAGGAACGGACCTGCCGTCACGATGCGCGATGTCGCCAAAGCCGCCGGGGTCTCGGTGGCGACCGTCTCGCACGTCGTGAACGACAAGCCCGGTGCCCGCATCGGGGACGACGCGCGCCGTCGCGTTCAGGATGCCGTCCTCGAGCTCGGATATCGTCCGAACGCCCTGGCGAAGACCCTCTCGCAAGGCGGATCCCGCTTCATCGGACTCGTCGCCGACGCGATCGCGACGACCCCGTTCGCCGGCAAGATCATCCACGGTGCGCAGGACGAGGCGTGGAAGCACGGCTACGTCCTGCTCGTCGCCAACACCGAGGGCGATCCCGTGGTCGAGAAGGACGTGATCGCGATGATGCTCGAGCACCAGGTGCACGGCATCCTCTACTCCACCTGGTATCACCGCGAGATCGTCGTACCCGAGATCCTCCAGCAGACCGACACCGTCCTGGTCGACTGCTTCTCCGCGGACGGCGCGCTGCCGGCCGTGGTGCCCGATGAACGCCAGGGCGGCAGAACCGCGACCGAGCAGCTGCTGGCCGCAGGCCACCGGCGCATCGCGTTCATCAACACCACGACGCCGTCGCCCGCGCGCTCCGACCGACTGGCCGGATATCGCGACGCGCTCGAGGCGGCCGGTGTCGAGTTCGACGCGCGCCTGGTGCTCGAGGCGGAGCCGCAGCAGGAAGGCGGGTACGCCGCGGCGGAGGCGATCGTCGCCTCGGGCGTCACGGCGGTGTTCTGCCACAACGACCGCGTCGCGATGGGTCTGTACGACGGCCTCCGCGAGCGCGGAGTCCGCATCCCGGCCGACATCGCCGTCATCGGATTCGACAACCAGGACGTGATCGCCGCGCACCTCCGTCCGCCGCTGTCCACGGTGGCCCTCCCGCACTACGAGCTCGGGGCCGCGGGGGTGCGGGTGCTGCTCGGCATCGACCCGGCCGGTGAGGGCCCGACGCTCGTCGCCTGCCCGCCGGTCCTGCGCGCGTCCATCGGCTGATCCCGGTTCCCGGCCGACTTCCGTGAGAAAGAATCGAACCATGCGCCCGCACTTCCACTTCACGCCGCAGTCCGGCTGGATCAACGATCCGCACGGCATCACCTACCGCGACGGCGGGTACGACACGTTCTTCCAGTACGTCCCCGGCCAGACCGTCTGGGGTCCGAACTGCCATTGGGGCCACGCGCGCGGCCGCGACCTGTTCTCCCTCGAAGAGCTGCCCGTCGCGATCGCGCCGGGTGAGGGCGACGGCGGCATCTGGACGGGATCTCTCGTCACCGGTGCCGATGGGAAGACGCGCGTCTTCTACACCTCCACGTCCGAGCCTGACATCGGGATCGGCCGCGTCCGCATCGCGACCCCCGATGACGCCGAGTGGATCTCCTGGTCCAAGGGCGACTTCGTCGTCGACGCTCCGGCGGGGCTCGACCTCATCGCGTACCGCGACCCGTTCCTGCGGCAGGACCCCGACGGCTGGCGGATGTTCGTCGGCGCGGGCGACCGCGCCGGCACGGCGATGGCCCTCAGCTACCGCTCGGACGACCTGCAGGAGTGGACCTACGAGGGCGTCGCCCTCGAGCGGTCCTCCGCCGAAACGGCGGATGTGTGGATGGGAGCCCTCTGGGAGTGCCCGCAGATCATCGACGTCGACGGACGCGCGGTCATGGTGTCCTCGATCTGGCAGGCGGACGTCCTCTACTACTCCGGCTACGCGATCGGCACGTATGAAGCCGGCCGCTTCGTCGCCGAGCGCTGGGGTCGTCTGACCTGGGGCGACAGCTACTACGCGCCGTCCTTCTTCCGCGACGAGCAGGGCCGGCCCTGCCTCGTGTTCTGGATGCGGGGGATCGAGGACCTCGATGCCGGCTGGGCCGGTGCCCACAGCGTCCCGTACATCCTCTCCATTGAGGGCGACGTGCTCGTCGCCACGCCGCACCCCGACATCGAGCAGTACCGGGAGCCCGGCGCGACCGGACTCGCCGCGGACATCACGTGGACGCCCGACGCGGCCGGACTGCGACTGACGTCTGGTGGCGAGGACGCGGCGACGCTGGAGCTGAGCGGCGCGGGGGAGCTGACCGTCCGCATCGGCGACGCCGTGCACGCCTTCCCCGCCGCGGGGGAGGTCCGCGTGATCGTCGACGGGCCGGCGCTCGAGGTGGGGAGCCGCGCGGGACTGTTCGGTGCACCGATCGCGCCTCGTGGCGACACGCTGACCGTGACCGCCGGTGACGGCTCGGACGTGACCGTGCATCCCCTCGCGCGGTAGCGTCGCGTCATGACCTCGCACAACGATGATGCCGTCGGCGCCTCGAACAACGGCATCCTGGTGATCGGTGAAGCCCTCATCGATATCGTCGTCACCGCAGACGGTTCCGAACCCGTCGAGCACGTGGGCGGGTCCCCGACGAACGTCGCGCTCGCACTCGGCCGTCTCGGCGACCGTGTCAGTGTGCTGACCGCGATCGCCGATGACGACCGCGGCCGGCGCATCGCCGATCACCTCCGCGCATCCGGGGTCGCCATGCATCCCTCCTCCTGGAGCCTCGACCGCACGTCCACGGCTCTGGCCCGCATCACGGCGGACGGCTCTGCGCGGTACGAGTTCGACGTCACCTGGTCGCTGCCATCGGTGCCCGTCGTGCGCGATGACATCGTCCACGTCGGCTCGATCGCCGCGTTCGTCCAGCCCGGCGCGGACTCCGTGCTCACCGCGCTGCAGAACACCCCGGAGCCGACGGTGATCTCGTTCGACCCGAACATCCGCCCGGCTCTGGTCGGCGACCGCGCGGCGGCGCTCGCGCAGGTCGACGCGATCACCGCGCTCGCCGACATCGTGAAGCTGAGCGACGAGGACGCCGAGTGGCTCTACCCCGGCTGGGGTGCCGAGGCGGTCGTGGACCGCCTGCTCGAGACCGGTGCGCGTGTCGTCGCCGTGACGATGGGCGGCGACGGCGCGCTGATCGGCTCGGCGCACGGCAAGGTCACCGTGCCTGCTCCGCACGTCAAGGTGCGCGACACCGTCGGCGCGGGCGACACGTTCTCGGCGGGGCTCATCGACGCGGTGCTGCACCAGCCCGACCTGCTGCAGACACCGGATGCCGACGCCCTCACCTCCCTCGGGCGCCACGCCGCCGCCGCCGCGGCGATCACCGTTCAGCGTCCCGGTGCCGATCCGCCGACCCGGGAGGAACTGGACCGCGCGCTGCGCGCGGAGGGTGTCCGGCGCTGCACGACCGAGGGCATCGGCCTCTTCCCGTACTGACGCCGCCCGATCGGAGGCTTTCTCGCTTTCGGAGGACGATCTCAGCGAGATCGTCCTTCCGAAAGCGCGAAACCCTGCAGAACCGGAGGCGGCGTGCTCAGGGCAGCTCGACGGAGTCCGCGTACACCAGGCGGTGGTCGCGCTGAGGAAGGACCGCGAGGAGGGGCGGCAGCCCGATCGTGTCGGCTTCGTGCACCTCGTACTCGGCGAGCTGCACGCGCAGGCGCTCGCCGGCCACCCGCTCGGGCAGCGCGACGCTGCCCACCCACTCCGCCTCGGCGAAGCGCTCCTGTCGAACCGCCGAAAGGCTCAGGCGCACATCGAGCTCCACCGGGTCGCCGACCGCGGTCCAATCCAGATCGCTCGTCGCATCGGCGGGCAGACGCTCCGCCCAGGCCGCGATGCGCCGCGACGCACGGATCTCGGAAGCGAGATCGGGAAGTCCGCGTGCATGCTCGGGAACGCCCACGGTTCCGGCGAGCGAGAGGATGACCGCCGACGAGTCGGGAGTGACGGTGAACGTCGCCTCACGGCGGGGGAGCGGCTGCAGCCAGTCGGCGCGGACGACGCTGGAGATCTCCACCCCTGGCACCGAATGGGGCTGATACCTCGCGAGCGCCAGCTGCACGAACGGCGTGTACGCGTCACCGGATTCGATCGCGACGTCGCAGAACCAGAGGCGACGCTCCGGATCGAATTCGGGTTGATGGCCGACCACGACGACGGTGTCGGGCACCTCGGCCAGCGCGACGGTCCCGACCGCCGTGCGCCGCGGGAAGTGCGTCGCGTACGGTCCCGCCGGGAGCGGCTCTCCCGCGAAGACCGGATCCGCTCCCCACGCTGTCGTGAAGCGCAGCCCCGCCGCGCCGGTGCCGGGCGTGAACGTCCGGAACTCGGTGACCAGCGCCGCCGTGGCGCGGACGTCGGCGGCCGCCGAGAGGTCGGCATCCGCGGTGCGTGCCTCGCCGATCGAACGGTCGACACTCACGAGGAAGCGATCGAGCGCGGTGCGGGGGCGGGCCGATCGGATGCCGCGCTCGGGCGCCGGCGTGGCCTGCGCCACCTGGGCGAGGCGCTCGGCGATGAGCGTCGTGGCGTCGCCGCCCGGTGCGCCGATCGCGCTCTGCGCGACGACCTCCTGCGCCCACGCCTGCGCGGCACCGCGCGTGGCGCTGTCCACGAGGATTCCGGCGTCGACGTCGACGGGCCAGCGCACGTGCGGCTGGCGGGCCAGCACGACTCCGAGAAGCTCGTCGGGGCCGCTGGAGAACCACGGGCGGCCGAGATAGACACGCAGACCGCCGGCGGTGCGGATGCGGCGCACCGCGAACGGCGCCTCCACCGCGAGCGCCTCGGTGCGCCACTCCCAGTACGGCACGAGGTACTGCACGTCCGGCGGGGCGGGTCGCGAGCTGGAGGGCACGTCGACCCGCAGGGCCGCGCCCGTCGACGTGGTCAGCGCCGGGTCGTCGGTGATCCGCGCCGGGAAGTATTCGCGGAAGCGCGTCGTCGCGGTCGGGGTGTAGTCGACCCACCGATGCCGGGTGTCGCCGAACTCGTGCCGGACGGCGTGGCGCGGACCGTAGGGTCCCGCCGGCGGGCCGTTCGTGCGCCACAGGCGCGCGTCGACCTCGAAGGGCTGGATCTCGAAGTCCGACACGTGGGATCGCTTGCCCTCCTCCCGCGGCATCGGCTCGAGGACGTCGTCGACGGGGTCGGACCACGCCGCATCGATGTCGAGGCGCCCGGTGCTCGCGGCGTGGTTGTGCACGACACCCGGCAGCAGCGAGAACGTCGCGTCGACGTCGCGCATCCAGCCCGGTTCGAGTCGGATCTCCGGAGCTTCGAGCGGCTTCTCGACCGCGTGCACGAGTGTCAGGTCGCTCGCGGGGGTGATCATCCAGTGGCGACCGCGCCGGACGG
>JASBUD010000312.1 GCA_030148105.1 Microbacterium sp. | reverse complement strand
GAAGGTCGTTCTCGTTGAGCGTGACGACTTCGTCGCCGGCGCCTCCAGTGCGTCCTCGCACATGATCCACGGCGGCATCCGCTACCTCGAGAACGGTGAGTTCCGCCTCGTCCGGGAGTCCGTCGTCGAGCGCAATGCGCTGCTGAAGACCGCGCCGCACTACGTCCGTCCGTTGGCCACCACCGTGCCGATCTACTCCACGTTCTCCGGCATCGCCGCCGCGCCGCTGCGTTTCCTGACCCACAAGCAGGGCAAGCGCACCGAGCGCGGTGCGCTGCTCATCAAGGCGGGCCTGACGATCTACGACTTCTTCTCCCGCGACGGCGGCGCGGTGCCGCGCCATCGGTTCCACGGAAGCAAGCGCTCCGCCCAGGAGCTGCCGGCGCTGGATCGCAAGGTGAAGTGGACGGCCACGTACTACGACGCGAGCATGCACGACCCCGAGCGCCTCGCGCTGGACGTGCTGCACGACGCCCTCGCGACCGGCCCCCACGCGCGGGCGGCGAACTACCTGCCCGCCGTCGGCATGGGGCCGGACGGGGTCCGCGTGCGCGACGCCGTCACGGGCGAGGAGTTCGACATCGCCGCGGACGTCGTGGTGAACACCTCCGGTCCCTGGACCGATCTGACCAACGACGCGCTCGGCGACCCGACCCGCTTCATGGGCGGCACGAAGGGCTCGCACATCGTCCTCGACCACCCCGAGCTGCTCGACGCCACCGCCGGCCGCGAGATCTTCTTCGAGCACAAGGACGGTCGCATCGTCCTGATCTACCCGCTCAAGGGGCGGGTCATGGTCGGCACGACCGACCTCGAGCACGACATGCGCGAACCCGCGGTGTGCACGGAGGAGGAGGTCGACTACTTCTTCGACCTGATCGCTCATGTCTTCCCCGACATCGCCGTGGACCGCTCGCAGATCGTGTACCGCTTCTCAGGCGTGCGCCCCCTGCCGCGACACGATGACACGCAGCCCGGCTTCGTCTCCCGCGACTACCGCATCGAGCGCGCCACTGCGAAGGGTCGCCCGGGCACGACCGTGCTGAGCCTGGTCGGCGGCAAGTGGACCACCTTCCGTGCGCTCGGCGAGCAGCTCGCCGACGACGTCCTGGGCCTCCTCGGCCGGTCCCGCGTGCGCAGCACCGCGGGTGTCGCGATCGGTGGCGCGAAGGGGTATCCGCGCACGCAGCGCGCCCGGGACGCCTGGGTGCACGGCCACGCCGACGGCACGGACGTCGCACGGGTCGACCGGCTGCTCGAGCGGTACGGCACCCGTGCCGCCGACCTCATCGCGTCCCTCCCCGCAGACGATGCGCCGCTGGTCTCGCTGCCGGAGTACTCGGTCGGTGAGATCGCCCATCTGGCGGCATCCGAGTACGTCGTCCATCTGGACGACCTGCTGCTGCGTCGCACGAGCATCGCCTTCGTCGGCTCGGCGAGCGAGGACGCGCTCCGTGAGATCGCCGACGTCGCCGGCGACGTGCTCGGCTGGGACACCGCCCGACGCAGCGACGAGGTCGCCGCCACGATGCGACTTCTGCGGGAGCGGCACGGAGTGGCGCTGTCGGCGGAGCGCGTCGGCGCCTGACCAGGATCGTCGGTAGCGTCGTCTGAGACGGCGGCGCGCTGCACGGGCACAGCCCAGCATCGAACAAGGGAGTACGACTGTGGCGGACTACGTTCTCGCGATCGACCAGGGGACCACATCGACCCGCGCGATCATCTTCGACGGCACCGGATCGCCGGTCGCGCGCGGCCAGCTGGAGCACGAGCAGATCTTCCCCCGCGCGGGCTGGGTCGAGCACGACCCGAACGAGATCTGGCAGAACACCCGTGAGGTGATCGGCCAGGCGCTGGCCAAGGCAGACCTGACCCGGCATGACATCGCGGCGATCGGCATCACGAATCAGCGCGAGACCGCGGTGGTGTGGGACAAGCGGACCGGCGAGCCGGTGTACAACGCGATTGTCTGGCAGGACACCCGCACCCAGCCGATCGTCGACCGGCTGGCCGCGGACGGCGGGATCGAGCGCTTCAAGGACATCGTCGGGCTTCCCCTGGCGACGTACTTCTCGGGCACGAAGATCGTGTGGATCCTCGAGAACGTCGACGGCGCGCGCGATCGCGCCGAGGCCGGCGACCTGCTCTTCGGCACGACCGACACCTGGATCCTGTGGAACCTCACCGGAGGGTTCGACGGCGGGGTGCACGCGACGGACGTCACGAACGCATCGCGCACGATGTTCATGGACCTCGAGACGCTCTCCTGGCGCGAGGACATCCTCGAGGCCTTCGGGGTGCCGCTGTCGATGATGCCCGAGATCCGAAGCTCCTCCGAGGTGTACGGTCACGCCGAGTCGTCGAGTCTGCTCAGAGAGACGCCGATCGCCGGGATCCTGGGCGATCAGCAGGCGGCCACCTTCGGTCAGGCGGCGTTCGAGCGCGGCGAGGCCAAGAACACGTACGGCACCGGCAACTTCTTGATCTTCAACACCGACACCGAGATCGTCCGCTCCAAGAATGGCCTGCTCACGACCGTCGGATACAAGCTCGGCGACGAACCGGCGCACTACGCGCTGGAGGGCTCGATCGCGGTGACCGGGTCGCTCGTGCAGTGGCTGCGCGACAACCTCGGCATCATCTCGGAGGCCTCGGAGGTGCAGGCGCTCGCCGAGAGCGTCGAGGACAACGGCGGCGCGTACTTCGTTCCCGCGTTCTCAGGTCTGTTCGCGCCGTACTGGCGTTCAGACGCCCGTGGGGCACTCGTCGGGCTCACGCGCTTCGTCAACAAGGGCCACATCGCCCGAGCGGTTCTGGAGTCCACGGCCTACCAGACCCGTGAGGTGCTGGATGCCGTCAATGCGGACTCCGGAGTCCCGCTGACCGAGCTCAAGGTCGACGGGGGCATGACCTCCAACGAGGTGCTCATGCAGTTCCAGGCGGACATCCTGCAGGTGCCGGTCGTGCGCCCGGTGGTGCCGGAGACCACCGCGCTCGGGGCGGCCTACGCCGCCGGGCTCGCGGTCGGCTTCTGGTCGGGTCTGGACGACCTGTCCAAGAACTGGCAGGAGGACCGGCGGTGGGAGCCGCGGATGGACCCGGCCGAGAGCGAGCGGCTCCTGCGCAACTGGAAGAAAGCGGTCACCAAGACCTTCGACTGGGTCGACGGCGACGTCAGCTGAGGCCGGCTACTTGAGAAGGCGCGACAGCCGACGGTCCGCGAGCACCTTGCCACCGGTCTGGCACGTCGCACAGTATTCGAGCGAGTTGTCCGCGAAGAACACGCTCCGCACGACGTCGCCGCACACAGGGCACGTCTCGCCGCGGCGCCCGTGCACCTGCATGCCGCGGCGCTTGGCGTCCTTGAGCTCGGCGGGGGGCTTTCCGGATGCCGCGGCCACGGCATCCGTCAGCGTCTCGGTCATCGCCGCGTAGAGCCGGTCGACGTCCTCGGGGGTGAGGCTCGCAGCGAGCGCGTACGGGGACATGCGCGCGTCGTGCAGGATCTCGTCGGAGTACGCGTTGCCGACACCGGCGAGGATCGACTGGTCGCGGAGCACGCCCTTGATCTGGGTGCGGCGGCCCTCGATGAGCCCCGCGAGGGTGTTGCGGGTGAAGGTCGGATCGAGCGGATCGGGGCCGAGGCGCGCGATGCCGGGGACATCCTGCGGATCGTCGACCACGTACACCGCGAGGGACTTCTTCGTGCCGGCCTCGGTCAGGTCGAAACCGGATCCGTCCGACAGGGCTACGCGCAACGCGATCGGCGTCTTGCCGGGGCGGATGAGCGTGGTGGGCAGCTGGTCGTACCAGCGCAGCCAGCCCGCCTTCGCGAGGTGGAAGATCAGGTGCGGCTCGCCGTCTCGCGCGGACGTGGTCGTCGCCAGATCGATGAACTTGCCGTGCCGCGCGGATGCGGTGATCTCGGCGCCGACCAGGGCGTCGACCGGCGGATCGTAGGTCTTCAGCGCCGCGAACGCGGCGACCGTGACGCGGGTGATATTCAGGCCCGTCGTCCTGCCGCGGAGGAAGTCGACGAGGCCCTGCACTTCGGGCATCTCCGGCATCGTCCCATCCTCGCACGCGCGTGGTGCGGTGTCTCGGGTCAGCCTTCGAGCACGGGCCAGGGCTGCGGCATCCGGTCATCGGCGGGGAGGAGGCCCGCGATCCACGCGTCGTCGCGCCCGAACGAGTTCGCCGCGGCTCGGCGCAGCAGTCCCTCGTAGCGGAAGCCGAGCTTGCGGGCGACGGATGCCGAGCCCGTGTTGCCGGCGACGGCGCGCCACTCCATGCGGGCGAGGGCCGCGCCCCGCGCACCGAGACCCCAGTCCACGACGGCGCGCGCGGCTTCGGTGAGCAGTCCTCGACCGCGGTGCGGTGCGGCCATCCAGTAGCCGATTTCCCCGGCTCCCGCCGGCGTGATCCCGTTCAGGCCGATCATGCCGACCAGTGCGTCACCCTCGCGGATCGCCCATGTCGCCTCGAGGTCATCCTGCCACCGCGTCGCGGCGTACCCGATGAATCCCTCGGCGTGCTGCCGTTCGTACGGCGAGGGGACGGTCGTGTAGCGCTGCAGCGTCGGATCCTGGCAGGCCGCGAAGATCGCGTCGACGTCGGCCTCGGTGGGCACGGAGAGCTCGAGTCGTTCGGTGGTCAGGGTGACGGGCCGCATGCGCTCACGCTACCCGCCGCCGGTCTGAGCCTTCCCGACGGCTTCGGCTGCAGATCTCTGCCTTGGCCCCATGAAACCTGAGTCGCCATCGCAGATTGGTGTCGCCAACCTGCCGGAGGGCTCAGGTGCGGCGGCGGAGCAGACCGACCCGGTCGTACACGTCGGAGAGGGTCTTGCCGGCGACCTCGGCAGCGCGGTCGGCGTTCGCCCCGAGCACGCGGTCCAGCTCCGCCTTGTCATCGAGCAGCTCGAGCGCGCGGGCGCGGACGGGGCCGAACTCGTTCACGACCACTTCGGCCAGGCCCTTCTTGAAGTCGCCGTAGCCGCGACCGGCGTACTCGTCCTCGATCGCCGGGATCTGGCGGCCCGTGAGCGCCGCGTAGATCACGAGCAGGTTCGAGACGCCGGGCTTGTTCTCCCGGTCGTAGCGCACCGTGCCGTCCGAATCGGTCACCGCGCGCATGATCTTCTTCGCGGACACGGCCGGGTCATCCAGGAGCCACAGCACACCGGCGTCCGATTCGGCGGACTTCGACATCTTCGACGTCGGATTCTGCAGGTCGTAGATGCGGGCGGTCTCCTGCTGGATCACCGGCATCGGCACGCGGAACGTCTGACCGTACCGGGCGTTGAAGCGCTCGGCGAGGTCGCGGGTGAGTTCCACGTGCTGCTTCTGGTCGTCGCCGACCGGCACGATGTCGGTCTGATAGAGCAGGATGTCCGCCGCCATGAGCACCGGGTAGGTGAACAGGCCCACCGAGGTGGCGTCCGCTCCGTAGCGCTGCGACTTGTCCTTGAACTGCGTCATGCGCCCGGCTTCGCCGAAGCCGGTGATCGTGGACAGGATCCAGGCCAGTTCGGGATGCGCCGACACGTGCGACTGCACATACAGGGTCGACTTGGACGGCTCGATGCCGGCCGCGATGTACTGCGCGGCCGTGCGGCGGGTCTTCTCACGCAGCTCGGCCGGGTCGTTCGGCTGGGTCAGGGCGTGCAGGTCGACCACCGAGAAGAACGCGTCGTAGGTCTCCTGCAGGTCGCGCCACTGCATGAGGGCCCCGATGTAGTTGCCGATCTGAAGGGAGTCGGCGGACGGCTGCATGCCGGAATACAGGCGGGGTTTGCTCACCCGACGATTCTACGGGCGTGCGTCGCGTCGCCCGGCTTCGACAGAACGAGCGGATGCCGCTCCGCCGCGACCGGCGGCTCCGGTCAGTCTCCGAGCGCGTAGTCCACCACGACGGGTGCGTGGTCGCTCCAGCGGGTGTCCCACGACGCCGCCCGCACGACGTGATACCCGGATGCCCGCGCGGCGAGGGGACCCGTCGCCAGGTGGTAGTCGATCCGCCAGCCCGTGTCGTTGTCGAACGCCTTCCCGCGGCTCGACCACCAGGTGTAGGGCCCGTCGACCTCGCCGTGCGTGCGGCGGCCGATGTCGACCCACCCGAGTCCGAGTCCGACCGAGCCGTCGACGGCTGCGACGCGCTGTCCTGCCGGGCCCAGTAAGCGGTCGAAGTACGCGCGCTCGCGGGGGAGGAAGCCCGCGTTCTTGACGTTGCCCTTCCAGTTGCGGATGTCGAACTCGCGGTGACCGACGTTCAGATCGCCGGTGACCACGGCGTACGGCGTCGACGATCCGATCTGGGCCATGCGCACCGACATCTCGTCGAGGAACCGCCACTTGAGATCCTGGCGGGCGGTGTCCGCCTCGCCGGTGGGCACATACGCGCTCACGGCGGTCAGCGTGGCCCCCGCGACGTCGAAGTCCGCTTCGATCCAGCGGCCGGACAGGTCCATCGACTCGTCGCCGAGTCCGCGTCGCACCGCGGACGGCTCGATGCGGCTCGCGATCGCGACGCCCGCGCGACCCTTCGCGAGCGCCTCGTCGTTCGCGATCGTCCAACCCGGAAGCGCCCCGGCGAGGTCTGCCGCGGTCGCGCGCACCTCCTGCAGGGTGAGCACGTCGACATCGGCGGCATCGAGCCAGCCGGCCATGCCGTTGCGCACCGCCGCGCGGATGCCGTTGACGTTGACAGAAGCGAGACGGATGCGTTGGGGCACGCTTTCCAGCCTATCCAGCAGCCCCGACACGGCGGTCGCGGTCAGGGCCGATCGGCGATCTTGCGCTCGGCCCGGAGGGCGCGCTTGGAGGGTGGCGGCAGGTCGGGCGCCGAGTCCTGGACCGCGGCCAGTTCCTCCTCCGCTTCGCGCAGGGCGAGGTCGGCGCGCCAGATCCGCCACCACGGCGCAGAATCACGAGCCTCGCGCGCTGTTCGCAACCGGACTTGCGCGGCGAGCAGGAGCGCTTTGTGCTCGGCGGCGATCCGCTCGGCTTCCGTGGGCAGCAGCAGCGGGATGTCCTTGTCTCTGGTCGCCACGGCGATCCACGCGGCCGCGACGAGCATGATGATGCCACTGATCTTGAACCACAGCAGCAGTCCCACGAACAGCGCGAAGGTCGCCAGCAGCGGGTTGGACGGTGTGTAGCTGAGAAGCAGACCCGCACCGAACTGCAGGATGGTCAGCGCGCCGCCACCGAGCAGGGCGCCCGGCCAGATCGTGCGCCACTGCAGCTCGGTGCCCGTGAGGAAGCGGAACAGCGCCGCAAGGGCGGTGGAGTTCAACGCGAACGAGACGATCACCGAGCCGATGCCGATGCTCGTGCTGAGCGCTCCGCGGTCCAACTGGACGCCCAGCATGGACAGGATGACGGACAGCAGCCAGGAGCTCACCCAGGTGAGGGCGGCGCCGACGATGAGCGCCGCACCGAAGATCGTCGCGGCGACGAGGTCGCGTGCCTTCAGCAGGACGTAGCTGCGCCGGTCCGGCGGCAGCCCGAACATGTCGCGCACTCCGCGGCGCGAGTACGTCACCCAGCCGATCGCGGTCCAGATGACCGTGATGAGGGCGATCAGGCCCGTCACCCCCAGCACGCCGGTGGTCTGCGAGACGATGTCCTGCACCTGCTCGGGCGTGATGACGCCACTGGCGCTGATGAGGTTCGGCACGTAGTTGTTGATCACGCCGATCATGGCGTTCACGGCGTCCTCGTTGCCGCCGAGCCAGATCCCGGTGATCGCGAACGCGACGTACACGGCGGCGAAGATCGCGAACAGCGCCTGGTAGCTGATGCCGGCCCCGAGCAGGAAGCCGTTGTTGATCAGGAAATGCCGCCACACTCGCACGGGGAACCAGGAGAGCGTCGCCTGCGTCAGCTTCGTCGCGGTCTGCAGGGGCTCATCGAACCGTTCGCGGAATGACTCCTGCGTCGCCTCCCAGCGCTCGCGGAGCGTCTCCTCCTCGCGGGCCGCATGCTTGGCGGCCGCCCGCGGGTCACGCACCTCGGTGTCCGCGCGCTCGTGACTCACGCTCTCAGATTACCGATCCGTCTCATCGATCGACGGATGCCGCATCCCGGCCCGCCCGGTCCGCGACGGCGCCCGCGGACACCGGCGCGCGGAACCTCCGTGTGATGAACAAGACCGGCACCAGAAGGGCGGCGGGCAGGAGGAAGGCGATCCCGAGGCCGGGTGCGTCGGCGAGGAGCCCGAGCATGACCGCCCCGAGGACTGCACCGGCGTAGTTGAAGAGGTTGACCCGGGCGATGATCTCGTCGCTGCGCGCCGGTGAGAGGGCGCCCGCCGACGTGAAGGCGAGCGGCACCAGCGCACCGACGGCGACACCGGCGAGCGCGAACCCGATGACGGCGGCGATGGGGAGGGGCAGGGCCGCGACGAGCACGCAGCCCGCGACCGAGACCGCCGTGGCGACGGTGACCACCCGGGCGCGGCCGAACCGGCCGGCGGCGCGGTCGGTCACCAGGCGCGTGACGAGGATGGCGGCCTGGTAGCCCGCGTAGCCGATGGGTGCCAGCGCCGCGGTGGCGAGCAGGTCGTCCTGCAGGTAGACGGTGCTCCACGTGGAGACGGCCGAGTCGACGGTGAAGGCGGCGAGGATGACGAGGCCGAACAGCCAGACGCCGCGCCGGGGGAGCGGTGTGCGGGCATGCGCCCCGATCGGCGCGGCGGCCCGGGCGGGGTCGAAGACCCGGAGCCCCCAGGCGGCGACCGTGACCGCCAGCAGGACCGACACGACGAGCGGTGCGATCACCGCAGCGCCGACGGCGGAGGCGCCGGCCACGACGACCGCGCCGACGATCGCCGCAGCGGTGTACGCCGCGAAGTAGCCGCCCATGATGTCGCGGCCGTACCGGCGCTGCACGAGCACGCCCTGCATGGCACCGCCGGCATCGACCGCGCCCAGTCCCAGCCCGTACAGCCCGAAAGCCCCGGCGAAGAGCAAGAACGCCGGATCGGGGAGGAGCACCGAGACGATGACGCTCACGAACGCCAGAGCCTCGACGGCAAGACCTGCCGCGAGCGCCACGCGACTCCCGCGCCACTTCGCCATGACGTCGGCCCCGACCGATCCGAGCGCCGCGGTGACGCACACGAGCAGCACCAGCAGCGAGACCGTCAGGTCGTCGATCCCCAGCCGATCCTTGAACGCCGGGAGCGAGGTGACCACGACGGCGTAGCCCAGACCCTGGGCCGCGTACGAGAGTGTCACCGCGACCCGCTCGCGTGCGGGGGCGGTGGGCGTGCTCACGCTCGGAGCATACTCGCCGCTACCGGCCGCGCAGCACCGCCTGCTTGACCTCGGCGATCGCCTTGGTCACCTCGATGCCGCGAGGGCATGCCTCGGTGCAGTTGAACGTCGTGCGGCAGCGCCAGACGCCTTCCTTGTCGTTGAGGATGTCCAGACGCACATCGCCCGCGTCGTCGCGCGAATCGAAGATGAAGCGGTGCGCGTTCACGATCGCCGCGGGGCCGAAGTACTGTCCGTCGGTCCAGAACACCGGGCACGAGGACGTGCAGGCCGCGCACAGGATGCACTTGGTCGTGTCGTCGAAGACCTCGCGGTCCACGATCGACTGGATGCGCTCCTTGCCCTTCTCCGGCGTGGAGTTCGCGATCAGGAACGGCTGCACCTCGCGGTAGGAGGCGAAGAACGGCTCCATGTCGACGATGAGGTCCTTCTCCAGCGGCAGACCCTTGATCGCCTCGACGTAGATCGGCTGCGAGATGTCGAGGTCCTTGATGAGCGTCTTGCACGCCAGACGATTGCGACCGTTGATGCGCATCGCGTCCGACCCGCAGATGCCGTGCGCGCACGAACGGCGGAAGGTGAGCGAGCCGTCGACCTCCCACTTGATCTTGTGGAGGGCATCGAGCACGCGATCGGTCGAGTAGAGCTCGACGTCGTAATCGACCCAGCGGGGCTCTTCGTCGACCTCGGGATCGAAGCGACGGATGATGAAGGTGACGAGGAACGACTGGATGCCGGTGTCGGCGGCCGCCTCCTCTTCGATCTTGTCGATCGTGCCGGGGTCCACGAGCGCAGTCGACATCAGTACTTCCTCTCCATCGGCTGGTAGCGGGTGATGACGACGGGTTTCCAGTCCAGACGGATGTGGTCGTCGGCGTGCGAGGATCCGGCATCCCCGGAGAGATAGGCCATCGTGTGCTTCATGTACGACTCGTCGTCGCGCTTGGGGAAGTCGTCGCGCATGTGCCCGCCGCGGCTCTCCTTGCGGTTGCGGGCGGTGACGACGACGACTTCGGCGATGTCGAGCAGGAAGCCGAGCTCGACGGCTTCGAGCAGATCGGTGTTGTAGCGCTTGCCCTTGTCGTCCACGTGGATGTTCTTGAACCGCTCGCGCAGCTCCTCGATCACACCGAGGACGTGCGTCAGGGACTCCTCGGTGCGGAACACCTGTGCGCCCTTGTCCATCTCCTCCTGCAGCTTCTTGCGCAGGACCGCGATGCGCTCCGTGCCGGTTCCGGCGCGGAGCCCCTCGATCAGATTGCGCACCTGTGCGGCCGGGTCCTCCGGAAGCGGGACGAAGTCGGCGGTCTGCACGTACTGCACGGCGTTCTTGCCGGCGCGCTTGCCGAAGACGTTGATGTCCAGGAGCGAGTTCGTGCCGAGTCGGTTCGAGCCGTGCACCGAGACGCATGCGCACTCGCCGGCGGCGTACAGGCCGGGCACGACCGTGGTGTTGTTCGAGAGGACCTCGGCGTTGTTGTTCGTCGGGATGCCGCCCATCGCGTAGTGCGCGGTGGGCATCACCGGCACGGGCTCGACGACCGGATCGACGCCGAGATACGTGCGGGCGAACTCTGTGATGTCGGGGAGCTTCGTCTCGAGGACCTCAGCCCCCAGGTGCGTGCAGTCCAGCAGGACGTAGTCGCGGTGCGGACCGGCGCCGCGCCCCTCGGCGACCTCCTGCTGCATGCAGCGGCTCACGATGTCGCGCGGGGCGAGGTCCTTGATCGTCGGCGCGTAGCGCTCCATGAAGCGCTCGCCCGAGACGTTGCGCAGGATCGCGCCTTCACCGCGAGCGCCCTCCGTGAGCAGGATGCCGAGCCCGGCGAGACCGGTCGGGTGGAACTGGAAGAACTCCATGTCCTCCAGCGGCAGGCCCTTGCGCCAGACGATCCCGACGCCGTCGCCGGTGAGGGTGTGGGCGTTCGAGGTCGTCTTGTAGATCTTGCCGAAGCCGCCCGTGGCGAAGATGACGGCCTTGGAGTGGAAGACGTGCAGGTCACCGGTGGCCAGCTCGTAGGCGACGACGCCGGCGATCTCCTTCGAACCGTCCGCTTTGTCGACCGTGATGAGGTCGAGGACGTAGAACTCGTTGAAGAAGTTGATCCCGAGCTTGACGCAGTTCTGGAAGAGCGTCTGCAGGATCATGTGGCCGGTGCGGTCCGCGGCGTAGCACGCGCGGCGGACGGGCGTCTTGCCGTGATCGGCGGTGTGTCCGCCGAAGCGGCGCTGGTCGATCTTGCCCTCGGGGGTGCGGTTGAACGGCAGACCCATGTTCTCGAGGTCGATGACCGCGTCGATCGCCTCCTTGGCGAGGATCTCGGCGGCGTCCTGGTCGACGAGGTAGTCACCGCCCTTGACCGTGTCGAACGTGTGCCACTCCCACGAGTCCTCTTCGACGTTCGCGAGCGCCGCGGCCATGCCGCCCTGCGCCGCACCCGTGTGCGAACGCGTCGGGTAGAGCTTGGAGATCACGGCCGTCCGGGCTCCCGGTCCGGCCTCGATCGCCGCACGCATGCCGGCGCCGCCGGCGCCCACGATCACGATGTCGAACTGGTGGTAGTGCACGCCGTCCCGGACGACGCTCTGGGTCTCGCTGCTCACGTGTGGGTGCCTTCTGTCTCTCGTGCTACGCCGCGCACAGTTCTTGCAGGAAATCGACGCTCTCGGAGGTCAGCCCGATGCAGGGGTCGAACGTGAAGACCACGAGCGTCCCCAGCACGATCAGGAAGGCGGCGGCCAGGCCGATCGCCCAGACCAGCACCCGACGCACCTTCGCGTTCGTGACGTAGTCGTTCGTGATCGTGCGCATGCCGTTCGCGCCGTGGATGAGGGCGAGCCACAGCATCAGCACGTCCCACCACTGCCAGAACGGGTTCGCGAGCTTGCCCGCGACGAAAGCGAAGTCGATGCCCGAGATGCCCTCGCCGAGCATGAGGTTCACGAA
>JASBUD010000310.1 GCA_030148105.1 Microbacterium sp. | reverse complement strand
CTCGTCGCCGGATCCTGGAACACGAAGCCCACGTCGGGGCGCAGCTTCACCAGGTGCCGGGTCTTGGCTCCGCGCAACTCCTGCCCGAGCACGGTCAGCGACCCGCCGAGCACATCAGTCAGGCCCACCATCGCCCGCCCGATCGTGGTCTTGCCCGATCCGGATTCGCCGACGAGGCCCACGACCTCGCCGGGGGCGATCCAGAAGTCCACACCCTTGACCGCGACGACGCCCGGCGAGCCGAGGCGTCCCGGGTAGCCGATCTGCACCCCGCGGGCGACGACCAGCGCGTCGGCGGGCGGCTCGGTCGGCGCGGCGACGGCCGGGTCCTGCCGCGAGCTCTTTCCGCGCCCGACGTGCGGGACGGCGGCGAGCAGCTCGCGCGTGTACTCCTGCTGCGGGTTCGCGAACAGCTCGCGCACCGGCGCCTGCTCGACGATCTCGCCGCGGTACATCACGATCACCCGGTCGGCGAGGTCGGCGACGACGCCCATGTTGTGGGTGATCAGCACGATCGTCGCGCCGAACTCGTCGCGGCACGCGCGCAGCAGCTCGAGGATCTCGGCTTGCACGGTGACATCGAGCGCGGTCGTCGGCTCGTCCGCGATGATGAGCCGTGCGTCGAGCACGAGGGCCATCGCGATCACGACGCGCTGCTTCTGCCCACCCGAGAACTGGTGCGGGTAGTCGTCGACGCGCTTCTCCGGCTCGGGGATGCCGACCTTGCGGAGGATTTCGATCGCCCGGTTCTTGGCCTCGGCGTTAGAGAGCTTCTCGTGCGCCTTCAGGCCCTCGGCGATCTGGAAGCCGACGGTGAACACCGGATTCAGGGCGGTGGAGGGCTCCTGGAACACCATCGCGGCATCCCGGCCCCGCATCTGCTGCAGCTGCGCATGCGAGGCGTGCACGATGTCGGTCTCTTCGCCGTCGCGCCCGCGCACGATCACGGCGCCCGAGAGCGTCGCGGTCTCGGGGAGGAGCCCGAGGAGCGTGTTCGCGGTCACGGTCTTTCCCGAGCCCGACTCGCCGACGATCGCGAGCACTTCGCCCGCGCGCGCCTCGAGGGAGATGCCGGTGATCGCGGCGACGGGCTCGCCGTCGGTCGCGAACGTGACCTTCAGGTCGCTGATCGAGGCGACGTCCTGGATCGCGGTATCCCTCATGCGGCACCTCCGGCGCGGCGACGGCGGCGCAGCCGCGGGTCGCTCAGATCGTTCAGGCTCTCGCCGACCAGTGTGATGCCGAGCACCACGAGCACGATCGCGACGCCCGGGGGGATCGCGGTCCACCAGATGCCGCTGGAGACATCGGCGACCGAGCGGTTGAGGTCGTAGCCCCACTCGGCCGCGGCGGTCGCCTCGATGCCGAACCCGAGGAAGCCGAGGCCCGCGAGCGTCAGGAGCGCCTCCGAGGCGTTCAGCGTCACGATCACCGGGATCGAGCGGGTCGCGTTGCGCAGCACGTGGCGCGTGAGGATGCGGTGCGTCGGCACTCCGATCACGCGGGCGGACTCGACGAAGGGCTCCGCCTTGATGCGGACGACCTCCGCGCGAACCACGCGGAAGTACTGCGGCACGAAGACCACGGTGATCGCGATGGCTGCGGACAGGATGCCGCCCCACAGAGTGGACTGCCCGCCGCTGACGACGATCGCGATCACGATCGCGAGCAGGAGCGAGGGGAACGAGTAGATCGCGTCGGCGAAGACGACGAGGATCCGGTCGAGCCAGCCGCCGAAGTAGCCGCTGACGAGGCCCAGGGCGATGCCGAGGAAGATCGAGAACAGGATCGCGCAGATGATCGCGAGGAGCGCGGTCTGCGCGCCCCAGATCACGCGCGAGAAGACGTCGAACCCGCTGACGGTCGTGCCGAGGATGTTCATCGGGTTCGGCGGCTGCTGCGTGCCGAACGAGACGCCGTCGACGCTGCGCTGAGCCCAGCCGTACGGAGCGATCCACGGCGCGAAGGCCGCGACGATCACGAAGACGCCGACGATCAGGAGTCCGAGGATGAGCATGAAGCGCTGCAGCCCCACGCTCTGGCGCAGCTGCGAGATGACGGGGATGCGGTCCAGCAGCGGACGCTTGCGCGTGGTCACGGCCGCGGGAGCGGCATCCGGGGTCTTCTCGAGATCGGGAGCGGACATCAGTACCTCACCCTCGGGTCGATGATCACCGCGACGATGTCGACGATGAAGTTCGTGACGGCGACCACGACGGCGATCATGATCACGATGCCCTGCACGGCGACGAAGTCGCGCGCCTTGATGTACTCGGAGAGCATGAAGCCGATGCCCTTCCACTCGAACGAGGTCTCGGTCAGGACCGCGCCCGAGAGCAGCACCGCGATCTGCAGGCCGATGACCGTCACGATCGGGATGAGCGCCGGGCGGTAGGCGTGCTTGGTGAGGAGGCGATACTCGCCGACGCCGCGCGAGCGGGCGGAGGTGACGTACTGCGCGCCGAGGGTTCCGATCACGTTCGTGCGGACGAGGCGGAGGAAGATGCCCGCGGTGAGGAGTCCGAGGGCGAGACCCGGCAGCACCGCGTGCCAGAGCACGTCGCCGACCGCGGCGGGGCTGCCGAGGCGGATCGCGTCGATCAGGTAGATGCCGGTCGGGCCGTCCAGACCCTGCAGCCGCAGCTCGGTGCGGGTCGAGGCGCGCCCGGCGACCGGGAGCCAGTCCAGCCACACCGCGAAGACGAGCTTCAGCAGGATCGCGACGAAGAAGATCGGGGTGGCGTACGCGAGGATCGCGCCGATGCGCAGGAAGGCGTCGGGCAGGCGGTCGCGGCGGGCGGCGGCGATGAGGCCGAACGGGATGCCGATCAGGAACGCCACGATGAGGGCGTAGAACGCGAGCTCGATCGTCGCCGAGCCGTAGGTCAGCAGGATCTGCGTGACCGGGCGGTTGTCGGTGAGGGTCGTACCGAAGTCGCCGCGGAAGACGCCGGCGATGTACTCGAAGTACTGGATCAGGAGCGGTCGGTCATAGCCCGCCTGCGCGATGCGCTCGGCGAGGGCGTCCGGGGGGAGGCGGCCGCCGAGGGCCGCGGTGATGGGGTCGCCGGTGATCCGCATCAGGAAGAACACGACGGTGACCAGGATGATGACCGTCGGGAAGATC
>JASBUD010000152.1 GCA_030148105.1 Microbacterium sp. | reverse complement strand
CGCCGACCGCGCTCACGAGGTAGAACCACTCACCGCGCCGGAAGAGCTTCGGGCCCTCGAGCGCGTAGGCCTCGGTGATCCACTCGTCGGGGTATCGCCAGCCGTCGTACACCTGCTCGAGTTCGCCCACGGTCGACAGGCCGTCATCGGCGAGGCGGATGCGGCGCACCCCGTTCGTGAACAGCCACCGTGTGCCGTCCTCGCCGAGGACATGACCGGGGTCGATCGCCCCGCGGATGCCGAGATCGATCGGCTCGGACCACGGGCCTTCCATCGCGTCGGCGTGGATCACGAAGATCGACGCGTCGGTCAGCGTCGACCACGGCGTGGGGATGAACGGGATGTAGATGAAGAAGCGCCCGTCGTGCTCCGCGATATCGACCGCGAACGTGTTGCCGACCGGGTTGGGCAGCGCCGAGGTCACGTACGTCCAGTTCACGAGGTCGCCCGAGCGATACAGCGGAAGGCCGGGCGCGGCTTCGAACGACGAGTAAGTGAGCCAATAGTCGTCGCCGACCTTGATGACGGCCGGGTCGGGACGGTCGCCGGGCAGGACCGGGTTCGTGAACGCGGTCATTCCTTACTCCCCACGGCGGCGCCGATCCAGGAGGACACGACCGGAGATCGCGCGAACCGGTCGGCGATCCGCAGGTACCCGGCAGGGCTGGGGTGGAGCCCGTCGGGCAGCTCGGCGATGTCGTCTGCCCCGAAGAGGTCGAGCCCGTCGAGATAGTAGAGGGCCGGGTCCTCCATCGAGCGTGTCTGGACGATGTCGCGCAGGATCTCGCGCACCGAGCGCAGCGTGAGCGGCGGCTCGAAGAAGTCCGGCGTCGTGCTCGGCGTGCCGCGCCGCTCGCCGGTCTCGGGGTCGGTGACGGTCGGGCCCGGCGTGTCCTCGTGCATGGGGCACAGAATCGGAGAGATCACGAGGATCGGAGCGGTGGGGGCGCCCTCGCGGATCGTGTCGAGGAATCCGTGCACGGCGGGCACGAACGTGCGCCGCTTCATGGTGTCGCCGCCGACGATGTTGATGCCGATCTTGAGGCTGAACAGGTCGGCACCGGAATCGCGCATCGCGCGCGCGGTGAACGGGTCGAGGTGTGCGTTCGCGGCGAAGCCGAGATTGGTCACGTCCAGATCGAGCTGTCCGGCGGCGGCGACCGGCCACACTCCGCGCGGCGTCTCGGCCTCGATGCAATGGCTGATCGAACTGCCGTGGTGCCACCAGCGCAGCTGATCGAGCTGTTCGGCGGGCGCGAGCGGCGCATCGGCGCGAACATCGCGGACCTCGACGGTGTCGGTCTGGGGCAGCCACACCACGACGCGGCGCTCCCCCAGACCTGTTCCGCCGAGCTCGAATCGTGCGACGGCGGACTCGCCCTTCACGAACCGCGGTCCGCCGGGCTCTGCCAGATGCAGTTCTGATCCGCCGGTCACTCGAGCGTCGGCGACGGGATCGCCGTCGACGGTCGAGGAGAAGACAGCCCACCGCATGTGTTCGGGAGCCCACGGGAGGTACAAACCCGTGGTCTCCACGGTCAGCTCGAGCCAGGTCGCAGCGGTCTGGAACTCCAGACGCACTCCCGACGCCTGCTCCGACGCGATGCGCATCCAGTACGAGTCGGACTGAGCCCGTGCGCGCGCCGGCAGGCGCAGCGGAGTCAGGCCGGTCGGGCTCACCTCGACGTCCACCGCTCCGCGGAGGCTCGCGCGCACCAGTTCGAGCGTCGCCTGATTCACGCGCGGATCCACTCGGCGATCGTCTCGATCGTCGGGAGCGCGGTCGGGTCGGACGGCTCGTTGATGTGGCCGTGACCGGCAGCCACCTCGAGGTGCAGCGCGACCCGGATGCCGGCATCCTCGAGCCGACGGGCGAACGCTTCGCCCGAGGGTCGCAGGTCGTCCTTCTCGCACACGACCACGAGCGTCGGCGGGAAGCCGGCGACCCGCCCGAGGGCGGCGAACGCGTGGGGGTCGCGGAGCGCCTCGTCCGACCCGGCGAAGTTCAGCGCGAGCTGCCCGTGGGGCGAGGCGAGGTCGACGACCTCCGAGGCTTCGGGGCCGTTGGGGTGGACCACGGGGTACACGAGCACCAGCCCGGCCGGTACCGGGTCACCGGCGTCCTGCAGCTGCGCGACCGCGCCCGCTGTGAGGTTGCCGCCCGCGCTCGCCCCGCCCAGCAGCACGGCGTCGGAAGGGACGCCGAAGAGCTCGGCGGCGTGCGCGACGGCATGGGTAAAGGCGGCACGGACCTCGTCCGTCGGCTCGGGGAAGTGCACATCGCCGAGGCACTTGACGTAGTCGACCGACAGCACCGGGATCCCGCGCGCAGCGAGCTCGAGCGCGACCCAGTTCGCTTCGGGCATGTCGAGATGCCCGCCGATGAACGCACCGCCGTGGACCCAGACGAGGGCGCGACCGGATGCCGGGGCGCCGGCATCCCGATACAGCCTCGCCGGGATGAGCCGGCCGTGCGGGCCGTCGATGCGGAGATCTGCGATCTCGACGTCCACCAGGTGCGGGAAGCGGCGCCTCAGGGACGCCGTGTCGATGTCCGGCCTCGGGTCGGCCGGCTCTCCGTGCTCGGCGAGCCAGCGGACGGCCTCCGGGAACGGCAGCCGCCGGAAGTCGGGCGCATCGACGTCGGTCATGCCGGCGGGTTCCCCGGTCATGCCGGCTGCAGCTCTCGCATCGACCGGCGGATCAGGTCGTGCTGCTTGCGCACGAGCAGGAGCGGGTCGACCTCCCCGAGCTCCGCGAATGCGTGGCCCTCCCATTCGCTGGACCAGTAGCCGCGATAGCCGCCCTCGACGAAGACGCGCACGAGCTCGGGGTAGTCGATCGCCGGCTCCAGCCCGTTGTCGTCGATGTCGTAGAACTTCGCGTGCACGTGCAGGATCTGCGGCATGATGTCCGCCCACTCCTGCGGGGCGACGTGCCCGTGCATGTTGAACGCGAGGTGCGCGAACGAGCCGAGGCGCCCCGGGTCGAAGTCGCGGCTCTTCAGGTAGCCGATGAACTCCTGCTGGCGCTGCTGCATCGTCGCGTCGGTGGCCCAGATCGCCTGCAGCTTCGCGAGGGCCCCGTCGTCCAGGCCCGCGCGCTGGACCGCGCGCAGCAGGGTCGGCGACATCGCGTGCATCGTCGACGAGAAGTCCGCGACGAACCCGAGCAGCGGCGAATCGAGCTCGTCGTAGACCTCGCGCACCTTCATGATCTGAGGAGCATTCGGCCCCATCGGGGCGTGGATCTCGTACGCGAGCTTCAGGTTCAGCTGCTCGGCGATCGGCAGGAGCCGACGAAGAAGTGCCGGCTTGGCGCTCTGGATGCGCACGAGCGGGAAGCCGAGCTTGTGCGCGCCGCGGAAGAGCAACTCGCTGAAGGCGAACTCCTCGTCATCGGTCATGTCGCGGTCGCGGCGGCGGCCCATGTCGAGGTTCGCCCCGAACGAGCTCTCATCGAATCCGTAGCGCTCGAACGCGCTGCGCCACTCGCGGACGAACTCGTCGGTGATCAGCGGGTACGTCGGAACGACCTGCGAGGCGACGATCTCGATGCCGGGGCCGATCCCTAGCTCGGCGACGCGACCGAGCAGCGAGTCGAAGTCGTACCAGCCGGCGCGGAACTCCGCGCTGGCGGAGTACAGCGTCAGCCCGAGCTTGAACGGGTCCGCGTCGGTCGCCGGAGGGGGCGGGGCGATGTCCGACACGAGGGCCCGGGGCGCGGCATCCGCGTCTGTCGAGGTCAGCGTGAACGACTGGCGGACGATGTTCGGGACGTACATGCCCGGCCCGCCGTCCTGGCCGGGCGCGATCTGCATGTACGGCAGACGCAGCTCGCCGAAGATCTCGACGTCATGCGTCTCGCCGAGCGCGATCGGTGCCTCGCGACGGACGATCAGCAACGGGTGCTCCTGGAGGTACCACAGCGTCTCGCTCTGCTGGGGGAGCTGGTCGAGCGTGTAGCGCTGCCCCTTCAGCTCGAACGCGAGGTCGGATGCCGGCACCTCCGCCCCGTCGATCGTCAGCGTGATCGTCCCCACGGAGGACAGCCACAGGCTGCGGTACCAGGGCAGGGTGAGCGTGAGCGCGAGGCCGTCGGGGTGCGGGCGGAGGCTGTCTTCGGCGATGAGTCCGTTGGGCATTGTCGTGTTCCTCTTCGGAGCTGTCTTGTCGGTGTCAGAGCGCGTCGGCGACCTGGCGCATGAGCGAGTGCTGGCGGCGCACCTGCTCGATCGAGCGCCACGGCTCGCGCTCGCCCTCGTATTCGCTGGAGAGATAGCCGGTGTAGCCGGCGTCCGTGAGCGCGGCGAGCACGGGCTCCCACGGGATCTGCTGGTCGTGGAGGTTCTCGTCGATGTCGTGGAACTTCGCCTGGATGAACACCACGTAGGGGGCGACGGCGGCGAAGTCGGCGGGGTCGACGCCGATGCCGTCGAGGAACGCCGGGCGACGGCCGGGCAGCTCGCCGGGCTTCAGTGGGATCGGGCGGTCCTGGAAAATGCCGGTGTCGATAAGGATGCCGAAGTGCTTCGTTCCGGTGCGCTCGATGAACTCGATGTACTCGTCGACGACCTCGTGCTTGATCGGGGTCGGCGAGTGGATCTCGGGGCAGATGATGACGTCGAGCTCTTCGGCGAGCGGAAGGCTCTGCTCGATGACCTCGGTCCAGATCGGGTGCGGGACGAGGTCGCTCGAGACGACTCCGATCTTCGGCCGGACGAACCGGAAGCCCAAACGCTTGGCGAGTCGCAGGTCGCGCTGGAGCTGCTGCACGCCCTCCTCGACCGTCATGTCCCGCCCGTTCGGGCCGCTGGAGTGCAGCCGGGTGTCGATCCACGACCCGTAGTTCGTGGGCTCCAGCCCGTAGGTCGAGAGCAGGCGGAACCAGTCGTCGACCCACTCCTGCGTCGGGTTCGGGTAGTTCGGGATGTGCCCCTCGCCGAGGATCTCGATGCCGGTGGCACCCAGATCGGCGATGCCGGCCATCGCGGTCTCGAGGTCGAGCACGGTGCCGTAGTCGCCCATGAAGCTGTACAGGCTCACGCTGTAGCGAAACGGCGCGCCACTCGCCTCGGGCGAGAGCGTGACGTGCTTGGTGACGGCGTAGGTCGAGGGCTGATGCTCTTGCGGGATGTACGACATGCGCAGCCGCAGTTCGATCGACACTTCGTGCACGCCGTCGGGAAGGCCCCCGGGGTGCGGGACCGTGATGATCGCCGCGTCTTCGAGCGGCCAGCGGACGCCGTCGCTCTCCCACAGCTCTACGAGCGTGTAGGTCTTTCCCTGAAGCGTCCACAGCGGCACGTCGGCGGGGACGTCGACGAGGTCGCCGACCTTCACCGCGACGCCGTCGATCAGGGATGCCGCCATCCCGCGGTAGGACGGCATCCGCAGCCGAAGTTGGAAGCCGGTGATCTCGCCGTCCTCGCGGACGTTGCGGAATCCGACGGACTGGATGAGGTTTCGCTCGAGGAGCATGAGGTCGCTCTCTTGGTGAAGGGCGATCGCGCGGAACGCGACCAGACGGCGCGTCGTCACGCCGTGTTCACCAGGCTAGACGATTTAGTCCGTTTTCGGCATAAGTTCGCCTGATGCCCGCGTAACCATCCTGGATGCCCCCACTGCCGAGATGGTGTGTTTCCCCCCGAGATGGTGGGTTTATCCCCGAGATGGTGGGTTTATCCCCGAGATGGTGTGCACCACCTCGGGAGGAGATGCACCACCTCGGCGGAAGAGGGACCACCTCGGCGGAAGAGGGAGGTCGGTCAGACCAGGTGCAGCTCGGCATCGATCGCGGCGGCGGCTGCCCGGAGCGCGGGGAGATACGCGTCCCGCACGTGCTCGACCGAATCCCTGGTCGCGCTCGTGGACACGTTCACCGCCGCGACCACGCGCCCGTCGCGGCCGTGCAGCGGCACGGCGACCGAGCGCAGACCGGGCTCGAGCTCGCCGTCGACGAGTGCCCAGCCCTGCGCGCGCACGGCGGCGAGCTCCTCCCGCAACACCGCGGGTCCGGCGAGCGTGCGTTCGGTCAGCGGACGAAGATCGGATGCCGTGAGCACGGCATCCGCATCGGACGGGCGCAGCCCCGCCAGCAGAACGCGCCCCATGCTCGTCGCGTACGCCGGGAAGCGCGTGCCGATCGTGATGCGCACGCTCATGATGCGGCGGGTCGGGACGCGGGCGACGTAGACGATGTCCGTGCCGTCCAGGACCGCGGCGGACACGCTCTCGCCGACCTCACGGGACAGCGACTCGAGATGCGGCTGCACGATCTCGGGGAGCGAGAGGGAGGACAGGTAGCTGAATCCGAGTTCGAGCACGCGCGGTGTCAGCCGGAAGGACCGATCGTCGGAGGCGACGTATCCGAGCGTCTGGAGGGTGAGGAGGAACCTGCGCGCTGCGGCCCGGGTCATGTCCGCGCGGCGAGCGACGTCGCTGAGGGTCAGCTCTGCGTGCTCAGCGTCGAACGCGCGGATCACTGCGAGACCGCGGGCCAGCGACTGCACGAAATCGCCGTTCGATGCCGCTGCGGTCTCGCTCACCGCCTCACCCTACCGATCGCGGGCGTGCAGAACTCCTCAGTATCGGTGCTCAGACTCTGCATTTCGGCCCGGGACGCGTCGCATCCGCCCGAAACTGAGGAGTTGCGCACGAGTGCCTCACCGCTCCAGCACGACGGCGAGCCCCTGGCCGACCCCGATGCAGATCGCGGCGACCGCGACGCCGCCGCCGCGGCGCGCGAGCTCGTGCGCCGCGTGGCCGATGATGCGGCCGCCCGATGCGCCGAGCGGATGCCCGATCGCGATCGCGCCGCCGTGGATGTTCACCCTCTCGGGATCCAGCTCGGGCCACAACTGCAGGCACGCCAGACTCTGCGACGCGAACGCCTCGTTGAGCTCGACGACATCGACATCGGCCCACGTCCTGCCGGCCCGTGCGAGGGCGCGGTTCGCGGCCTCGACCGGCGCGACACCGAAGACGTCGGGGTCGTTGCCGAACGCCGCGCGGCCGGCGATGCGCGCGAGCGGCTCACCGTCGACCACGCCTTCCGCGGCGAGCACCAGCGCCGAGGCTCCGTCGTTGATCGAGGACGAGTTTCCCGCAGTCACCGATCCCTCCGCCGCGAAGAGCGCCGTGAGGCCGCCGAGCTTCTCGAGCGTCGTGTCGACCCGGATGCCTTCATCCCTCTCCAGCTCATGCCCCGGGACCTGCACGATCTCGTCTTCGTAGGCTCCGGCATCCCACCCCAGGGCTGCCAGCCGGTGGCTGCGCAGCGCGAACGCGTCCTGCGCATCTCGCGAGATGCCGTAGATCTCGGCGAGCTTCTCGGCCGACTGCCCGTTCGAGATCGTCCAGTCCTTGCGCAGCGCGGGGTTCGTCATGCGCCAGCCGATCGCGGTGTTCCACATCGTCTGGTTGCCGGTCGCGGGAAAGGGCTTCGCGGACTTCTCCACGACGTACGGCGCCCGGCTCATCGACTCCACCCCGCCGGCGAGGATGACGTCGGCATCCCCCGCCTCGATCGCCCGCGACCCCTGGATCACGGCCTCCACCGCCGACCCGCACAGTCGGTTCACCGTCACACCCGGCACCGACGTCGGAAAGCCCGCGAGCAGCGCGCCGAATCGCGCGACGTTGCGGTTGTCCTCGCCGGCCTGGTTCGCGTCGCCGAAGATCACGTCGTCCACCCGCGCCGGGTCGAGCCCGGTCCGCTCGACGATCGCGCGCATCACGACCGCGGCGAGGTCGTCCGGTCGCACGGAAGACAGTGCCCCGCCGGCCCGGCCGAACGGGGTGCGGACGGCGTCGTACACGAAGGATGCGGGCATGTCAGATCTCGCTTTCCGAAAGGGTCAGACCGGTGAGCTCGGACAGCGACGCGACCGTGTTGTCGCCGAACGCTTCGCGCACCGCGAACCCGTCGGGCGTCACGTCGAACACGGCGTGGTCGGTGTAGACCCGGGTGACGCAGCCGACGCCGGTGAGCGGATACGTGCACGCGACGACGAGCTTGGACTCGCCGGTCTTGGTGAGCAGGTCGGTCATGACGTAGACGGCTTTGGCGCCGATCGCGAGGTCCATCGCGCCGCCGACCGCGGGGATCGAGCCGGGCGCCCCGGTCGACCAGTTCGCCAGGTCTCCGCCCTCGGACACCTGGAACGCGCCGAGCACGCACACGTCGAGATGGCCGCCGCGCATCATCCCGAACGAGTCCGCGTGGTGGAAGTACGCCGCCCCCGGAAGGGCGGTCACCGCCTGCTTGCCGGCGTTGATCAGATCCGGGTCGACGTGCGCGGCATCCGGCGCCGGTCCCATCCCGAGCAGCCCGTTCTCCGTGTGCAGGACGATCTCCTGGTCGTCGGGCAGGAAGTTGGCCACGAGCGTCGGCGCGCCGATGCCGAGATTGACGTAGGACCCCTCGCGGATGTCGGTGGCGATGCGCCGGGCGAGGTCCTCGCGGCTGATGCGGGTGCTCATTCGGCTGCTCCATTCACGGATGCCGCCACCGGCCGGCCCTCGAGATCGACGCCTCCGACGAAGGCTCCCCCGTGAAGCCAGGCTCGTTCGTCGACGGCGACGACGCGGTCGACGAAGATGCCGGGGGTGACGACCGTCTCGGGATCGAGCGAGCCGAGGGGCACGATCTCGTCGACCTGCACGATCGAGGTGGTCGCGGCCGACGCCATGATCGGACCGAAATTGCGCGCGGTCTCGCGGTAGACGAGGTTGCCCCAGCGGTCGGCCTTCAGTGCGCTGATGAGGGCGACGTCGGCGCGGATGGGGTATTCGAGCACGTAGTCGCGGCCGTCGATAATGCGGGCCTCTTTGCCTGCGGCGAGCTCGGTGCCGACGCCGGTCGGCGAGAAGAACGCCCCGATGCCGGCGCCCGCGGCGCGGATGCGCTCGGCGAGGTTGCCCTGCGGCACGATCTCGAGTTCGATCTCGCCCGCGCGGTACAGGCCGTCGAACACCCAGGAGTCGTGCTGGCGCGGGAAGGAGCAGATGATCTTGCGCACGCGCTTCGCCGCCAACAGTGCCGCCAGGCCCGTGTCGCCGTTGCCCGCGTTGTTCGCCACGATCGTGAGGTCGCCCGCGCCCTGCGCGATGAGCGCATCGATGAGCTCGACCGGCTGTCCGGCGCGACCGAACCCTCCGATCATGACGGTCGAGCCGTCGGCGATGCCGGCGACCGCCGCCGCGGCGTTCCGGAGGGTCTTGTCAATCATTTCGCCCCCAATGCGTTCGCTCTGCGCACATATATACGTATATCGAACAGAATAGCCGAAGTGCCACCCCCGGCACCAGCCCCATCGGCGCCATGCAGCGGTCGCCGCGTGCACAACCGGTCGAGCCCACGCCTGCAGAACTCCACAGAACCGAGACGCCGATCGCCGGATTCGCGCGGGATCGGGCCTGATCAGACCGGATCCGTGGAGTTCTGCAGACCCCCGGGCTACGGCTCGAGCGTGAGGGACGCGGCGAGCGGGACGATCGTCTCGCGCAGGGCCACGATCTCGCGCGCGTGCTCGTGCAGACGCACGTCCTCCGGGAGGACCGGCTCCCAGACCGGCACCGGCAGCGCGACGCCGTCGTCACCGGGAACGACGAACACGCTCAGGCACTGTGTCGTGAGGGTCAGGTCATCGGGGGTGCGCGGGTCGGCGGTGGAGACCCGCGTGCTGATGTGCATGCTGTGCGGTCCGGTCAGCACGATGCGCGCGCTGACCTCGACG
>JASBUD010000284.1 GCA_030148105.1 Microbacterium sp. | reverse complement strand
GAGCGCCACGTGCCCATCGCGATGACGCCGCGGACGTGCGTTCCGGGGCTGGGCACGCCTCGCAGCCACGTCCACGCGTCGTCGGTGAGCTGCACCTTCGCGATGGTGGAGCGGTCGATCCGCACATTCCCACGGCGGAATGAGAGTGCCTTCTCAGCGCCCGACAGCACGATCTCGAGCTGCGTCGAGTCGAGCAGGAGCGTCACCATGGCCTCTAGTCTGCCAGCGGCTCCCGGCGCTCACAGAGGGTTTTGCTTACGGACCGGCAACGATCGCGGAGCCCGTCGACGGCGCGCGGTGCAAGACTGGACCGGTGACTCTGCTCGAACCCGCGCGAGCCGCAGACCGCTCCCAGGTCCGCGCCGCCCTCGACCGAGCCTCCGCGGGAATCGCCCTGACCGCCGATGACGCCGAAGCGCTCCTCGGCGCGGGGGGCGCGGAGTTCGAGCGCCTGCTGCAGATCGCCGGGTCCGTCCGCGACGCCGGGCTGGCGGCATCCGATCGGCCCGGCGTGATCACCTACTCGCGCAAGGTCTTCATCCCCCTCACGACGCTGTGCCGCGACCGCTGCCACTACTGCATCTTCGTGGACACGCCCGCGCAGCTGCAGAAGCTGCACAAGCCCACGTACATGTCGGCGGAGCAGGTGCTCACGGTCGCCCGGCAGGGCGCGGCGCTCGGATGCAAGGAGGCCCTCCTCACCCTCGGCGACCGGCCCGAGGACCGGTGGCCCGAGGCCCGCGCCTGGCTCGACGAGCACGGGTACGCCTCGACGCTGGATTACGTCGGCGCGATGGCGCGGCTCATCACGGCCGAGACCGGCTTGCTCGCCCACCTCAACCCCGGTGTCATGACGCGGGACGAGCTGCGGATGCTGCGCCCCACCGCGCCGTCGATGGGCATGATGCTCGAGACGACGTCGCGTCGGCTGTACGAGGAGCCGGGCCAGGTGCACTTCGGCTCGCCCGACAAGGACCCCGACGTGCGGCTCGCCGTGATCGAGGACGCCGGACGGGAGCGCGTGCCGTTCACGACCGGCATCCTGGTCGGCATCGGCGAGACCCTCCGCGACCGCGCCGAATCGCTCGTCGCGATCCGCGACGCGCACGAGCGTCATGCCGTCCAAGGGCAGGGGCATGTGCAGGAGGTGATCGTGCAGAACTTCCGCGCGAAGCCCCGCACCGCGATGCAGTCCGCCCCCGACGCCTCCGTGCGGGAGTATGTCGCCGCGGTCGCGGTCGCCCGGCTCGTCCTGGGTCCCCGCATGCGCGTGCAGGTGCCGCCGAACCTGTCGGATCCCGCCGAGTTCGCGCTCCTCGTCCGCGCCGGAGCCGATGACTGGGGCGGCGTCTCGCCGCTCACGGCCGATCATGTGAACCCCGAGCGGCCCTGGCCGCACCTGTCCGACCTCGAGGCGCGGACCGCCGAGCTCGGGTTCGCGCTGCGCGAGCGGCTGACCGCGCAGCCGGAGTTCGTGCTCGGCGCGCAGACCTGGATCGACGAGGCCCTGCACCCCGCGGTCGCCGCCGTCGCCGACCCCGCGACGGGTCTGGCCGCCCCTGCCGCTCGCGAGAGGGCAGAAACGACCGGTTCTCCCGGCGTGTCGCGTACATTTGTGCCCTCTCGCGGGAGCAGTCGCGGGAGCCGGGACGCGGAGCGCGCGGCGGCCGACCCGCTCGGCCTGTACGACGAGGAATGGGCGCGGCTGCTCGGTGCGACGGGCGCCGAGCTCGACGCGTTGACCGCCACGGCCGATGACGTGCGGCGCTACACCGTCGGCGAGGCGGTGACGCTCGTGGTCAACCGCAACCTGACCTCCAGCGGCTTCCGCAGCACCCCGACGGGCGAACCCGGCACGTTCGGACTCGACGACGTCGCGGCGATCGCGACGGATGCCGCAGACCTCGGTGCCACCGAGGTCTGCGTGCAGGGCCTCCTCCCCGACACCGAGGACCCGACGGCCTACCTGCAGATCGCCCGCGCGATCCGCGACGCCGTCCCCGGCATCCACCTCCACGCGTACCGCCCGCAGGACGTGCGCGACCTCGCCGACCGCGGCGGCCTGGGTCTGGCGGGCGCTCTGGACGCCCTGCGCGAGGCCGGGGTGAACACCGTCCCGGGGACGGGCGTCAAGGTCCTGAGCGAGCGCGTCCGCGCCCTGATCGCGCCGACGGACCTCGAGATCGACCGCTGGGTCGAGGGCATCACGGCCGCCCACCGGGCGGGCTTCCGCTCGACGAGCGTCCTGTTCTACGGACACGTCGAGAGCGCCGAGGAGCGCATCGCGCACCTGCGGCGCCTGCGCGGGATCCAGGAGGAGACGCGCGGATTCACCGAGTTCGTGCCGATTCCGCTGCCCGGTCCGGTCGGCGGCACACCGCTCGTCGCCGGCCGCTCCGCGTTGGACGAGCACCGCGCGATGGTCGCCGTGTCGCGCCTGCTGCTGAGCGGCAGCATCCCGCACGTCCAGATCCCGTGGACGCGCGTCGGGCGTGACGTTGCGACCACGCTGCTGCGCTCCGGCGGCGACGACCTCGGCGGCACGCTGCTGGACGGCCGCGTGCTGCCCGAAGCGGGCATCGAGCACGGGCTCGAACTGCCGGTGGCGGATGCCGCCCGCCTGGCCGCCGGAATGTTCCGCCCGTTCCGCGTGCGCACGACCGACTACCGCGAACCGGGGCTGCGATGACCGCCACCCGGGTCGAGGTCGCGATCGTCGGGGCGGGCTTTGCGGGTCTCGGCATGGCGATCGCGCTGCGCCGCGCCGGTCGCGAGGACTTCGTCCTCCTCGAGCGCGGCGCCTCGGTCGGCGGCACCTGGCGCGACAACACGTATCCGGGCGTCGCGTGCGACGTGCCGTCGCACCTGTACGGATTCGCCGCGCATCCGAACCCGGACTGGTCCGAGGTCTTCGCGACCGGCCCCGAGATCCGCCGCTACCTGGAGGACGTGGCCGAGCGCGAGCACCTCGGCGAGCGCCTCCACCTGCAGACGCCGGTGCTCGACGCCCGCTGGGATGCCGAGGCATCGCTCTGGCGGATCCGCACCGGTGGCGCGCAGGAGTCGTTCACCGCCGACGTCCTCGTCCTCGCGTGCGGGCGCCTCACCGAGCCGTCGATCCCGCACGTGGACGGGCTCGAGAGCTTCCCCGGACCCCTCTTCCACTCGGCCCGCTGGGATCACACGGCCGATCTCGCCGACGCGCGCGTGGCTCTCGTGGGCACGGGTGCCAGTGCGATCCAGATCCTGCCCGAGCTCGCCCGCACGGCGGCGCATGTCACGCTCCTCCAACGCACCGCGGCGTGGATCGTGCCGCGCGGCGGCGATTCCTACTCGGACGCCGATCGCGCACGGTTCGCAGCCACCCCGCAGGCGCTCGAAGCGCTGAGGGCCGACCTCTACGCCGAGGGCGAGGCGCGCTTCGCCTCTCGCTCCGGCGACTCCGCAGCCGCGGCCGAGGCCGAGGCCGTGGCACGCGCGCACCTCGAACGGCAGGTCGCCGATCCCGCGCTGCGCGCCGCGCTCACACCCGACTACGCATTCGGCTGCAAGCGCGTGCTGCTCTCGGATGACTTCTATCCGGCAGTGGCATCGGACGCCGTGACCCTCGTGCGGGGGGCGCTGTCCGCCGTCGAGGGGTCGACGCTGGTCGCTTCGGACGGCTCCCGGCACGACGTCGACGCACTCGTGCTCGCGACGGGGTTCGCTTCGACCCGCCAGCCGTACGCAGACCTCGTGCGCGGGACGGGCGGCCGGACGCTCGCGGCCCACTGGTCGGAGGGGATGACCTCCTTCGCCTCCACCGTCGTGGCCGGGTTCCCCAACATGTTCGTCCTCAACGGCCCGAACGCCTCGCTCGGCCATTCGTCGTCGGTCCTGATGATCGAGGAGCAGGCGTCCTACGTCAGCCGGGTCCTGGACGGGCGCGCGGGACGCACCCTGCACGTGGACCCCGCAGCCGAGCGGACGTACACCGCCGAGATCGCCGAGGCGGCGGCGTCCACGCGGTGGATGACCGGCGGATGCCGCAACTGGTACGTCGACGACCGCTCCGGTCGCCTCACCCTGCTGTGGCCGGGCACCGTCGACGCGTTCCGCGCCCGGCTCGCGCGCGCCGACGGCTCCGAATTCATCACCGCCGACCCCCGAGAGGTGCACGCCCCCGCATCGGGCGCGCCGAGAGGAGCATCATGACCTTCCCCCTGCGTCTGGGCTACAAGGCTTCCGCCGAGCAGTTCGGACCCAACGAGCTCGCCGATTTCGCCGTGCTGGCCGAAGAGGTCGGCTTCGACTCGGTGTTCGTGTCCGACCACCTGCAGCCGTGGATGCACGACGGCGGGCACGCCCCCGCGGCGATCCCGTGGATGGGGGCGGTCGGTGCGCGGACGTCGCGCATCGTGCTGGGCACCTCGGTGCTGACCCCGACGTTCCGCTATCACCCGGGCGTCGTCGCCCAGGCGTTCGCGACGCTCGGCGTGATGTACCCGGGCCGGATCATCCTGGGCGTCGGCACCGGCGAGGCCCTGAACGAAGTGACCCTCGGACTGGACTGGCCCGACCCGCCGGAGCGCTTCCAGCGTCTCAAGGAGTCGATCGGCCTGATCGAGAAGCTGTGGGCCGAGGAGCGGGTCACGTTCGACGGCGCCTACTACTCCACGCACGACGCGACGATCTACGACCGCCCGCCCGCCGACCAGAAGGTGCCGATCTACATCGGCGCCTCCGGCCCCGCCGCGACCCGTCTGGCCGGACGCATCGCGGACGGCTACATCACGACGAGCGGAAAGGACCCGGCGCTGTACACCGACACGCTGCTGCCGGCACTCGCGGAGGGCCTGCAGAAGGCCGGGCGCGAGGAGGGCGCGGTCGACACGCTGATCGAGGTGAAGGTCTCGCTGCACCCCGACCCGGAGGTGGCGCTGGAGAAGACCCGCTTCTGGGCCCCGCTCGCGCTGTCGGCGGAGGAGAAGATGGGGATCCACGACCCGATCGAGATGCAGCGCCGCGCGGCCGAGCTGCCGATCGAGCGCGCCGCGTCGCGCTTCATCGTCTCGACCGACCCCGAGGAGCACGTCGAGCGCATCGCGCAGTACGTCGACCTGGGCTTCCGTCACCTGGTCTTCCACGACCCGGGGCACGACCAGGAGGAGTTCCTCCGGATGTACGGCACCGAGGTGCTTCCGCGGCTGCGGGCGCGGTTCGGGGAGTGACCGGGCCCGGCTCCGGCTGGGCGGTCGTCATCCCGGTCAAGCCCGGCGCGGTCGGCAAGTCCCGCCTGCATCTGGCCGATGTCGACCGGGTCACCCTCGCGCGCGCGATCGCGCTGGACACGATCGCGGCCGCAGCGTCCTGCTCCGAGGTCGCGCAGGTGTTCGTCGTGACCGATGACGGCGCCCTGCCGGCGCTCGCCTTCGACATCCCCGGCCTGCGGTTCGTGCCGGAGGGGGACGGAGCGCTGCGCGGCATCGATGCGGCGGTCGCCGCGGGAGCGGCCGCGGCCGGAGAGGGGATGCCGCGCGCCGCGCTTCTCGGAGACCTCCCCGCCCTGCGCGCCGAGGATCTCGCGACGGCCCTCCGCGACTCCTCGGCGGTACCCCGCGCCGTCGTCGCCGATGAGGAGGGCACCGGGACCACCCTCGTGACGGCAGCGGCCGGCGTCCCGTTCCGCTCGTCGTTCGGCGAAGGGTCCTTCGTGCGCCACGTCGGCCTCGGATGCACGCCCCTGGACGTCGACGAGACCTCGACGCTCCGCCGCGACGTCGACACGGCAGACCAGCTGCTGGACGCGATGACCCTCGGCCTCGGTCCCCGCACCGCCCGGGTGCTGTCGGGCCGATGATCAGATCAGCAGGTAGACCGCACCGATCACCGTGAAGGCGATCACGAGCCGTTCGAACACCGTCTGATTCAGGCGACCGGCGAGCCAGCGGCCGAACAGGGCACCGCCGATCACGAGCGGGGCGAGCACGAGGTCGACCACGAGCCCCGGCACCGTGATCAGGCCGAGCCCGATCGAGAAGGGCACCTTGCCGATGTTCACGATCGCGAAGAACCACGCGGCCGTGCCGAGGAACTCCTTCACCGGGAAGCGCGCAGCGAGGAAGTACATCGACATCACCGGTCCGGCGGCGTTCGCGACCATCGTGGTGAACCCCCCGATCGTGCCGTAGGTCGCCGCCGCGACGCGATGCGGACCGGCATCCGACACCTGCGCGCCCATGCGCCGGCGCAGCAGCGTGATCGCGATCACGACGAGCAGGATGACCCCGATCGTCTTCTTCACCCACACGTCGTCGGCGAAGTACAAGAACACGACGCCGAGCAGGATGCCGGCGACCACGGCGGGCGCGAGGCGCAGCAGGGCGCGCCAGTTCGTGTGTTTCCGATACGTGAAGACGGCGAAGAGGTCGGCGAGGATCAGCAGCAGCAGGATCGTCCCGGTGGACTGCTTCGCCGGGAGCATCGCCGCGAAGATCGCCACCGCGACGGTCCCCGCTCCCGGGACGGCGGTCTTGGAGAGGCCGATCACGACCGCCGCGACGCCCAGCAGCGCCCACGCGAACCAGGTCAGCTCGAACATCGGCTCGATCAGCTCGTCGCGCGCGCGGCCGCGAGGGCGGCATCCGCGAGGGCCGCCGACGTGGGGAGATCGCGCATCCAGAGCGGCGTGACGACGGGGCGGATGCCGAGCCCCCGCACCGCATCGGCGTCGGCCGCGTCCTCCTCGGCGAGGAGCCACGCATCCAGAACGCCGCCCACGGCGCGCGCGCCGTAGTGCGCGGCGACCGCGGACGCGGAGGTCTCGACCCCGATCGCGGTCAGGCACACGTCCGCCATGCCGCGAACCACCCGGCCGCCGATGATCGGCGAGACCCCGACGACGCGGGCGGCGGTGGAGCGCAGCGCCTCGCGGATGCCGGGGACGGCGAGGATCGGGCCGATCGAGACGACCGGATTCGACGGCGCGAGGACCACGACGTCGGCCGCGGCGATCGCCTCGGCGACGCCCGGTGCCGGCACCGCCGCGGCGATTCCGGGGTTCTCGAACCGCAGGGGCGCCAGCGCGGCCCGATGCCGGGTCCACCACTCCTGGAAGTGCATCGTGCGCTCGCCGGGGTCGGCGAGCGTCACGTACGTGTCGACCTCGGCGTCGGTCATCGGCAGCAGCCGGGCTCCGAGCGGCCAGCGCGCCGACAGGCGGGCGACGACCTCGGTCGGGGTGAGTCCGTCGCGCAGCCACCCGGTGCGGGCGAGGTGCGTGCCGAGGTCCAGGTCGCCGAGCGTGAACCACGGCCACCCGGCGCCCCAGGCCTGCAGCTCGTGATTGACCCGCTCGCTGTCGCCCGCGCGGCCCCACCCGCGCTCGGTGTCGTTCACGCCGGCGAGCGCGTACACGATCGAGTCGACGTCGGGCTGCAGGCGCACGCCCGACAGCCACAGGTCGTCACCGGTGTTCACCACGATCGTGAACGGGGCGGATGCTGCACTCCCGGCATCCGCTCGCCCCTGCAGCGCGGCGCGCATGCCGAGGCAGAACCGCGAGCCCCCGACACCGCCGGCGAGGACGACGACGCGGGTCAAGGCGCGAATTCGTCCGCGGCGTGCGGAAGGGTGAAGCGGGCGACCGCATCGATCAGGGCGTCGACGGTCTGCGTGGCGGCGATCACGTCCACGGAGAGCCCGGCGCGGCGGGCGTCCTTCGCGGTGCGGGGTCCGATCGCGGCGATGACCGTCGAATCGGGGATCTCGGGGAACTGCAGGCGCACCTGCTCGGCGACCGAGCCGCTCGTGACGAGGATCGCGTTGATGCGGCCGCTGCGGACGTCGTGCCCGATGCGCTCGGTCACCGGGACACCCACCGTGCGATAGGCGACGACGCTGCGGACGCGGTGGCCGGCCTCGACGAGGAGACGGGTCAGGACAGGCTTGGCGATCTCGCTGCGGAGCGTCAGGATGTCGCGCGCCTCCGGCTCGATCGCGATCATCTGCTCGGCCATGCCCGCGGCGGAGTTGTCGCGCTCGGGGACGAGATCGACGCGATACCCGACCGCCTGGAGCGCAGCGGCGGTCGTCTCGCCCACCGCGGCGACCTTCGTCTGGGCCGGGATCGACGTCCGGTGCGCGAACAGAACGTCGACGGTGGTGGCGCTGGTCACCGTGAGCCAGTCGAACGCGCCGGCTTCGAGATCGGCGAGCGCCCGGTCGAGCGACTCCTGGTCGTTCGTCGGCGCGAAGTTGATGAGCGGCGCGACGACGGGAATGGCCCCCTGGTTGCGCAGACTCGCCGCGACACCGTCGCCCCACGGGCCCCCGCGCGGCACCAGCACGCGCCATCCCGCGAGGGGCTTGGGCTGCTGTGGAACGTGGTTCATGGTGTTGGGCTCTCGTGGTGCGCGGTCAGCCGCCCCAAGATCGAGCAACCGACAGACGAATTCAGACCTCGGGTCTTGTGGTCAACGCCGTCGGCAGCATTCGCACCATTGCACTGCCTGACCGTTCGAGCATACTCCGGGCGGTGGTCGGCCGCGCCGGCGCACGACGCGAAGGGCCTGATCAGCGGGCGTAGAGGCGTACGGCTGCCCAGACGATCAGGCCGACCGCCGCGGCTCCGGCCACGACCGCGGCCGTCGCGGCACCCGGATTCTTGCGCGAGAACGCCCGGGCCTTCACGACACCGCGATCCGTGGCCAGCGCGACCCGCTTGGGGACGTTGGCCTTCTCCTCGATCGCGGCGAGCGCGGCCTTCAGCTCGGCGCGGGCCTGTTCGACCGGGTCGGTGATGCCGATCGGGACTGCGGTGCGCGGCACGGCGACCGTCGCGCGCGAGACGGGAACGGGAGAGTCAGAGCTCATCGCGCACCTCCTGGACGTCCTGGACGATGGATTGCACCGGGTTCTGCGAGCGCGCGACCTTGCGGAATCGCCGGATGCCGAGCAGCACGAACAGCGCCGTCCCGAGCAGCAGCGACACGAGCACGATCAGGGCGGACAGCCAGTACGGCATCCAGCTGCCGAGGCCGATGATCGCGAAGGCGACCATGACGCCGAGCGCCCAGAACAGGAGGAAGATCGCGACGGCGAGCCAGGCCGCGCCGATGCCCGCGTCTTTCGACGTCCGGCGCACCCACGCCTTGCCGGCGTCGACCTCGGCGATCACAAGATTGCGGATGAGCTCCGGGATCTCGCCGATCAGGGTGAACAGGCTGTCGTCGTT
>JASBUD010000272.1 GCA_030148105.1 Microbacterium sp. | reverse complement strand
CTCCTGCACGAGGTCGGCGGCATCCGCGGGGTTGCGCGTCATCCGCATCGCGGCGGCGTACAGCTGATCCATGAAGGGAAGCGCCTGCACTTCGAACTCGGTGCGGGCCGCGCCCTTGGCTTCTGCCTCGTCGTTCATCGCGTGCCAGTCTACGGCGGCGGCATCCCACCCGACATCGAGCAGATCGACTCTGCTGAGGTCGGGTCGATCGAGGGTCGCGATCATCACACTCCCGTTTCTCCGGCGGCGCTTCTGACGGCGGTCAGCAGCGGTTCAGTAGGGTAGAACCCGATGACAGGCGACCGGTATTCCCATGACCGTGCACCGGCCGCGCCCGATCACTGGCGCGCGCCGAGGGCGACCGGTCCCCTGCGGGCGGGCATCACGGTGCCCGGCTCGAAATCGCTGACCAATCGCGAGCTGATCCTGGCCGCCCTGGCCGACGGACCCAGTCGCCTGACCGCGCCCCTGCACTCCGACGACTCCGTCCGCATGATCGAGGCGCTGCGCGCCCTGGGCGTGGGCGTCGACCCCGAACCCGGCATCGGCCGCTTCGGCGACGACCTGGTCGTCTCGCCGATCTGGCCGCTGCGGGGGTCGAGCGTCGTCGACTGCGGGCAGGCCGGCACCGTGATGCGCTTCATCGCCGGTCTGGCCGGCTTCGCGCAGGGCGAGGTCACCCTCACCGCCCACGAGAGCGCGCTGCACCGTCCGATGGGCACGATGATCAAGGCTCTCCGCGACGTCGGCGTCGACATCGACGACGGCGGGCACTGGTCGCTGCCGTTCGTCGTCCGAGGTCACGGGCACGTGCGCGGTGGCGAAGTGGTGGTGGATGCGAGTGCGTCCAGCCAGTTCGTGTCGGGACTGCTCCTCGCCGCACCTCGATTCGACGTCGGACTGCACCTCATCCATCGCGGGGAGCGCCTGCCGAGCGTTCCGCACATCGACATGACGATCGAGTCGCTCGCCCACCGGGGTGTCCACGTCGAGCGCCCCGCTGCCGGGGAGTGGGTCGTGCCCGCCGGGCCGGTGCGCGCGAAGGACGTCGCGATCGAGCCCGATCTCTCCAACGCGGCCCCGTTCCTGGCCGCGGCCATGATCGCCGGGGGAAGCGTCGGCGTCACGGGCTGGCCCGCGCATTCGACGCAGCCGGGTCACCAGCTCAGCGAGATCCTCACCCTGATGGGCGCGCGAGCGGTGCGTCGCGGCGGTGCCCTCACGGTGACCGGCGGACCGGCGATCGCCGGAGTCGATCTCGACCTCTCCGCCGTCGGCGAGCTCACCCCCACCCTCGTCGCCCTCGCCGCGTTCGCTGACTCCGAGAGCACGTTCTACGGCATCGGACACATCCGCGGGCATGAGACCGACCGCATCGCGGCGCTCGTGGGCAACCTCCGCGCGCTCGGCGGTGAGGCGCACGAGCTGGAGGACGGCATCCGCATCGTCCCCCGTCCCCTGCACGGCGGGATCTGGCCGGCGCACCACGATCACCGTCTGGCGACGACCGGCGCGTTGATCGGCCTCGTCGTGGACGGCGTCGAGGTCGACGACATCGGCACCACCGCGAAGACGATGCCCGAATTCCCTGAGCTGTGGGCGGAGATGCTCGCCGGATCCGACGACGCAGCCCACGCCGAACCCGAGCACGACCTTGCGTCCTGAGGCGATCGGCGCACGGTGAGCTGGCTCGACGACGACGACGAAGACGACGAGGAGTTCGACGAGACCACCCTGCGGTCCCGGCCCAACCCGAAGGCGAACCGCCCGCGCACGAAGCGTCGTCCTGCTCACGCGGACGCCGAGGTCGCACGGGTGCTGGGGGTGGACCGCGGCCGGTACACCGTGCTCGCGGACGAGGACGGCCCGCACGAGCGGCGCGTGCTGGCGACGCGGGCGCGCGAGCTGCGACGGATGCCGATCGTGACGGGCGACCGGGCCCGCATCGTCGGCGACCGCAGCGGCGACGAGGGGACGCTCGCCCGCATCGTCGGTATCGAGGAACGCACGTCGCTGCTCCGGCGATATGCCGAAATTCAGTTCAGCATCAAAAGTACGGTTTCCATTAAACCATACTGAAACAGGCCATGTAAGCACGGCCGTATTGGCATCAATCATTTTGGCATTGGCCGGTGCTTTAATAGCAAGGCCTTCCGCTTCAAACTCCACTTGTAATACTACTGGCGAAGGCATTTCACCTGCCTGATGTACTGTTACAATGGTTTTATTTTTATTGGTTTTTACATCTTTTATAGAGCCATTAACCGATTCGGTAGTAAACAGCCAATAATACCAGAACCAATCAAGGTTTTGGCCTAAGGCATTGTTCATAAAAAACATATAATCCC
>JASBUD010000146.1 GCA_030148105.1 Microbacterium sp. | reverse complement strand
GTGAGCTGGCACGACGAGGACGTCGTCGCCCTGATCCCCCCGGGAACCTGACCCGGGATCATCCGCCGAGGCGTCCGCCCCGGCTCGCAGCACCGAGAGGAAGAACTATGAGGCACATCACACGGGGTGCGCGCGGCGCGGCCGTCGCCACCCTGGCGATCGGCGCGGTCGTCGCGCTCACCGCCTGCGGTACGAGCTCGGGCGGCAGCGCCGGTCCGACCGAGGCCGCCGACGAGCTCGGCGAGATGGAGGGCACGGTCTCGATCCTGGCGTGGCCCGGCTACGTCGAGGACGGCAGCAACGACCCCGCCGTGGACTGGGTGTCCGGCTTCGAGGAGCAGACCGGATGCATGGTCGAATCCAAGACGTACGGCACCTCCGACGAAGCGGTCAGCCTCATGAAGACAGGCGACTACGACGTGGTGGCGGCATCGGGCGACGCGACGCTGCGCCTGATCGCCGGCGGCGACGTCGCCCCGGTGAACACCGACCTGATCCCGAGCTACGCCGGCATCTTCGACTTCCTGAAGGACCAGGCGTGGAACTCGGTCGACGGCGTCTCGTACGGCATCCCCCACGGCTACGGCGCGAACCTGCTCCTGTACAACACGGAGGTCGTCACCCCGGCCCCCACGTCTTGGGACATCGTGTTCGACAAGGCGTCGGAGTACACCGGCAAGGTCACCGCGTACGACTCGCCGATCTACATCGCCGACGCGGCGGTCTACCTGATGACCCACCAGCCCGAACTCGGCATCGAGAACCCGTACGCGCTGGACGAGGAGCAGTTCCAGGCGGCGGTCGACCTCCTGAAGGCGCAGCGCCCGCACATCAGCGAGTACTGGTCGGACTACCTGAAGGAGATCTCGGCGTTCGAGACCGGCGACTCGGTCGCGGGCACCACGTGGCAGGTCATCCAGAACGTCCTGGAAGGCGAGAGCGCGCCGACCGCTGTCGTGCTGCCCGAAGAGGGTGCGACCGGCTGGTCCGACACCTGGATGATCGCGTCGGCGGCCAAGAGCCCGAACTGCGCGTACGCGTGGCTGGATTGGATCGCGAGCCCCGAGACGAACGCGGCGGCCACGGCCTACTTCGGCGAGGCGCCCTCCAGCCAGGAGGCGTGCAACTTCCGTGACGACTGCGAGGCGTACCACGCCGGTGACGCCGAGTACGCGTCGCAGATCTGGTATTGGACCACGCCGATCGCGGAGTGCGTCGACGGTCGCACCGACGTGGAGTGCGTCGACTACTCCACCTGGACCGAAGCCTGGTCCGAGATCAAGGGCTGACCCCTTCCCGCCACCGGGGGCGGCGGACCCGAACCGCCGCCCCCGGTTCCCTCCCGGAGCACACATGACTTCCACCCCCGTGGCAGAGCGAGCGCCGCGCGCCGTGCCCCCGCCGCGCGACACCCCGCCGCGCCGGCTCTCGTCCTTCCTCACCGCCCACCCGCGGACGCGCCTGGCGCTGCTGCTGTCGGCGCCGCTGTTCTGGCTCGGCGTGGTCTACATCGTCGCGCTCGTGCTGCTGCTGGTGACGGCGTTCTGGAAGGTCGACGCCTTCACGGGCGAGATCGTCACCGAGTGGACGCTGGACAACATCATCACGGTCCTCACCGGCGCGCTCTACCAGACGGTCACGCTGCGCACGCTCGGCGTCGCGCTGCTCGTGACCCTGATCGACGTGCTCCTGGCGCTGCCGATCGCGTTCTACATGGCCAAGGTCGCCTCGCCGCGGGCGCAGCGGATCCTGCTGATCGCGGTGCTCATGCCGCTGTGGGCGAGCTATCTCGTGAAGGCGTACGCGTGGCGTTCCGTGCTCTCGCAGGACGGCATCCTCGAATGGATGCTGGCCCCCCTGGGTCTGCACACGCCCGGTTACGGCCTCACCGCCACGATCATCACGCTGTCCTACCTCTGGCTGCCGTACGTGATCCTGCCGATCTACGCGGGACTCGAGCGGGTTCCGGACTCGCTGCTCGAAGCATCCGCCGACCTCGGCGGCAAGACATGGCGGACGCTCGGGAGCGTCGTGCTTCCGCTCGTCTTCCCCGCGATCATCGCCGGCACGATCTTCAGCTTCTCGCTGTCGCTCGGCGACTACATCACGGTCAACATCGTGGGCGGCGCGAATCAGATGCTCGGCAACCTCGTCTACACGAACGTCGGCGCGGCCAACAATCTGCCGCTCGCGGCGGCGATCGCGCTCATCCCGATCGTGATCATCTTCGGCTACCTCGCGATCGTGCGCCGCACGGGCGCCCTGAACAACCTCTAGGACGAACGCATGCGACTCGGAAGAACCGCTCGGATCGTGCTGGGGGCCGTCACGGGGCTGATCCTCGTGGCGGTCTACGTACCGCTCGGTGTCGTGCTCATCAACTCGTTCTCGACCTCGACCTCGCTCACATGGCCGCCGCCCGGATTCACCCTCGAGTGGTGGGCGAAGGCGTTCCAGAGCGCCGGGGCGCGGGAGGCGGTGCTCACGAGCGTGCAGGTCGCGGTCGTCGCGACGCTCATCTCGCTCGTGCTCGGGACGCTGATCTCGATCGCGCTGCAGCGCTTCGAGTTCTTCGGGCGCGATGCGATCAGCCTGCTGGTGATCCTTCCGATCGCCCTGCCCGGAATCATCACGGGTATCGCGCTGAACAACTTCTTCCGCACGATCATGGGTGTACCGCTGTCGATCTGGACCGTGGTGATCGCCCACGCGACGTTCTGCATCGTCACGGTGTTCAACAACGTGATCGCGCGCCTGCGCCGCACCGGCACGTCGCTCGAGGAGGCCTCCGCCGATCTCGGGGCGGGGATCTGGACCACGTTCCGCCTCGTGACGTTCCCGCAGCTGCGCTCCGCGCTGCTGGCCGGTGGTCTGCTCGCCTTCGCCCTGAGCTTCGACGAGATCATCGTGACGACCTTCACCGCCGGATCCGGGGTCACGACACTGCCGATCTTCATCCTGAACAACATGTTCCGGCCCGCTCAGGCTCCGATCGTGTCGGTGATCGCGGTCGTGCTCGTGCTCGTCTCCATCATCCCGATCTATCTCGCCCAGCGCTTGTCCGGATCGGAGCAGACCCGGCGCTGACCGCTGCCTCGCGAGAGGTCGGTTCTGCAGGGTCGCCGCGGCATGCTGCCCTGAATTCGCGCCCTCTCGCGAGGGGCAGGTCGGTTCAGCCGGCGCCCAGACGCTCGAGACCGCCGGTCTGCGCCAGGATCGCGAACCGATCCGGCACGCCCCAATGCTCGACGATGCGTCCGTCACGGACGGTCGCGACGTCGATCACGGTGAAGCGAACCTCGCGGCCCGTCGGGGGGCCGAGGAAGGGTCCCGTGTGGGTCCCGGTCGCTTCGGCGCGGACCCAGACCGTCTCGCCGTCTTCGGCGATGTCCGCGACGGTGAAGCGCAGATCGGGGAACGCTCCGTGGACCGTCCGGATGCCGCGCTTGACCTTCTCGATCGCGGCCGGCCCCTCGCCCGTCAAGCCGAACTGGTGCTCGATGAGGTCCGGGGCGCACAGCTCGTCGACGATGTCGGTGTCACCCGCGGCGAACCCCTCGTGCAGCATCCGCTCGACGACGTGCGCAGCGGGGGAGATGGTCTTCATGGTCACTCCTTCTCAGCAGTCATGCATTCAATGCAGCAATACTGCATTGTATGCAGTGGCTAGTCTGAACCTCATGACCGCGCCCGTCAAGGCCCCCCGCTCCACCTACCGGCAGGAGCAGGCGGAGGCGACCCGTGTCCGGATCGCCGATGCTGCACAGCGCCTGTTCGCTCGCGACGGCTACGGCTCGACGAGCATGGACGGCATCGCCCGCGAGGCGGGCGTCGCCCCGCGCACGGTGTACGCGGCTTTTCGCGCGAAGCGAGAGATCCTCTCGGTCATCTGCGAGCGGTGGCTCGAGCGGGCGGGAGCGCGGGAGCGCGCCCGCGCGGTGCTCGATCTGGACGATGGAGAACAGCGCGTCCGCGGAGCTGCGGCATGGCTCGTGGGTCTCTATGCGACGGACTTCGATGTGGTCCGCGTGCTCGATGCGGCCAGCGACGAGGATGAGGATACCCGCGGGCTGCTCGCCGCGAAGTTGCGCGGCCGGAACCGGGTGATGGATCAGCTCATCGCCTCTGCGGAGCCGGATCTCGCAGTGCCCCTCGCGGACGCGCAGGCGCTCTTCCGGGCGTACGCGGCGACCGGCGTCTACGCAGCGCTCGTCGTCGATGCCGGCTGGACTCCCGCGCGGTTCGAGGGCTGGCTGGCCGACACGCTCGTCGCGCAGCTGCTGCGCTGACGCCGTCGACTGCTGCCTCTGAGAGGGCAGTTCTGCAGGCTCGCCGCGGCGCGCTGCATTCGTGCCCTCTCGCGAGGGGGTGGGGTCAGCCGGCGGTGCGACCGCGGGCGAAACCGGCGTCGAAGCCGCGCTCGTAGGCGCGCTCCCCGTGGTGGTGGGGGCCGCGGTGGCCGGGGGCGCCGTGGCCGGCGTGCGGGTGCGCACAGTGGTGGGGATCGGGCGCGAAACCGGGTCCGAAGTCGCCGCCGTGTCCGGATCCGCCCCGCGGGCCGAAGCCGGGTCCGAACCCGCCGCGTCGGCCGAAGCCTCCGCGCGGCATGCGCCGGCCTTCTTCCCAGCCCAGCTCGCGGGCGATCGCTTCGAGCGAGGCCATCGTGGTGGCGTACTCCTCCGGTGAGACCGCGCCGGCGACGCGGGAACGGATACCGTCCACCACCTCGCTGAGCTCGTCTCGGGCGGCGCGCCCCTCATCGGTGAGCGCCCAGGTGCCGTCGCCGTTCTCCACAGCCCAGCCGCGCTCTTCCAGGCGGCGCAAGCGCTTTCCGCGGCGGACGAACCGCTCGGCGAACGCCGGAAGCTCGACCTCGCCCGAGAGCGCATTCAGCAGCATCCAGTCGCGCCGGTCGATGCCGGCGTCCTGGAACGCCTCGGCGAACTCGCGGGAGAGGAGGGAATCGACGGTGCGCAGCCAGAAGCCGAGCGGCCGCCGTTCGGTGGGGACGCCGGCATCG
>JASBUD010000262.1 GCA_030148105.1 Microbacterium sp. | reverse complement strand
CACGATCGACGCGGGCGGGATGCCGAGCAGCGCCGCCGCCTCCACCAGGCTCTCGGCCGCCGGGCGCTCGCGCAGCTCCACGTGGAGTCCTCGCTCGGCGGCGGCATCGCGCACGCGCGCGACGGGATCGATCGCATCGGTCATCCCGCCAGGCTACCGACACGAAGACCCCCGCCGGCGGCGGGGGTCTTCGTCACGACATCGAGGTGCGCTCAGGCGTCGGGTGCACGCAGCGGGTCATCGGCCACCCACAGCTCGTCGTCCGCGCGGAGGGTCTGCCATGCGGCGTAGAGCACGCCGACCGCGGCTGCGACGCCGAGGACGATCGCGATCACGCCGCCCGCACCGATCCCCTGCTTGGGCGGGTCGAGGACGGTGAGCTTCGAGGCGATCTTCTTCGTCGCCTTGGCGCCGTACTTGTCGGCCTTCTTCGCGTAGGCGGCGGCATCCGGCAGCTGGAAACCCTTGCCGGCGGCCAGACGCGACCGGGTGTCGTTCGCCGCGTCCCAGACCGACAGCGCCGAGCCGACGACGGCACCCGCGGTGGGCACGACCTTGTCGGAGAGCACCTGCTTGGAGAACTGCTTGCTCTTGTCGACGCCGGCCTGGACGCCCGGGATCAGCTGCTCGCGGTTGAAGTTGCCGAGCTGGCGGCCGGCTTCACGGGCGATGCCGGCTGCTTCGCTGACGAGGACCTGCTGCGACTCCCACAGGTTGTTCGCCTGCGCCTGGAGCTTGCGGAGTTCCTTCTTGCGCTTGCGGTTGAGGCTCACGATTGCCCTCCCAAAGGCCGGGGGTAGTAGTCGTCCTATCTTGCCAGACGGTCGCGCAGACGGCAGGTTCTCGCACAACTCTGAAAGAATGATTGACATGCCTCAGCACACTGCAGTAGCGACTTTGCACACCAACTACGGCGACATCGTCGTGAACCTCTTCGGCGACCACGCGCCCCAGACCGTCCAGAACTTCGTCGGCCTCGCCGACGGCTCGAAGGCGTGGACCGACCCCGCGACCGGAAAGCCGGGTGACGGACCGCTTTACAAGGACGTCGTCTTCCACCGCATCATCTCGGGCTTCATGATCCAGGGCGGCGACCCGCTCGGGCAGGGCACCGGCGGACCCGGGTACAACTTCAACGACGAGATCAACGGCGAGCTCACGTTCACTGCGCCCTACAAGCTCGCGATGGCCAACGCCGGCCTCCGCCGCAACGCGATCACCGGGCGGCCCGAGGGCACGAACGGCTCGCAGTTCGTCATCACGGTGCCCGGTCAGGGCGGTCGGGGTCCGGAGTGGCTGCAGGGCAAGCACACGATCTTCGGCGAAGTCGCCGACGAGGCGTCCAAGGCCATCGTCGACACGATCAGCGACGTGCCCACGGCGGCGGGCGACCGGCCGATCGAGCCGGTGGTCATCCAGTCCATCGACGTCGTCTCGGTCTAGGACCCCGCCCGCGTCCGTGACCTCGCCCGACCTCAGCCGCAACAGCGACAACTTCTGCTACCGGCATCCCGACCGGCAGAGCTTCGTGCTGTGTCAGCGGTGCCTGCGCACGATCTGCCCCGAATGCCAGACGCAGGCCGCGGTCGGCGTGATCTGCCCGGAGTGCCTCGCCGACCAGCAGAAGGCCCAGACTCCCGCGCAGCGCAAGGCCGAGCGGCGGTGGGCGCGCCCACGCGCGCTCACCGCGACGGACTCCCGTCCGCTGGTGACGTACGCGATCATCGCGATCACGGCCCTCGCCTTCCTCGTGGGTCTCATCCCCGGGGTCGGCGAGGGCGTCCGCGACACCCTCGCGTTCTGGGCGCCGTCTCTGTACCCGGAGCTGACCGGCACGTTCGAGCCGTGGCGGCTGCTCACCGTCTCGCTCGTGCACGGGAGCTTCTGGCACATCGGGCTGAACATGCTCGCGCTCTGGATGATCGGGCGCAGTCTCGAACCGCTGCTCGGTCGATGGCGCTTCCTGACGCTCTACGTGCTCAGCACTCTCGGCGGGTCGGTCGCGGTCTCGCTGCTCTCGTTCACGACTCCGGTGGTCGGTGCATCCGGCGCGATCTTCGGACTGTTCGGTGCCCTCATCGTGATCGGCCGCCACATCGGGGCGAACATCGCCGGCATCGCGATCATCCTGGCGGTGAACCTCGCGATCGGCTTCATCCCCGGCTTCAACGTGTCGTGGCAGGCGCACGTGGGCGGCCTGGTGGTCGGCGCCCTCGTCGGCCTGATCTATGCGCGGACGCGTTCGATCCGGCGTCGACCCCTGCAGATCGGGCTCCTGATCGCTCTCGCGGTCGTGCTGCTCGCCCTCCTGCTCGTGCCGCCCGCGCTCTTCTTCTGACCGGAGTTATCCACAGGTTCATCCACACCTGGGGATGGAATGACACCGGTGTAATTCACAGGTGGACAGAGGTGGGGACAACTTCCGGCAACGACGAAGCCCCGGCC
>JASBUD010000249.1 GCA_030148105.1 Microbacterium sp. | reverse complement strand
TACCGCCAAGCCCTCTTCACAAGCCCGACCCTGCCCACCGGGTCGCACACCGTCACCATCACCGTCATCGCAAGCAAGAGCGCCGCATCCGCAGGACGCAACGTCATCATCGACAGCTTCACCACACGCTCCGGCGAGAGTCCTGCCCGCTGACGCAGCCCCGCCGCGCCCGCGCCCCTGCCTGCGCGACTCAGGGGTTGGGAACGCCCGGCGAGCGCAGGTACTGCCACGTGTTGTTCGAGCTGAGGGTGACCGTGTTCTGCGACAGCTCGTTCAGCGCCGGCGTCGTGCTCGGGGTGATCGCGGCGCTCCAGGCGCTCTTCGCTGTGACGGACCCGCTGATCGGCGCGCGGAAGTGGAATCCGGCGTTCAGCGAAGTCGTCCCCGGCACCGTGACCGTCGTCGACGCGGTCTTGTAGGTCAGCTCGTACTGGAAGAACCCGGACCCGTCCGGACCGCTGATCTTCACGGGGCGGTTCCACTGCGTCTCACCCACGTTGTTGCGGGGCGTCCAGGCGTTGTTGGGGATGTCCTTATTGATCCACACCGTGATCTTGGCGTTCGTGATGACCTGGCCGGTCACCGTTCCGGTGATCTCGTCGATGCCGTACGCCGGGTGCTGCGGGTCGTCACCGATCAGATCGACCGTCGTGGATCCGTTACCGGTGAGGTAGTAGACCTTGAGTCGCCCGCGGATCGCGTTCACGACGCGGGTGGACGCGGCAGCGCTCGGCGCGACGGCCGCCATGGCGATCACGGGTGCGGACCACGCCGCGGCCTTCACGAGGGTGCGGCGGCTCAGCGGTGCGGCGAGCGCTTCGGGCGCGCGGGTTTCGTCGGTCATTTTCGTCCCCAGATTCGACGGGCGTCGGGTACGCCCCCCCTGAGCAGTCCCACACCGCTCGAGGTTGAAAATAGCACAAACGGTCGGGGCCGCTCGCACGCGTGACGCTGCGCTACTCCACCGTGACGGACTTCGCGAGGTTGCGGGGCTGGTCGACGTCCAGACCCTTGGCCATCGACAGACCCATCGCGAAGATGTGCAGCGGCACGACGGCCAGCAAGGGCTCGAAGAGAGGACCGGCGAGCGGGATGTGCAGCACCTCGTCGGCGTACGGCAGCACGGCCGCGTCGCCCTCTTCGGCGATCGCGATCACGCGGGCACCGCGCGCGCGGATCTCCTCGATGTTCGAGACGACCTTCTTCTGCAGCTCCGCCGACTCGCGCGGCGACGGCACGATCACGAAGACCGGCTGGCCTGGCTCGATCAGCGCGATCGGCCCGTGCTTGAGCTCGCCCGCGGCGAACCCCTCGGCGTGGATGTAGGCCAGCTCCTTGAGCTTGAGCGCCCCCTCGAGCGCGATCGGGTACCCGACGTGCCGCCCGAGGAACAGCACTGAGCGGGTGTCGGCCATCCAGTGCGCGAACTGCTCGATCCGCTCCTGCTCGTTCGAGAGAATCCGGCGGATCTTGTCGGGGATCGACTCGAGCTCGAGCACGTGCTGCTCCGCCTCGGTCGCGCCGACCGTGCCGCGGACCCGGCCGACGTGCAGCCCCAGGAGGTAGAGCGCCGTGATCTGCGCGACGAAAGCCTTCGTGGAGGCCACGGCGACCTCGGGACCCGCGTGCGTGTAGACGATCGCGTCCGACTCCCGCGGGATCGTCGCCCCCTGCGTGTTGCAGATCGAGAGCGTGCGCGCGCCGCGCTCGCGGGCGTACTTGACCGCCATGAGCGTGTCCATCGTCTCGCCCGACTGCGAGATCGACACCACGAGCGTGTCCGCCCCGATGACCGGGTCGCGGTAGCGGAATTCGTGTGCGAGCTCGACGTCGACCGGCACCCGCGCCCACTGCTCGATCGCGTACTTGCCCACCATGCCTGCGTAGGCGGCGGTTCCGCAGGCGACGATGATGACGCGCTGGATGCCGGCGAACAGGTCATCGAGACCATCGAGCTCCGGGATCACGACCTGTCCGTCGCGCGTGCGTCCGAGGATCGTGTTGGCGACGGCTTCGGGCTCTTCGCTGATCTCCTTGGCCATGAAGCTCGACCAGCCGCCCTTGTCCGCGGCGGCGGCATCCCACAGCACTTCGAACGGCTCGACCTCGACCTCGTCGCCGAAGAAGTCGGTGACGGTGACCCCTGACGGGGTGATCGAGACGATCTGGTCCTGCCCGATCGCCAGTGCATTGCGCGTGTGCTCGACGAACGCGGCGACGTCGGAGCCGAGGAAGTTCTCACCCTCCCCGAGACCGATCACGAGCGGCGAGTTGCGGCGGGCGCCGACCACGAGACCCGGGTGATCCTCGTGCATCGCGAGCAGCGTGAAGGCGCCTTCGAGACGGCTGACCACCGCGCGGAACGCGGCTTCGAGGTCCCCGCCGGCGGCGCGGTATTCCCGACCGAGGAGGACGGCAGCCGCCTCGGTGTCGGTTTCGCTCCGGAACGTGTAGCCCTCGGACAGCAGGTCGGCCTTGATCTCGGCGAAGTTCTCGATGATGCCGTTGTGGATGACGGCGAGTTTGTCGTCGTCAGCGAGGTGCGGGTGGGCGTTCGTGTCGGTCGGACCGCCGTGGGTCGCCCAGCGCGTGTGCCCGATACCGGTCGTGCCGTCGGGCAGCGGGTGGGCTTCGAGGTCGTCCCGCAGCATCTTGAGCTTGCCGGCGCGCTTGCGCATCCCCAGGTCGCCGTCGCCGTCGATCACGGCGATGCCGGCGGAGTCGTAGCCCCGGTACTCGAGCCGCGAGAGCCCCGCGAGAAGGATGGCCTGGCTGTCGCGAGGGCCCACGTATCCGACGATTCCACACATGGGCTCAATCCTACGGGGGCGCGGTGCGAGCATCCTGAGGGGCGCTGTACAGGGCCACGCGAGCATCCTGAGCGCGGCATCCGCCTCGGCAGGGTACGAACCTGCGGGCGGATGCCGCACTCACAGGGGACCGGGATGCTTGGGT
>JASBUD010000246.1 GCA_030148105.1 Microbacterium sp. | reverse complement strand
CTCGGCGAGCACAGTCGCGCCCGGACGGTCGGGCACCGCCACGACGGCATCGAGATGCGCTTCGCCGGCGAGGGGCACCGCATCGACTTCCCCTCGCTCGTCGGACGCAGCGTGTGGCTCTACCCGCAGCACGAAGTGCTGAAGGATCTCATCGCCGCGCGCCTCGCCGGCGGGCAGGACCTCCGCTTCGGCATCACCGTCGACGGCATCGAGGATGCCGGGACCGAGCGCCCGCGGGTGATCGCGACCGACGCCGACGGGCAGCCGCTCGTGATCGAGGCGGACTTCGTGGTGGGCGCCGACGGCTCGCGCAGTGTCGTGCGGCCGGTCGTGACCGGATCCGCGTTCGGCGGATACTTCCGCGAATACCCGTTCGCGTGGTTCGGCATCCTCACCGAAGCACCGCCGAGCGCGGACGAGCTCATCTACAGCAACTCCCCCGACGGCTTCGCGCTGATCAGTCAGCGCAGCGCCACCGTGCAGCGCATGTACTTCCAGTGCGATCCGGATGCCGACACGGCGGCGTACTCGGAAGCGCAGCTGTGGGAAGAGCTGCAGAAGCGCGTACCGGGCACGACGCTGAAAAAGGGACCGATCTTCCAGCGCGACGTGCTGCGCTTCCGCAGCTTCGTCGCGCATGAGCTGCGGAAGGGTCGTGTCGCGATCGTCGGGGATGCCGCCCACACCGTGCCGCCGACCGGCGCGAAGGGCATGAACCTCGCCGTCGCCGACGTGATCCTGCTGAACCTCGCCCTGCAGGCGCTCCTGCTCGAAGGCGACGAGCGGCGTATCGACGACTTCGCGGATGCCGCCCGGCGCCGCATCTGGAAGGCGCAGCACTTCTCCTGGTGGATGACGAGCATGCTGCACGTGACCGCTGACGCGACGGACTTCGACCGGATGCGTCAGCTCGGCGAGCTGCGCTCGATCGTGGAGTCCGAGTCCGGCCAGACCTACCTGGCCGAGGCGTACACCGGCTGGCCGCTCGCAACCGCGTAGCTCCCGAGCTCCGGCCCCCGCGCCGGTCCCTCTCCCTCCGAGATGGTCCCTCTTCCGCCGAGATGGTCCCTCTTCCGCCCGTCGGGTGGCCCCGCGCTGGGGTCGGGCGTCGCGTTCAGTGTCCCAGGCGCCGTGCCGTCACCGCCACCCTCGGACCCGCATCCGATCACCAGCCGTAGACTCCGGTGATCCGCCGTGATGCGGGTGGGACGACAACGTGGAGGAAGCATGCGACTGGGAATGGTCGGCCTCGGCCGGATGGGCGGGAACCTCGTGCGCAGACTCATGCGCGACGGGCACGAAGCCGTCGTGTACGACGTCACCGAGGCGGCGGTCGCGGCGCTGGAGAGCGAGGGCGCAGACGGCAGTCGCAGCCTCGCAGAGCTCGCGCAGAAGCTGCAGTCGCCGCGCGTGGTCTGGCTCATGATCCCCGCGGGCCTCACCGGCAAGGTCGTCGACGAGGTCGCCGAGCACCTCGAACCGGGCGACATCATCATCGACGGCGGCAACTCGAACTACCGCGATGACGTCCGCCGGGCGAAGAAGCTCACCGAGCGCGGCATCCACTACGTCGACGTCGGCACGAGCGGCGGCGTCTTCGGCCTCGAGCGGGGGTACTGCCTCATGGTGGGCGGGCCGGACGAGGCCGTGCAGATCATCGAGCCGATCCTGAAGACGATCGCACCGGGTCCGGGCGAGATCCCGCGGACCCCCGGCCGCGAGGGCGACTTCGCGCCGGAGGAGCAGGGGTACCTGCACTGCGGCCCGTCCGGCGCGGGCCACTACGTGAAGATGGTGCACAACGGCATCGAATACGGCATCATGGCCGCCCTGGCGGAGGGGCTCAACATCCTCGAGAACGCGGATGCCGGCATCCGCGAATCCGAGCACTCGGCCGAGGTCGCGCCGCTGGAGGAGCCGGAGTTCTACCAGTTCACGATCGACACCCCGAAAGTGACGGAGCTCTGGCGCCGCGGTTCGGTGATCTCGTCGTGGCTGCTGGATCTCACCGCGGCGGCGCTCGAGGAGAACCCCACGCTCGACTCGCTCGCCGGACGCGTGTCCGACTCGGGCGAGGGGCGCTGGACGATCAAGGCGGCCGTGGACACCGGTGTTCCGGTCCCCGTGCTGAGCGCCGCGCTGTTCGAACGCTTCGCCTCCCGCGGAGAGGACCACTACGCGAATCAGCTGCTCTCGGCGATGCGTCTGCAGTTCGGCGGGCACAAGGAGCTCCCCGCGGGAGACGTGCTCGAGGCCGGCAGCCGGAAGGCGGATTCGGATTCCGCATGAGCAGGAAGCGCGAACCCCAGAGCGTCAGCCTGCTGATCCTCGGCGCGGGGGGCGACCTCACCAGGCGCCTCCTGATCCCGGGCTTGGCGAGTCTGCTGTCCGAGCACGAGTACGACGTTCAGGTCATCGGCGCTGCCCGGGAGGAGCGCACCGACGTGGAGTGGAGAGCGCTGATCCGCGACAGCTTCAGCCAGGTCACCCACCCCGAGAACGCCGACCGCTACCTCGAGTCGGCGCGTTACATCACGGGCGACGTGACGGATGCCGCTCACTTGAGGACCCTGCTCGAAGCGTGCGACCACACGCCCGTCATCTACTTCGCCCTGCCGCCCGCGGTCACCGTCACGGTCTGCGCCGCGCTGCGGAAAGTGGAGCTGCCCGAGGGCACCCGCCTCGCGCTGGAGAAGCCGTTCGGGACGGACCTGCGCTCCGCGCGGGCACTGAACCGCGTGATCGCGCAGCTCGTGCCCGAAGAGCAGGTGTTCCGCATCGATCATTTCCTCGGGATGTCTATGGTGCTCAACATCCTCGGGCTCCGCTTCGCGAATCAGTTCTTCGAGTCGGTGTGGGATGCCCGCCGCATCGAGCGCGTCGAGATCATCTACGACGAGCTGCTCGGGCTCGAGGGGCGCGGCGGCTACTACGACCACGCGGGCGCGCTGGTCGACATGCTGCAGAGCCACCTGCTCGAAGTGCTGGCCCTGGTCGCGATGGAGCAGCCGCCGCGGTTGAACGAGGTGGAGCTCCGCTCGAACGCCGCCCAGGTGCTGCGTGCCACGCACGTGTGGGACGACGACCCGGTCGCCTCGAGCCGCCGAGCGCGGTACACCGCCGGCAAGGTCGGGGACCGCCGACTGCCGTCCTACGCCGACGAGGAGGGTGTGGACCCGGCGCTGAACACCGAGACGCTCGCCCAGATCACTCTCGAGGTCGACACGGCGCGCTGGCGAGGCGTGCCGTTCGTGCTGCGGTCGGGCAAGGCGCTCGGTCAGTACGTGACGCAGGTGCGCGTGCACATGCGTCCGGTGCCGGAGATCCCCGGTTTCGGGGGCGCCCCCGAGCCGGACTCGATCATGCTCGACCTCAAATCCGGCGCGGTCGAGCTCGGGGTGACCATGAACGGCAGCGGCGACCCGTTCGGCCTCGAGCGCAGCATGCTCGTCGCGAAGAAGGAGCCCGGGCATCTCCTGCCCTACGGTCAGGTGCTGCAGGGCATCGTCGAGGGCGATCCGCTGCTGTCCGTGCGGGCGGACATGGCGGAGGAGTGCTGGCGCATCGTGGCGCCGGTCCTCCGCGCGTGGAAGAAGGACGAGGTGCCGCTCGAGGAGTACGCGGCCGGGTCGCTCGGCCCGAAAGGCTGGTAGACCCCTCGCGGATGTCGGCGGGCCGTGCTTGGTTATCGGCATGGACACCACCACCTCTGCCGACGGCACCACGATCGCGTTCGAGAAGACCGGGGACGGCCCTCCCGTCGTGGTCGTCGGTGGCGCGTTCTCGGAGGCCGCCGACGGCGCCGGGATCGCCTCCGCCCTGGCGGATGCCGGCTTCCGCGCCGTCACGGTCGATCGCCGGGGCCGAGGTTCGAGCGGCGACCGGCGCGGGTCGACGCCCGACGACGAGGTCGCCGATCTGGCCGCGGTCATCGACGCGGTGGGGGGGCAGGCGATCGTGCTCGGCCACTCCTCGGGTGCCGTCCTCGCCCTCTATGCCGCCGCGCGCGGCGTGCCGATCACCGCGCTGTTCCTGTCCGAGCCGCCTTTCCGGTTCGGCGTGGGCGAACCCGATCCTCGGCTGGCGGAGCGGTTGCAGGAGCTCATCGACTCCGGCCAGCCTGACGACGCCGTCGTGACGTTCCAGCTCGAGGGCGTCGAGCTGCCGCGTGGGATGGTCGACCAGATCCGGCAGAGCGACCTGTTCCCGCACCTCGTCGGGCTCGCGCAGTCGACGGTCTACGACGCGCGACTCACGGCAGCGGTCTCGACGCCGACGCCGGAGATGCTCTCGGTCGCGCTGCCGGTCACGATCCTGCGCGGTGAGCAGACGTTCCCGATGCTCATCCGCGCCGCAGACCGGCTGGCCGAGGAGATGGCCGCCGCGGACCTCGTGATCGTCCCGGAATCCGTCATGCACCGCCCCGACCCGGTCGCGACCGCACGCGTGATCGCGGAGCGCATCTGACCCGCACGGGCCGCGGGCTCAGTCCTCGAAGATCCCCACCGAGCGTGACAGGGCTGCGACCTCGTCGCCACTGAGGTCGAGATCCGTCGCCTTGGCGGAGTCGACGATGGATGCCGCTCGCCGCGCGCCCGGAATCGGGATCACATGCGGGTCCAGCGCGAGTTCCCACGCCAGCACGACCTGCTGCGGGCTGACGCCGCGTGCTTCGCCGATCTCGCGGAAGGCCGAGAAGCGGTCGCCGACGTTGCGTCCGCCGCCGCCGGTGCCGCCGAGCGGGCTCCACGGGAGGAAGGCGATGCCGTGATCGCCGCAGTAGCGGAGCTCGTCGATGCTGCCCGGATGCTTCGGCGAGAACTCGTTCTGCACGCTCGCGAGGCCACCGTCCCCGAGCACGTGCTGGGCGATCTCGATCTCCTCGACGCTCGCGTTCGAGATGCCGACCGCGCGGACGAGCCCCTCCTCCTTGAAGCCCGCGAGCGTCGCCATGACCTCGCCGTACACGAGCCAGCGGTCGGGGCGGTGGTACTGGTAGAGGTCGATGCTGTCCACGCCGAGGATCTCGAGTGAACGCTCGAGCGCGCTCCGAAGATACGCCGCCGACCCGTCCCGGCCCCACTTCTCCCCCTCGCTGCGCGTGATGCCGCCCTTGGTCGCCACGAAGATGCTCGACGCATCTCCACTCCAGGTGCGAAGGGCCTCGGCGACGATCCGCTCGTTGTGACCCATCTCGTTCCACGCCGGGGCGTAGATGTCCGCGGTGTCGATGAGCGTCACCCCCGCATCGAGGGCCGCGTGCACGGTCGCGATCGCGTCTTCGAGCGCCGGGTACTCCCCGTCGTTGTTCATCGACAGCGGCATGGCACCGAGTCCGATGGCCGAAACCTGTCGTGCGGCGAGTGTGCGGTGCTTCATGGGGTCTCCTGATCGTGGTGTGGTTCCAGATTGCCACCGGTGGTCCGTCGGCGGCTGGGGGTGGACAGGGAACGGGTGGGCGGTCAGCCCTCGCCGCGCACGTCACGCACGAAGCCGTCGACGCTCTGCCGGAGCGCCTCGATCCGACGGTCGCGCGCCGCTTCGCGGTCGAACCCGAGGTACGCGCTCGGCGGCAGTCTGCGCACGTTCTGCGAGCACTCGAAGTTCTCGCAGATGAGCGTGCCCACGGTGTCCCCCCGACGTCCGGCGGCACCCGCTCGCTTGGTCGAGAAGAAGACGACGTCGTTCGGCAGCTGCACGTCGGCGCACCACGCGCACTGCGCGCGGCTGCGCGGTCGTGCGTCGGCGCGGCGGAGCAGGATGCCGACGGCTTCGTCGTCGATCTCGGCGACGACGTACGCGACGTTCGGAAGCTTCGGATCCCGCCAGCCGAGATAGTCGAGCAGGGAGAAATCCCGGGTGTCGAAATCGGCCGGCAGTGTGAGGTTCTTCAGTTCGCTGCGCGAAGCGTTGACGAAGGATGCCCGGATCTGGGCGTCGGTGAAGGATCGCATGATGACTTTCTTCGGTGGGGTCGCCGGAAAGCGACGTTCGTGACGGATGCCGGAGCGCGAGTGCACTCGACGGGAGGGTGACGGGAGCTCAGGCTCGACCGCCTGTCGACGCGGTGAGCGTCGACGACCCCCTCACGCCCGCAGGCGTCATGCGAATATCCACCCCGGGAGTCTACGCCCGCTCAGCCGGGTGGGCCCCGGATGCCGGCGCTCCCCTACTCGCCGCCGACCAGCTTCAGACCGATCACGCAGCCGACCAGGCCGAGCAGCAGCAGCATCCGCACGATCGAGAAGGGCTCGGCGCCCGTGATCATGGCGTACGCCACCGTGAGCGCCGCACCGATCCCGACCCACACCGCGTACGCGGTGCCCGTCGAGATGTCGCGCATCGCCCACGCGAGACCGCCCATGCTCGCCACCAGGGCGACACCGAACACCACGGTCGGCCACAGCTTCGTGAAGCCCTCGGACTTGCCGAGCGCGGTCGCCCACACGGCCTCGAGGACTCCGGACAGAACAAGGATGACCCACGACATGAGACTCGCCTCCATGGCCAGTCTTGTCGCTCACCGGGTACTGATCCGTCGTCCGGGGACCCGGTTGCGGGTCCTCGACAAGTCTAGGACGCCCACCTGTGCAGGCGCTGGTCACGCGTCCTGATCTGCCTCCCCATCACACGAGTGCCGCGCACTGCCCGGTGGCGTTGCCTCCCACGACGTTCACGCTGCCAGGTACGAACCCGCCCGACACTCCCGGCGTCAGGCCGTTGCACGTGAGGTTGCGCGCGACGTTGTTCCGGACGATGTAGACGCCGGGCGCACCCGGGTGCGGGTCGCTGAGCGCGATGTTCGTGAGCGTCGCATTGCCCCCGATCGTGTTGAACAGGGCGCCGAGCCACTCCGTCCGCTGACCGGTGATCGTGAGGTTTCCGTCGATCGCGTTGTTCTTGATCGACCACGGGATCGTCGATCCGCCACCGGTGAGGGTGACGTTGCCGCGCACCGTGATTCCGTTGAGCATCACGGCCATCGCGCCGTTCGCCGTGACGTTCCCCCCGACGGTGATCACCGATACACCTTCCGGATCGACGGTGCACTCGTGTGCGGAGTTGCCGGTGTAAGAGGGCGGCTGACAGCCCAGGCCGAGGAACGAGCCGGCGGATGCCGTGACATTGCGGGCGACCGAGATCGTCGCCGATGCACTCTGGGCGTCCAGTGAGGCGCCGGCGGCGACGCTGACATTTCCGGTGATGTCGATCACTGCTCCGACGCCGACCGTGCACGGACCCGTCACCGAGACGTTCGCGTAGGTTCCCGATGGGATCTCACCGCCGCTGCACGTGTAGTTCGCCGGCGGCGCCGTTCGGGGCGATGCGGCCATCGCCGGGACGGCGGACAGCGACAGCGCCACCGCGATCACACCGGAGAGGAGCACCCGCAGGCGCGTTGACTTCTTCATCGAATCCGACCTTTCCTCTGTCTTTCCCCGCGCTCGGTCTACACCCGACCGCCCGGGTGCACCAGTACTCGCGGCGACGAAGGGGGAAAAATGGGGGGTGCGGGAGGCCCGATCGATGTCGGAGGCCCCTGCCATCATTAGTACATGCATTCGAACGGCATCATCGGTTTCAGCGATGCGGACGCCGTCGTCCTCGCCGAGATCGTGGCCGATGTCGAGAAGTCCACGGCCCTTCTCGCGGCAGCACAGGCGGCGCAGACACGGGCGCTCGCCCGGGCAGGAGACCTCGCCCGCACGCAGGCCGCCCGCTCGTCGGCGAAAGTGCGCGATCACGACATGGCCCTGCGTGCGATCGCCGCCGAAGTGGCCGGGGTCATGCGCACCTCCGACCGTTCCGTGCAGCGTCAGATCGGCGACGCCACCGAGCTCGTCCAGGACTATCCGATGACTCTCCAAGCCTGGCAGGACGGCCTGATCACCCGTGCTCATGTGCGCGCGATCGTCGACACCGGCGTCGTCCTGCCGCCCGAGTACCGTGCCGAGTTCGAGGCGACGGCCCTTCGCGAGTGCGAGATCGACACCGCCGGGCGCGTGCGGACACGGCTCGAGCTCATCGCCGAGAACATGCATCCGCGCACACTCGCCGAACGTCACCACGACGCGCGCGAGCAGCGCGCGGTGAAGATCATGACCCTCGCCGACGGCATGTCGGCGCTCACCACGATCGCTCCGACGGTGCTCGTCGATGCCATCTTCGACCGCCTCACCCAGCAGGCGCACACGATCGTCGACGCTCGATCGCGGGCGCGCGCGATGACCCCCGCCGATTCCTCGGCGGATGCCGCTCCGCCGGCATCCGCGTCGCTCACCCCGCAGCAGATCGCGTCGGACACGCGCTCGATGGATCAGCTCCGCGCGGACCTGGTCGCGGACATGCTGCTGACGTCGATGCCGGGCGCCGACCCGACCCGCGACGACGACGGCCCCGGCACGCTCGGCGCGATCCGGGCACGCGTGCAGATCGTCGTTCCGGCTCTCACGCTGCTCGGCTCCGACGATCAGGCGGCCGATCTCGTCGGACGTGCACCGATCGATCCCGAAACCGCACGCGAACTGGCCCGCCTCAGCCGGAGCCCGTGGGAGCGCATCCTCACCCACCCGGCGACCGGCGTCGTGCTGCACGTCGACACGTACCAGCGCACCGCCGCGATCGACCGCCACCTTCGGGCCCGCGACCAGCACTGCAGATTCCTCGGATGCCGGCAGCCGGCGATCCGATGCGAGGTCGACCACACGGTGGATCACGCGCTCGGCGGCGAGACCCACGTGCGCAACCTCGCCCACCTGTGCCAACGCCATCATTCGATGAAGCAGTTCACCGCCTGGCGGGTCCGACAGCTCAGCGACGGCGTCCTCGAGTGGACCTCTCCGCTCGGTCGCATCTACATCGAGGATCCCCCGTCTCTCGGCGTGCACTTCCGAACGAGCGCGAACACCTCCGTCCCACCGTTCTGATCACCGACGCGCTCATGCCAGGCTTGACGCATGCCAGCGCGAAACGAGTCCCTGCGCGACCACGCCTGCCTGATCGTCCACGGCCCCGACCGGCCGGGCATCGTGGCAGCCGTCACGGCGCTCATCACCCGGAACCAGGGCAACATCGTCCAGCTCGACCAGTACTCCGATGACGCCGACGGCGGAGCCTTCTTCCAGAGGGTGGTCTTCCACCGCGCTGACCTGGCGGCATCCATGCCCGAGATCGAAGCGGACATCCAGGCGACCCTCGCCGATTTCGGCATGGAATGGACGCTGACCGACCAGTCCGTGCCCAAGCGCATGGCGATCCTCGCCTCGACGTCCGATCACTGCCTGCTCGAGCTGCTCTGGCGGCACCGGCGCGGCGAGCTGCCCGTCACGATCCCGATGGTGATCTCGAATCACACCAACACCGCCGAGGACGTCCGCTCTTTCGGCATCCCGTTCTTCCACTTGCCCTCGCAGGGCACCGACAAGTCAGCGGCCGAAGCGAAGATCCTCGAACTCGTGAAGGACAACGTCGACTTCATCGTGCTCGCCCGCTACATGCAGATCATCTCGGAGGACTTCCTCGAGACCGTCGGCGTACCGGTGATCAACATCCACCACTCGTTCCTGCCCGCGTTCGTCGGCGCAGCTCCCTAC
>JASBUD010000240.1 GCA_030148105.1 Microbacterium sp. | reverse complement strand
TGGTCACGTTCCAGGTGCTCGTGCTCGTGATCTTCTCGGTCGCCGCCTTCGCGCACGTCGCCCAGGGCAACGCGTTCGACGCGAGCCCGGTCGAGCTGTCGTGGTTCAACCCGTTCGCGGTCGGCGACTTCGCCGCGGTCGTCGCGGGCCTCTCGCTGTCGATCTTCATCTTCTGGGGGTGGGATGTCACCCTCACGATGAACGAGGAGACCAAGGACCCCGAGAAGACGCCGGGGCGCGCCGCGACCCTGACGGTGCTCACGATCTTCGCGCTGTACCTGCTGATCTCGGTCTCTCTCCTGGCGTTCGCCGGCACCGGGACGGAAGGACTCGGTCTCGGCAACGAGGACATCCAGTCGAACGTGTTCTTCTACCTGTCCGGGCCCATCCTCGGACCGTTCGCGTTCCTGGTCTCCCTCGCGGTGCTGACGAGCTCGGCATCATCGCTGCAGTCCACGTTCGTCTCGCCGGCGCGAACGCTCCTGGCGATGGGCCACTACGGCGCACTGCCCGGTCGCTTCGCCGAGGTGAGCCCGCGGTTCTTCACACCGGGCTTCGCGACGATCGTCTCGGCGGTCGTGGCGTCGGTGTTCTACGCCGTGATGCGCTTCATCAGCGAGGACGTGCTGTGGGACACCATCACGACGCTCGGCATGATGATCTGCTTCTACTACGGCATCACGGCTTTCGCGTGCGTCTGGTACTTCCGCAAGCAGTGGTTCGACACGACCCGGAACGTCTTCTTCACGTTCCTGTTCCCGCTCGTCGGCGGCGTCATCCTGCTGTTCCTGTTCGGCAAGACGCTCATCGACAGCATGAGCCCCGACTACGGCAGCGGATCCAACATCGGCGGCTTGGGGCTCGTCTTCATCCTCGGTGTCGTCGTGATCGGGCTCGGCATCGTGATCATGATCTGGCAGGCGATCAAGCGCCCGGCGTTCTTCCGCGGCGAGACGATTTCCCTCGACGCACCCGCGAGCCTGCGCCGCGCGCGCCGGTGACCGGCAGAGTAGATATCCCAGCGAACGGAGAAACATGAGTGACTACAAGGTCGTCAACCCCGCGACGGGGCAGACGCTCGCCGAATACCCGCTGACGACGGATGCCGAGCTCGAGCAGGCGCTCGCGTCGGCGTACGAGGCCGCCAAGGGGTGGGCGCACACCTCCGCGGTGTCCGAGCGCGCCGGGCTCCTGCGCCGCGTCGCGGAGCTCCACCGGGAGCGCCGGGACGAACTGGCGGCGACGATCGTCCGCGAGATGGGCAAGCCCCTTGAGGCTGCTCTGGGCGAAGTGGACTTCGCCGCGGACATCACGGAGTTCTACGCCGACAACGCCGAGCGGATCATGAAGGACGAGCCGATCGACATCCTCGCGGAGGGCACCGCGGTGATCCGCCGCTCGCCGCTCGGCGTGCTGCTGGGCATCATGCCGTGGAACTTCCCGTACTACCAGGTCGCCCGCTTCGCCGCGCCGAACCTGCTCGTGGGCAACCCGATCCTGCTCAAGCACGCACCTCAGTGCCCGGAGTCCTCCGCCGCGATCGAGGACATGTACCGTACGGCCGGCTTCCCCGACGGGGCGTACACGAACCTGTACATCACGAACGACCAGGCGGCGACGGTGATCGCCGACCCCCGCGTGCAGGGCGTCTCGGTGACCGGTTCGGAGCGCGCCGGCTCGGCCGTCGCCGAGGTGGCAGGACGCAACCTCAAGAAGGTCGTGCTCGAGCTCGGAGGCTCGGACCCCTTCATCCTGCTGTCCACGGACGACCTCGACGCCGCGGTCCAGGCCGCCGCCGACGCGCGCCTGGACAACACGGGCCAGTCGTGCAACGCCGCCAAGCGGTTCATCGTCGCCGACGACCTCTACGAGCCGTTCGTGGAGAAGTTCACCGCGATCCTGAGCGGCGCGAAGGTCGGCGACCCGTTCGCGGAGGACACCGTGCTCGGCCCGCTCTCCTCGGAGCTCGCGGCGCAGCGCCTGCAGGAGCAGGTCGACAAGGCCGTCGCGCAGGGCGCGACGCTCGTGGCCGGCGGCACGCGCGACGGGGCGTTCTTCCCCGGCACGGTGCTCACGGACGTGACCCCGGAGATGGACGCCTACCGCGAGGAGTTCTTCGGTCCCGTCGGTGTGGTCTACCGGGTCCGGGACGAGGACGAAGCGGTGCGGATCGCGAACGACACCCCGTTCGGCCTCGGATCGTACGTCTTCACGACGGACGCCGAGCAGGCCGAGCGCATCGCCGACAAGATCGACGCGGGCATGGTCTACGTCAACGTCGTCCTGGCGGACTCGCCCGAGCTCCCCTTCGGCGGCGTGAAGCGCTCCGGCACGGGCCGCGAGATGGGGCTGCTCGCTGCGGACGAGTTCGTGAACAAGAAGCTCGTGCGCATCGGCGCGTGACCCTCGGCATCCGTCCCGCGCCCGCCTTTCGCGGCGGGCGCGGGTTCGCCCGGGTGCAAGGCATGCCGTACACTGGAGCGTGCAGTTGAAGTCTGCATTCTTTCGCCGTGCCCGGTGCTCGGGCCAGCTCCCTCTCATCCAGGTTGTGGTGAAAGACTGTGGACATCCCGAGGCCGTGAGGTCTCTAGGGCGGTAGCTCAATTGGCAGAGCAGCGGTCTCCAAAACCGCAGGTTGCAGGTTCGATTCCTGTCCGCCCTGCGCGTCAGCCGAAGCTGACACACGGAAGGTAATCAGGTGGTCTCGATGGTCCAAGACGAGCCGAAGGGCGAAATCGTCCCCTCGGGCGCCGGTGCACCCCGGGAGAAGAAGCCCAACATCTTCGCCCGCATCGCACTGTTCATCCGTCAGGTGCTCGCCGAGCTCCGCAAGGTCGTCACGCCGACCCGCCAGGAGCTCATCAAGTACACCGGCGTGGTGCTCGGCTTCGTCATCATCATGATGGCTCTGGTCTACGGGCTCGACCTGCTCTTCGTCTGGGTCACGACCGTCGTCTTCGGCGTCCCGGCCTGACCATCTGATTCGTACGGGGTGCAGCCGCTGCTCCCGAAGGAAGAGAACGCAATTGTCTGAAAGATATGTCGACGACGCCGATTGGGCGACCGCTGCCGAGCAGTCCTCGGAGGACGACGAAGCCCAAGAGGGCAACATCCTCGCCGAGGAGGACCGCGCGAACACGCCGGCCGAGCACCTCGCCGTGCACATCGTGGACGAGGACGAGGACGGACTCGAGGACCTGGACGACATCGACATCGACGACCCGGAGGCGGACGCGATCGTGAACGACGCTCTGAACATCGACGAGGCCGCTGAGGTCGAGGCGGCCGCAGAAGTGCTGACCGACTCGCTGGCCGAAGAGGAGGCGGAGTACGCCGCCGAGCACGCCGACGACGTGACCCCGTACGACGGCCCGGACGTGAACGGCGATGAGGACGAGCCGGTCCTCGACGCCGAGTTCGTCGCAGACGTGGATGCCGCCGCCGGTGTCGTGGACGAGGTCGAAGCCTCCGTCGACGCGGCTGACGCGGCGATCGCCCCGGTCGATGAGGACGCCGCCGACGACGAGTCCGGCGTCGACGAGGACCCCTACGAGACGTTCCGCACCGAGCTGCGCATGCTCCCCGGCAAGTGGTACGTCATCCACTCCTACGCCGGCTTCGAGCGCAAGGTGAAGGCCAACATCGAGCAGCGCAAATCCACGCTCGAGGTCGAAGAGGACATCTACCAGATCGAGGTCCCGATGGAGGACGTCGTCGAGATCAAGAACGGTCAGCGCAAGATGGTCACGCGCGTCCGGATCCCCGGCTACGTGCTCGTGCGCATGGAGCTCAACGAG
>JASBUD010000144.1 GCA_030148105.1 Microbacterium sp. | reverse complement strand
GCGCTCGTGGTGGGCGGCTGGCCGCTCGCGCTCGCCGTGATCGCGATCTACTGCGTCGTGAACGTGACGCTGCAGGTGCTGATCCAACCGAAGTTCGTCAGCGACGCGGTGAGCCTCAGCCTCACCTTGAGCTTCTTCTCGGTGATCTTCTGGACGTTCATCATCGGGCCCCTCGGCGCGATCCTGTCGATTCCGCTCACTCTGCTCGTGCGCGCGCTCGTGCTCGAGGGTGATCCGGGTGCGCGGTGGCTGAGGTGGCTGTCGGGCGAGTCGCCCCCCGCCTGATCCGGGTGTCGCTCCCCGTCCGCCGAGGTGGTGGTTCTTCTCCCGAGGTGGTGGTTCTTCTCCCGAGGTGGTGGTTCTTCCGCCGAGGTGGTGGGTTTCCCGCCGAGGTGGTGGGCACAATCTCGGCGCAAAACCCACCATCTCGGCGGAGGAAGCACATTCTCGGGGGAAGGGGCGCCACCTCGAGGCAGGAGGCACCATCTCGGGGAAGAGGCACCATCTCGACGGAGGGGACGGGCTCGCGGGGTTCACCCCTCCGGCATGAGGCAGCGGAGCCCGGTCCGCGCCTAGCCTGGCGCCATGTCCGACCCCGCCGCCCGCCCGCCCGCACCCGTCGCGGATGCCGCCCTCGACGTCCCCGAGCGGCGCGGGATCCGCGCACTCGTGGACCGTCCGCTCGTCGTCGCCTTCATCGCCACACTCGGAGTGCTCGGCGGGCTCATCCTCGGGTCGGCGATCGCCTCCATCACGACGATCCTGTTCTACATCGTCCTCGCGCTGTTCGTCTCGCTCGGACTCGATCCGATCGTGCGGGTGCTCGAGCGGCGCGGCGTGAAGCGGGGGACCGGCATCCTGATCGTCTTCGTCGCGTTCGCGCTCCTCATCGCGGCGTTCTTCGTGTTCGTGCTGCCGCCGATCCTCGCCCAGGTCGTCGAGTTCGTCCGCTCGTTCCCAGAGGCGCTTATGCAGGCGCAGCAGTCCGCCTGGTTCCTGGCGCTGCCACCCGACCTGCAGGATGCGATCGCCGTGGCCTCCGCCGAGGTCGCCGCAGCCCTGCGGCAGCCCGAGACGATCGCGGCGATCAGCGGGGGAGCGCTCGTCGTGGGCGTCGGCGTCGTCGCGGCGATCTCGGCGGGGTTCATCATCGTCGCGCTCACGCTGTACTTCCTCGCCTCCCTCACGGGAATGAAGCAGGCGCTCTACAGCCTCGCTCCGGCCTACAGCCGCCCCCGCCTGAGCGACATGACCGAGCGGGTCACCGCGTCGGTGGGCAGTTCGCTGCTCGGCTCGGTGACGCTCGCACTGTTCAACGCCGGCGTCGTGTTCGTCCTGCACCTGCTCATCGGTTTGCCGTACCCCGCACTGATGGCCTTCATCGCGTTCGTGCTCACCCTGATCCCGCTGTTCGGCTCCGTGATCTTCTGGGTGTTCGGCACGCTCGTCGCCCTGATCTCCAGTCCCACCCAGGCGCTCATCTTCGGCATCGCCTACCTGATCTACATCCAGATCGAGTCCTACGTCATCACGCCACGCGTCATGACGCGCGCCGTCGCGATCCCCGCCGCCCTCGTCCTGATCGGCGCGATGGTGGGCGGCACACTCGCCGGGGTGATCGGCGTGCTCGTCGCACTGCCGGTCATGGCGTCGCTGCTGCTGATCCTCCGCGAGATCGTCGTCCCGCGGCAGGATGCGAAGACCCTCGCTTCACCTCCGCCGGGTGATGCCACACCCGACCCCCTCGCAGGAAGCTGACCGACATGGCTGACACCTCCGCTCCCACCCCCGACGTCGACCGGACGCACCTGCCGATCCGCGACGCGGTCTTCGCCGGCAAGATGGGCCGCACTCTCGATGCCTCCGTTCCCGACTGGGGAATCGTGCAGGACGTGCAGCCGCCCGCCGGTGCGCCGAACGTGCTCGTCGTGCTGATCGACGACGCCGGCTACGGCCAGGCGTCGACGTTCGGCGGGCCGATCGCCACGCCGAACCTCACGAAGCTCGCGGACGGCGGACTGCGTTACACCGGTCTGCACACCGCCGCGCTGTGCTCGCCCACGCGCGCGTCGCTGCTGACCGGCCGCAATCACCACCGCGTCGGCTTCGGCTCGGTCGGCGAACTGTCCGGACCGTTCCCGGGGTATTCGGGCGTCGTGCCGAAGGACTGCGCGCCGTTCCCGAAGATCCTGCAGCAGAACGGCTACTCCACGGCGGCGATCGGCAAGTGGCACCTGACCCCGAGCCGTGCCCAGGGCCCCGCGGGCCCGTTCGACCGCTGGCCGAGCGGCTGGGGCTTCGACTACTTCTGGGGATTCCTCTCCGGCGAGTCCGGCCAGTACGACCCGATGATCTACGAGAACGACGCGGTCGACCAGGCCTACGGCGGCCCGACCGACCGGGACTTCTACCTTCCCGACGCCCTGACCGACCGGGCGATCGCGTGGCTGCACGGCACGCGAGCGCACAAGGCCGACAAGCCGTGGTTCATGTACTACGCCACCGGCTGCGCGCACGCGCCGCACCACGTCCCGGAGGAGTGGTCGGCGGCGTACAAGGGCATGTTCGACGACGGCTGGGACGTGTACCGCGAGCGCACGTTCGCCCGGCAGAAGGAGCTGGGCGTCGTCCCCGCCGACGCCGAGCTGACCCCGCGCGACGACGCGTTCCCGGCCTGGGACTCGCTCACCGACGACGAGCGGCGCCTCTACGCCCGCCAGATGGAGGTGTACGCGGGCTACCAGGAGAACGCCGACCACAACGTCGGGCGCCTGTTCGACGAGATCGAGCGCATGGGCGAGTGGGACGACACGCTCGTGATCTACATCTGGGGCGACAACGGCGCGTCGCTCGAGGGAACCCTCACGGGCTCGTTCAACGAGCTCACGATGCAGAACGGCATCCCGCTCACGGGTGACCAGCAGCGTGCGCTGATCGACGCGTACGGGGGCCTGGACGCCTGGGGCGGTCCGGACACCGCGCCGCACTGCTCGGCGGCGTGGGCCTGGGCGGGGAACACCCCGTTCCAGTGGGGCAAGCAGGTCGCCTCCCACCTGGGCGGCACGCGCAACCCGATGGTCGTGCGCTGGCCGGAGCGCATCACGGACGCGGGGGCGGTGCGCGGGCATTTCGCCCATGTCAACGACATCGGGCCGACCGTGCTCGATGCGGCCGGCATCCCGGTGCCCGAAACGGTCGACGGGATCCCGCAGGTGCCGATGGACGGATCCAGCTTCGCCGCGTCGTTCGCGTCCGCCGACGCGCCCGAGCACCATCGGCAGCAGTACTTCGAGATCTACGGCAACCGCGGCATGTACAAGGACGGCTGGTGGGCGTCCTGCATGCTGCCGCGCATCCCGTGGGATGCGACGCCGAACACGATCCGGCGGTTCGCTCCCGGGGTGTTCGACCCGGACGCGCTCGAATGGGAGCTGTACCACCTGCCGGAGGACTTCTCCCAGGCACGCAATGTCGCCGCCGAGCACCCCGAGAAGGTGAAGGAGCTCGCGGACCTGTGGTGGCAGGAGGCGGAGGACAACAAGGTGCTGCCGCTCCTCGGAGGCATGTCGGCGTTCTTCGGGATCGTCCCCCCGCTGCGCCGGCAGACCCGCTGGACGTACTGGGGCGCGGACGTGCAGAACTCGCCGGCGGGCATCATGCCGCCGATCATGAACCGCTCGTACTCGATCACGGCCGAGCTCACCGTTCCGCCCGAGGGCGCGGATGGGGTGATCGTGGCGGCGTTCGACCACCTCGGCGGCTTCAGCCTGTTCGTCGACGGCGGCGTGCTCCGCCACACCTACAGCTTCATGGGCGTCGAGGTGTACCACCAGCAGGCCGATCGTCCGTTGCCGACGGGCGAGGTCACCGTCCGGCTCGATTTCGAAGCGGATGCCGCCGTCATGGCGCCGGCGGGTGCGCTGACCCTGTGGATCGGTGACGAGCTCGTCGGCGAAGGGCGTCTGGAGCACACCGTGCCGATCATGTTCAACGGATACTCCGGCATGGACATCGGCCGCGACAACGGCGAGGTCGTCGACCCGGTCTACGCGGACCGCGCTCCGTTCGCGTTCGCGGGCGGGATCCACCGCGTGGACTTCGACGTCCGACAGCCCGGCCGCCGCGAGGAGGCGGCGCTGCACCACGCGGAGGTCGCCGGGCAGCACGCCCGGCACATCGAGTCGTGACCTCCAGGCTCAGGCGCTGACGAGGCCGAGCTGGGTCGCGTGCTGGACCGCCTCGGACCGCGAGGACACCCCGAGCTTGCGGTAGACCGACCGTGCCTGCGTCTTGATCGTGTTGCGCGACAGGTGCAGGCGGTCGCCGATCTCCTCGAACGACAAGTGGCTGGGCAGCAGGGGCAGGAGGCGCAGCTCGGCGCTCGTGAGCAGGCTCGCGCCGACAGCGTCGGCGCCCCCGAGGGGGCGCAGAGCGGCCGCGAGGTCGGCGGCCTGCCTCTTCAGGATGCCGGTCTCGGCGAGCCCGCCGAGGATCTCCTCCGCTTCGGCGAGCACGAGGCGGGCTCCCGCCGGATCCCCGAGCGACGCGGTCGCCCGCGCGATCCGCAGCCGCACCTGGACCGCGAGCCACGGCAGCTCGCGGCCGAGCGCGGCGCGATAGCCGTGGGCGCGCAGCAGATCGCGGTGCGCGGCATCCTTGTCCCCGGCGATCGCCGCCGCCTCCGCCCGCAGCGCGTACCCGAGGGCGGCGTGCGGATAATGGGTGAACGGGCCGCCCTCCGCCGCATCGACGGCGTGCGCGATCGCGTCGGCGCTCACGCGCCCGGAATCCAGTTCGAGGCGCTCCGACAGCGCGAGCATCAGGGCCGGCGTCGCGCGCAGCTCGGCGCTCACGTGCGCGGCCTCCTCGAGGAGCCGGTGGGCGGCCCGGGCATCGCCGCACAGCCCCGCCGCGATGCCGCTCATCATGAGGACGGGCGCGCGCCAGGGGCTGGATTCCTTCACCCTGACCCGCGCGGCCTCCGCATCGCGCCGCATCCGCTGCACGCCGTCTGCGCACAGGTGGGCGCGCAGCGCGAGGAAGGCGACCTGCTCGTCGCCGTCGCCGAACGAGTGGACCTGGTAGAAGTCGCCCGCCGCCTTGGTCCACCGCCGTGCGCACACCTCGTCGCCGGTCATCATGCCGGCGTACGCGAACATCGTGGCCGAGTAGCCGTGCGTGATGGCGATGTCGGGGCCGATGGCGTGGATGATCCCGACGATCTCCTCGAGCTGTCCGGCGTAGAACATCGGGAGGACGACCTCCGAGAGCAAGTGCAGTGCCTGCTCCCGGTCGCCGTTCGCCAGTCGCAGCGCGAGGGCGGTCCGGGCGTCGCCGTGGGCGGCGAGCCAGTCGGCGCCCACCGTGCGCAGGCGCTTGGCCTCGGTGGGGTCACGGCGGTCCAGCTCGGCCGCGAGCGCTTCGCGCGCGAGGGGGAGCCAGCCGAACGTGCGTCCCTCGCGGTCCAGGGCGCTCACGAAGAGGTGCTCGCGCTCGAGTCGCTCCAGGAGCTCCTGCGAATCGCTCGACCCGCGCACGGCGTCGCACAGCGGACCGCTGAGCTCGTCGAACGGTGCACAGTGCAGCAGGAAGCCCGTGAGCTCGGCACCCAGGTCGTCCAGGACCTCGGACTGCAGGTAATCGCGGACCACGCGATCCGCCCCGGTGAACTCGGGGTCCTCGTCGCCGCTGCGACGGCCGAGCGCCACGCGCGCCAGCTGGAGTCCCGCCGCCCAGCCGCGCGTGCGGCGCAGGACACGACGAAGCTCCTCTTCGCCCACGTGCCCGCCCAGTACCTCGCGCGCGGCGCGTTCGTCGAGGGCGAGGTCGGCGTCGGAGAGGTCGACCAGGTCGGGCCGGAGCCGCATCGCCGTCAGCGCGCGCCGGTCAACGGCCCGACCCGAGACGACGACGGCGATCCCGGGCTGCAGCGTGAGCTCGGCGAGGGAGCGGACCACGAACGCGCCGCCGTCGGGATGCCGGTGCACGTCGTCCAGCACGACGACGACGGGCCCGGTCGCCCCCGTGACGATCGCGACCGCGTCAGAAGCGTCCGCCGCGGCCAGCCGGATGAACGGGCGGGAGTCGGCGGCCTCCCACTGACGCAGCAGAGTGGTCTTGCCCGCACCGGCGGTGGCGATCAGGGCGACGAAGCCGTCGCGGCCCACGAGAACCTCGTTCAGCGGTCGCTCGACCATGGAGCGGAGCATGGCGGTCCCTTTCCCCCGGAAGCGCACGTCACCTGCGGCGTCGATGGCCGCAGGCATACATTAGCCGGTGCTGCTAGGGCTCGATGCGCAGGACGTCGGGGGTCTCGCCGAGTGCGACGTCGTCGCTGATCCGAAGGCTCCGGGCGAGCTCGTCCACGGCTCCGATCACCGTGCCGAACCGCTCACGGTCGCTGCACACCGCCGTCACGGTCACGAAGTGGGTGCCGGTGTCCCACGTGTAGGTCGCGAACGGCGGGGTGCGCGGATCTTTCGGCAGCGGCATCGCGAGTTTCTCGCCGACGCCGAGGTAGGTCCCGCGGAACGTCTCGGTGTCGTCGTACTCCATCGGCATGCTCGCGCGGGCGGCGCGCAGCTGCGCGGTCGCCTCCTGCACCTGCGCCATCACCACGAGAAGCTCGGGATCGGCCTTCCACACCCAGACGAGGACGCGCCCGGCGGCGCGGCGCATGAGGAACGGCGTCGCCTGGCTCATCGCCCACGCCGCGAGTCCCCCACCCGGGCGGGACTGCACGCCGAGGGCCTGATTCGCCTGTGTCAGAAGCATCCGGATCGCGGCTTTGCGATGGCGCCGCCCGCCGAAACCGAACGAATCGGTGACCGCCACCCAGCGGGTCTTGTCGGCGTCTGCCTGCAGTCGGGCCATGCCTCCAGAGTAGGTGAGACCCCTATGCAGACGCTGGGGAGTCAGACGTCCCGCGCGCAGCGGAAGCCGATGTGCGACATCCCGGTGTCCTCCGCTTGCGGGGAGCGGGCCGCGGGCCGGAATCGCACGCAGTACTCCATCGCGCACAGCTGCGATCCGCCCTTGAGCACGCGCCGCGGCGTGCGGAACCCGGGCTCGGCGCTCGCCGTCGCGAGCAGATTCGTCCGCCTGCCGGCATCCACGGGGCGGTCGGACAGGCGCAGGTGCCGCGGGGTGTAGTAGTCGCTCGTCCACTCCCACACGTTGCCGATGAGGTCGACCGCGCCGTACGCGTTCGGCGGATACGTCCCGACCGGCGCG
>JASBUD010000227.1 GCA_030148105.1 Microbacterium sp. | reverse complement strand
GGGAGCCCCGAGGCGAGGCGCGTCACGGCGATCTCGAGCGTGTGCAGCAGACGGCTGAGGTAGGTCGCGGTGGCTTCGCCCTCGAGATTCGGGTTCGTCGCGAGGATGACTTCCTGCACCGTGCCGTCGGCGAGCCGCTGCATGAGCTGTGCGATACGGAGATCTTCGGGTCCGATCCCGGCGATGGGGCTGATCGCACCGCCGAGCACGTGGTACAGGCCGCGGAACTCCCGCGTGCGCTCGATCGCCGCGACGTCCTTCGCGTCTTCGACCACGCAGATCACCGACGGATTGCGGCGCGGGTCGCGGCAGATGCTGCACCGATCCTGCTCGGACACGTTGCCGCAGATGTCGCAGAAGCGCACCTTGTCGCGCACTTCACCCAGCAGCACCGCCAGCCGGGAGACGTCGAAGGACGGTGACTGCAGGATGTGGAACGTGATGCGCTGAGCGGACTTCGGGCCGATGCCGGGCAGCCGGCCGAACTCGTCGATCAGGTCTTGGACGATGCCGTCGTACATCAGCTGAACCTCGTGGGCGGCTGGTAGGGCTCTTCACGCACGAACCGGGCACCGAGCACCTGTCGGACGACCGCTTCGCCGTACTTCTGCGCACCGGGCGCGGGTCGGGTCGTAGGCGGAAGCGGCGGGGCGACCACGGGGGGCAGCACCGCGTCGGGAGCGGCATCCAGGTCGTCGGGTTCGTCTTCGGCGTCGACGGGCGGCGCCACCTCGCGATCGGGCAGCACCTCGCCTTCGCGCGGCGGGGCGATCGTGGCGACCCCGGCACGGACGGCGCCCGCCTCTTCGGGCTCGTCGTCGACCGCGAACTGTCCGAGCGCGCGGGGCGACTCGGGCATGTCGACCGGCGGGGCGTCGGCGTCGCTCGGGATCGTCGCGACCGCCCATTCGGTGACGGGCCCGGCGGCGGGTGCGGTGACGGGCCGCGGGGGCACGGTCGCGGGGCCGCGCGGCGGCACCGCGCCGGCCGACGGCGGGGGTGCCGAGGGCGGCGGCGATGCCGGGCCGCCGTCGTGCTTGGCCAGGTACTTCACGCGGATGCCGAGCACGGCCAGGATCGCCTGACGGAGGTCTTCGCTGGGACCGGAGCCGGCGGCCAGCTTCTTGAACTTCGCGACATCGGACTGGCTCTGGAAAGCGAGAGTGAGCACATCGCCGTCGAGATCGACGACGCGCGCGTTCGAGGCGAGGAGCCACGAGGAGCGGCTCGCGGCCTCCAGACGGCCCAGCACCTCGGGCCAGGAATCGCGCATGTGCTGCAGAGTGACCGGACCCGACGGCGGTGCGGCGGCGGCCGGCGCGGGCTCCGGTGTTTTCGGGGCGACGGGCGCCGCCGCAGCGGGGCCCGGGTCCGCCGGGGGAGGTGTGGGCACGGAGGACGGTTTGCCGCCGGACTCGACGGCGGTCGGCGCGGTGGCTGTCGGTGCGGCGGCGGGGGGCGCCGCGGCGGGCGCGGCGGCCGTGGTCGCGGGGACTCTCGGCGCGGAGGCCACGGGCGCGACCGCCGCCTCGCGTGCGGTCGCCACCGGAGCACCCGCCGCCGGTCGGTCCGCAGGCGCACCGACCTCAGCGCCCGTGTGCGCGAGCACGCGGGCGACCATGAGCTCGAGCTGAAGTCGCGGGGAGGTGGCGCCGGTCATCTCGTCGAGCGCGGAGATCACGATGTCGGCCGTGCGCGAAAGGCGCAGGGTGCCGTACGTGTCGGCCTGACGCAGCATCCGGGCGAGGTCCTCGGCGGGGACACCGCGCAGAACGGCGGCGGCCCCCTGACCGGTCGCCGCGGCGACGATGAGATCACGCAGTCGCTCGAGCAGGTCGTCCACGAAGCGCCGGGGGTCTTGCCCCGTCTGCACGACGCGGTCGACGGCGGTGAAGGCGGCCGCCGCATCGCCCGCGCCGAAAGCGTCCACCACTTCGTCGAGCAGTTCGGCGTGCGTGTAGCCCAGAAGGGCGACCGCGCGCGCGTACGTCACGACCGTGCCCTCCGAGCCGGCGATCAGCTGGTCGAGCAGTGACAGCGTGTCGCGCGGCGACCCGCCGCCCGCCCGCACGACGAGCGACAGCACGCCCGGCTCTGCCGACACTCCCTCCGCCTCGCACAGCTGCTGCACGTACTCGAGCATCGGGGCGGGCGGAACGAGCCGGAACGGATAGTGGTGCGTGCGCGAGCGGATCGTGCCGATGACCTTCTCGGGCTCGGTCGTGGCGAAGATGAACTTCACGTGATCGGGCGGCTCTTCGACGAGCTTGAGCAGGGCGTTGAAGCCCTGCGGGGTGACCATGTGAGCCTCATCGAGGATGAAGATCTTGAAGCGGTCCCTCGCGGGGGCGAACACCGCGCGCTCACGCAGATCGCGCGCGTCGTCGACACCGTTGTGGCTCGCGGCGTCGATCTCGACGACATCGAGCGAACCGCCGCCGTCCCTGCCGAGTTCGACGCAGCTCTCGCACACGCCGCACGGCACATCGGTCGGTCCCTGCGCACAGTTCAGGCACCGCGCCAGGACGCGCGCCGACGTCGTCTTGCCGCAGCCGCGCGGACCGGAGAACAAGTACGCGTGCCCGACGCGATCGCTGCGCAGAGCCGTCATGAGCGGCTCGGTCACCTGCGACTGTCCGATCATCTCGCCGAACGCCTCAGGACGGTATCGGCGGTACAGAGCGGTCGTCACATCACCAGCCTACGGCGTGCCCCCGACATCGCGGGGGCCGCCGTCGTCGCCTGCGGTGCAGCGCCGATCACGCGTCCGCGCCGTGCTCCACGTCGGATGCCGAGCCGATCACCGGGATCGTCGTGGTGACCGTCGGCACGGATGCGGACAGCAGCGTGCCGTCCTCGCGGCGCACGTCGGCGAACTGCTTGAGGGACGGACGTCCGGGGATCACCGGCCCCTGTCCCGCGAGCGGCACGACGACCTCCTCGCCGGGGCCGATCGCGTAGGCCGCGCCCCGCACGCTGAACACGAGCGGTTCACCCTCCCCCGCCGTGAGACTCAGCGCGTCGCGCGTGAGCCGCACCCGCAGCGCCGTCCCGTGCCACCGCAGCGTGTACGACAGCTCAGGCCAGTCCGCCGGCAGGCGCGGGTCGAACGACAGCTCACCGAAGTGGTCGCGCATGCCACCGAAACCTGCGACGAGCGCGGTCCACACACCTCCCGCGGACGCGACGTGCACACCGTCCGAGGCGTTGTGGTGGAGGTCCCCGAGGTCGACGAAGATCGACTCGCGGAAGTACTCCAGCGCCAGATCCTGGTATCCCACCTCGGCGGCGAGGATGGCCTGCACGACCGCCGAAAGCGTGGAATCCCCGGTGGTCAGCGGGTCGTAGTACTCGAAATCGGCGAGTTTGTCCTCATCGGAGAAGTGATTGCCCTGCAGATACAGCGCGAGCACGACATCGGCCTGCTTAAGCACCTGGTAGCGGTAGATCACGAGCGGGTGGAAGTGCAGAAGCAGCGGTCGCTGCTCGCTCGGAGTGTGCTCGAGGTCCCACACTTCGCGCTCGAGGAACACCGCATCCTGAGGGTGGATGCCGAGCGCCGGACTGAACGGGATGTGCATCGCCTCGGCCGCACGGTCCCAGGACTCCGCCTCGGACGGATCCAGGCGCAGCCGATCGACCATGAGGCGGTACGCCTCGGGATCGTCTTCGGCCATCTCGCGAACGGTCCGTGCCGCGAAGCGCAGGTTGAAGCGCGCCATGACGTTCGTGAACAGGTTGTCGTTCACGACCGTCGTGTATTCGTCGGGCCCGGTCACGCCGTGGATGTGGAAGGACTCCTCGCCGTCGCTGTCGTTCGTGCGCCAGAACCCCAGCGTCGCCCACAGCCGCGCGGTCTCCACGGCGATGTCCACGCCTTCGCGGTGGAGGAATTCCACATCACCCGTGGCACGGACGTACTTGGCCAGCGCGAAGCTGACGTCGGCGTTGATGTGGTACTGGGCAGTGCCGGCGGCGTAGTACGCCGACGCCTCTTCGCCGTTGATCGTGCGCCAGGGGAACAGCACGCCGTGCTCGTTGAGCTGATGCGCCCGGCGGCGCGCCGCCGGGAGCATGAGGTACCGCATCCGGATCGCGTTCCGCGCCCAGAGCGGCGTCGTGTAGGCCAGGAACGGCAGGACGTAGATCTCGGTGTCCCAGAAGTAGTGACCGCTGTAGCCGGAGCCCGTGACACCCTTCGCCGGGACGCCCTGTCCGTCCGCACGCGCTGCGGCCTGCGCGAGCTGGTACAGGCACCAGCGGGTGGCCTGCTGCAGGTCGTCGTGTCCGCCGATGCACACGTCGGAGCGGTCCCAGAACCCGTCGAGCCACGCGCGCTGGCGATCGTACTGGCGCTCGACGCCCTCGATCTCGACGCGATCCAGCGTCCGGCGGCAGCGGTCGACGAGCTCGCGCGCGGGAACCCCGCGGGACGTGTGGTAGCTCACGAGCTTCGTGATCCGGATCGGGACGCCGGCCTTGGCCTGCACGCGGAAGACGTTCTTCGCGATGTCCGGCTCGACGAGCGTCCGGGCGTTGTACTCGTTCTCGGTCTCGATGATGTGGTCTGCGACCACGGCCATCGTCATGCCCGACTCCGTCACCCGGTACGAAAGTGCCGACCGCTGGCCGTCCTGCCAGTACTCCTCCGGCTGCAGGACGCGCTCCTGGATGCGCTCGGCCTTGCGCGGGTCGAAGCCCGCCTTCTTGGTCGCCTTGGGGCTGCCGCCGTAGACGTTCTCCCCGTCCTGCCGATTCAGCACCTGGCAGTTGATCGTGACCGGCGCGTCGGCGTTCAGGACCGTGACCTCGAGCCGGAGGACCGCGAGGTGCTTCTCCTCGAACGACACGAGCCGGTCGTCCTCGATCAGGACGTCCTTGCCGGACGGCGTGGTCCAGCGCACCCGGCGGCGCACGACGCCCGCCCGCATGTCCAGCACGCGCTCGTACTCGCGGACGTCGGCGACGTCGAGCGACAGCGGCTCGTCGTCGACGTAGACGCGCATGATCTTCGCGTCGGGGGCGTTGATGATCGTCTGGCCGACCTCGGCGAAGCCGTAGGCCTGCTCGGCGTGGCGGATCGGGAAGGTCTCGTGGAAGCCGTTGATGAACGTGCCGTGCTCGAGCGCGAAGCGCCCCTCGATGTGGTTGCCGCGCAGGCCCAGATAGCCGTTGCCCGCGGAGAACAGGGTCTCGGTCACCCCGACGTCATCCAGCGAGAAGCTGCTCTCGATCAGGCACCACGGGTCGATCGGGAACCGGTCGCGGTCGATCATGCCCGGCCCTCCCCGGTCGAGCTCTGGGCATCGTGCGACGCGGCGCCGACGAGTTCGGCGAGATCCGCCACGACGACGTGGGCTCCCGCCGCGCGCAGTTCGTCCGGCCCGGTGCCGCGATCCACGCCCACGACGAGCGCGTAGCCGCCGGCTGCCGCGGACTGCACGCCACTGATCGCATCCTCGATCGCCGCGCTTCGGGCGGGGTCGACGCCGAGCATGCGCGCCCCCTCGAGGAAGACGTCGGGTGCGGGTTTGGAGGCGAGATGGTCGCGCTCGGCGATCACGCCGTCCATCACGACGGTGAAACGCTCGCGGAGCCCCGCCGAGCGCAGCACCTCTTCGGCGTTCTTGGAGCTCGAGACGACCGCGGTCGGGATGCCGACCGCATCGAGCCGGTCCAGAAGCGCGACCGAACCGGGGTACGCGACGATGCCTTCCGCGCGCAGGACGCGGGAGAACACTTCGTTCTTGCGGTTGCCGATTCCGCACACGGTGTCGGCGCTCGGGTCGTCGGACGGGTCACCCCACGGGACTTCGACGTCACGGCTGCGCAGGAGGCTCGCGACGCCGTCGTAGCGCTTCTTGCCGTCGAGGTAATCGAAGTAATCGCGCTCGGTGTAGGGCGGCTGGATGCCCCACTCGGCGAACAGCTCCTCGAACATGCTCTGCCACGCGTGCATGTGCACTTCGGCGGTCGGGGTCAGCACGCCGTCGAGATCGAACAGGACCGCGTCGTACGCGGTCAGATCGGGCAGGGAGTCGTGAGCCACGCAGGACCTCCGGGCGAGGGTGAGAAATGAGGGCTGGGCGCGCGTCGTGCCGCGGTGCAAGCGTAGTCGGACGCGCCCCGCCCCGGTGACCGGATCGCCGCCCGCGGCCGAGGGCTCAGCCGGCGACGGCCACGAGCGTCTGCCGGGCGATCTCCAGCTCTTCGTTCGTGGGCACGACGAGCACGACCACGCGCGAATCGTCGGTGGAGATGCGCCGGATGCCGCGCCCGCGCGCACCGTTGCGTTCGGGGTCGATCTCGATTCCCACGAAGCCGAGGGTCTCCAGAGCTGCGGCGCGCACCACCGGCGCGTTCTCCCCCACGCCGGCCGTGAAGGAGATCACATCGACCCCGCCGAGCTGGGCGATGTAAGCGCCGGCGTACGCGCGCAGACGGTGCACGTAGACCTCGAACGCGAGGAGGGCGTCGTCGTCGCCGCGCTCCACCGCGGCACTGACGTCCCTGAAGTCCGCAGAGCCCGCGATTCCGAGGAGGCCGCTCCGCTTGTTGAGCAGGTCGTCGAGGTCGTCGATCGTCATGTTCGCCCGGCGGGCGAGCTGGAAGAGCACGGCGGGGTCGACATCCCCCGACCGGGTCCCCATCACGAGGCCCTCCAGCGGTGTCAGACCCATCGACGTCTCGACCGAGCTGCCGCCGTCGATGGCCGTGACCGAGGCTCCGTTGCCGAGGTGGAACACGATCTGCTTCAGCTCGGTCAGGGGCCGGCCCACGAAGGCAGCCGCGGCCTCACTGACGAATTTGTGCGAGGTGCCGTGGAAGCCGTAGCGGCGGATGCGATGCGCGGCGGCGAGCTCCGCGTCGATCGCATACGTGTAGGCCGCCCGCGGAAGGGTCTGGTGGAAGGCGGTGTCGAAGACCGCGACGTGCGGGACGTCGGGGAAGGCCTTCTTCGCCGCGACGATGCCCGCGAGGTTCGCCGGGTTGTGCAGCGGGGCGAGGACGGACAGCTCGTCGATGTTGATCTCGACGAGCGGTGTGATCACGGTCGGCTCGAAGAAGCGGGCGCCACCGTGCACGACGCGGTGGCCGACGGCCGTCGGCGGGTTCTCGGCGAGTGAGGGACCGTTCTCGGCGAAAGCGTCGATCATGACGCGGAAGCCGGCGGTGTGATCGGGGATCGGCAGTTCGCGCTCGTACGTCGCGTCGAGCAGCGTCGGTGATGCCCCGTCCGCCGGCGGCGCGACGACCGTGTGCGTCGAGCGCCCCACCGGCTCGCCGATGCGCTCGACGAGACCGGATGCGAGCACGGTCTCGGAGCGCATGTCGATGAGCTGGTACTTGAACGAGGACGAGCCGCTGTTGACCACGAGGACGACGCTCATGCGTGCGCCGCACTTTCCGACGCCGCAGCGGGTTCGCCCTGCGCCTGGATCGCGGTGATCGCGATCGTGTTGACGATGTCCTCGACGAGCGCTCCGCGGGAGAGGTCGTTGATCGGCTTGTTGAGGCCCTGCAGCACCGGGCCGATCGCCACCGCGCCCGCGGAGCGCTGCACCGCTTTGTACGTGTTGTTGCCGGTGTTCAGATCGGGGAAGACGAACACCGTCGCGCGCCCCGCGACCTGCGAGCCGGGCATCTTCGCCGCGGCGACGGCGACGTCGGCCGCCGCGTCGTACTGGATGGGCCCTTCGACGAGGAGCTCCGGCGCACGCTCGCGCACGAGTGCGGTCGCCGCGCGGACCTTCTCGACCTCCGCACCCGAGCCGGACTCCCCCGTCGAGTACGACAGCATCGCGACGCGCGGATCGATGCCGAACTGCGCGGCGGTGGCGGCCGATGAGATCGCGATGTCCGCGAGCTGCTCGGAGGTGGGATCGGGGATCACCGCGCAGTCGCCGTAGACGAGGACGCGGTCGGCGAGCGCCATGAGGAACACGGACGACACGACGGACACGCCGGGCTTCGTCTTGATGATCTCGAACGCCGGACGGATCGTGTGGGCCGTCGTGTGCGCGGCACCCGAGACCATTCCGTCGGCCAGTCCCATGTGCACCATGAGGGTGCCGAAGTAGGAGACGTCCGTCACGGTGTCGGAGGCTTGAGCGATCGTGACTCCCTTGTGGGCACGCAGGCGGGCGTACTCCTCGGCGAACTTCGTGACGTGCACGGGGTCGAAGGGAGAGAGCACCTCGGCGCGCTGGATGTCGATCCCGAGTTCGATCGCGCGCGCCCGCACCTCGAACGGCTCGCCGAGGATCACGAGGTCGGCGATGCCGCGCTTGAGCACGGTCGCGGCGGCCCGCAGCACACGGTCGTCGTCGCCCTCGGGCAGCACGATGCGCTTGCGGGAGGACCGCGCGCGCTCGATGAGCTGGAACTCGAACATGAGGGGCGTGACGACCGTCGCGCGTGCCACGCCGAACGCCCGCAGGAGTTCGTCGGTGTCGACATTCGTCTCGAAGAGCGCCAGCGCGGTGTCGTAACGGCGCTGCGAATCGGCGGCGAGCCGCCCGCGTGTGCTCATGATCCGCACGGCGGTCTCGTACGTGCCGAGATCCGTCGTGATGATCGGCACGTTCGAGCCCAGCCCGTCCAGGAGCCGCATGACCGGTTCGGGCAGCTCGAAGCCTCCGTTGAGGACGATTCCCGAAATGGAGGGGAACGTGCCGGAGGCGTTCGCCAGGAGGGTCGCGAGCAGCACTTCGGAGCGGTCGGCGGGGATGACCACGACCGAGCTCTCCAGCAGCCTCGGCAGGACGTTGACCATCGACATGCCGGCGACGACGACGCCGAGGGCTTCGCGCGTGAGCCGGTCGGGGTCGCCCGCGAGAAGGTCGCCGTCGACGGCGCGCATGATGCCGCGCATGGAGGGCGCCACGAGGAACCGGTCCTCCGGGATCGTCCACACCGGCACCCGCGCGTGCGCCGATGCGAGCCAGGACTGCAGCGAGCGCTCGATCGCCGCGGTCGCCGCGGCGGCGCTCGCGGGATCGGCGCGGTTCGCGATCACCGCGAAGAGCTCGGCGCGGCCGTGGGCGAGCTCGGCGAGCGCCAGATCGGCGATCTGTCCCATTTCGGCGGCCGTCCGCGGCAGGGACGAGCCGAGGAGCTCAGGCTGCGTCTCGTCCTGCGTCGAGCGTCCGCTCAGGACGAGCAGCACCGGCGCCCCGAGGTTCGCGGCGATGCGGGCGTTGTACGCGAGCTCCGCGGGGCTTCCGACATCCGTGTAGTCGCTGCCGACGATCACGACGGCGTCGCACTGCGCCTCGACCGCCTTGTACCTCTCGACGATCACCGCGAGAGCGGCATCCGGATCCGCCCGCACGTCGTCGTAGGTGACGCCGACGCATTCGTCGTACTCGAGGTCCACGCCGTCGTGGTCCAGCAGCATCTCCAGGACGTAGTCGCGCTGCACGGTCGACCGGGCGATCGCCCGGAAGACACCCACGCGCGGTGTCGCGTGACTCAGGGCGTCGAGCACTCCGAGGGCCACGGTCGATTTGCCG
>JASBUD010000207.1 GCA_030148105.1 Microbacterium sp. | reverse complement strand
AGCATCGAGATGACCTCGTTGCCGGTGGGGGGGATCACTACCCGCATAGCCTGTGGCAGGATCACACGGCGCATCAGCTTGCCGCCGGTCATGCCGATCGCCCGGCCCGCGTCGAGCTGACCCGCATCGACGGAGTTGATGCCGCTTCGCACGATCTCGGCCATGTAGGCACCCTCGTTGAGGGAGAGCCCGAGCAATGCGGCCGCGAGGGGCGTGATCAGCACGTTGGCGGACCCGAACTCGATCGACGGCCCCCCGAGCGGCAGTCCGAACGCGATCGTCGGGTACAGGGCGGCGATGTTGTACCAGAAGATCAACTGCACGAGCAGGGGGGTTCCGCGGAAGAACCAGATGTAGGCCGCGGCAACCCACGAGAACACCGGATTGCGCGAGACGCGCATGACCGCCAGTAGCACCCCGAGGACGATGCCGGCCGTCTGGGCGATGACGGTGAGGATGATGGTCAGGAGGACGCCCTGGAGTACCTCGGGTGCGAACAGGTACTCCAGGACCGTGGGCCAACCGTAACCGGGGTTGCCAGGAACGTCGATGAGGAAGACGACCACGATGACGGCGACCAGGATGCCGCCGACGATCGTCGCGACGGGGCGGTGCTTCTTCACCGTGAGAGAGGTCAGTGTCTCGCTCACGGAGGTCGCCGTGGACTGATCGATAGATGATTGCGCCATCTTCCGTCTCCTCGTTGCCGTCAGGGGGTCGATCGTCACTGCGGGACGTTGACGCCGACTTCGGTGATCGCGCCCGACTCGAGGCCGTAGGTCGTGAGTACCTCGATGTACTCCGGCGAGTCGATGATCGCCTCCATCGCCTTCGTGACCGGCTCGAGCAACCCGGTGTCGTGCGGGATGCCCACAGCGACGGGTGCACTGTCGAATTCCGACTTGACGACGAACCCGGGATTCTGACCTGCCGCGTATCCGATGACGGTGGAGTCGGCGAACGCGGCGTCCGCGCGGCCGCTCGTCACGGCCTGGATGACCTGGCGTGTCTCCGCGAACACCATGACGTCGACCGGCTGCTCACCGCCCGACGTGCACGCCTCATCGATGAGCGGGATGTTCACGGAGAGCTGGTAGGAGCCCGAGAGCAGGGCCACTGATCTGCCGCACATGTCGTCGATGGAGACGTCCGTCTCCTCGAGGGCGCCCACGGCGGACCCGATGTTCATGTATTCCACGAAGTCCAGCGTCTGCATCCGCTCCTCGGTCGGCGTCATCGAGGACACCGTCGCGTCGTAGCGGCCCGCAGCGAGGCCGGGGATGAGCGCGTCGAAGTGGGCGATCTGGATGTCGATGCCCAGGCCGAGGGCACTGGCGAGCAGCCGGGCGATGTCGGCGTTGACACCGGTCATGTCCTTCGTGCCCTGCTTGTAGAACTGCATGGGCGGCTCGTTGGTCGGCATGACGACTGTCAGGACCCCCTTGTCCTTGATCGCCGCGGGAACGAGATCGGCAGCATCCTGCACGACGGGCATGGTCGGTTCCGCCGCGGGCGAGGGGTCGGAGTCGGTGGTGCCTGCGCAGGCGGTGAAGGCCAGCGCCGAGATGCTCAGGGCGACCAGAGTGGACATTCGTCGGTCGCGACGCGGTGATCGGGAGTGCATGGCGTCTCTTTTCTCGAGGTGGGGTGGTGGTGCCGCTCGAGATTGATTCTGCGATGCAGGCACCCGGTGCGATATGTAGGATCGACTCGCAGGTCACCGACGAGGGTGGAGATTTCTACATGGTTGGTACACGTCGATCTCCCGAAGTCACCCTGAAAGACGCGATCGCGACGTGTGAGCCGCACCTCGCGCTGGTGGCCGGGAGCGATGACGTTTCCTACTCCGGTGTGGGCTTCCACGAGTCGGGCGGAGTCGACGGCGACTGGTCCGGGCGGATCGTGCTGTGTCCGGGGATCACCGATGGCGAGGAACTGCGTCTCGCTGCCGCGCGATCCGGTGCGGCCGCGATCGTCCTCCGGGAGGCCGCGGAGCTGCGGGCGTCATCGACGCCCGCGGTCCTTCGCCTTTCCTCTCACGGTGACTGGGCCGAGATCGCCGCAGCGCTTCGCGCGATCGCCGATCCGGCAGGGCAGTCCTACGTCGCCGCTGCTCCTGTCGGTGACCTGTTCGCCGCCGCCAACGCCCTTGCCGCGCGTGCCGGGGGTGCGGTCGGGTTCGTCGACCCCACGGGGCGGGTCCTCGGGTACTCGACGCTCAGCGACCAGCCGCTGGATCCGGAGCGCAAGAGGATCACGCTGTCGCTTCGCGAGGACCGGGATCCCTCAGAGGACGTCCAGCAGATCGCAGTCGTCAACGCGAGTCGAGCGCTGATCTTCCCGCCGGAAGGGGAGTCGTTCGGACGGGTCGCTCGTGCCGTCCGAGGGGGAGGGGAGCTGCTCGGCACGGTGTGGGTCGTGCTGCCGAGCGAGGCCGCAGGGCCCCGGATCGCCGAGCTTCTGGACACCGTCGAGCCTGTGCTCGCACAGCATTTTCGCCGCGCGCGGAACGAAGCGGAGAAGATCGACGATCGACGCCGCGACGTGATGGCAGGGTTGCTGGACCCCTCCACCGCGGCGGTGACCTCCGCCCGCCAGGGCTACCCGCCGCGCGTCGACATCGTGGTCGAGCGCTTCGCGATCGACTTCGCCACGGCTCCTGACGAGTCTCGGTCACGCGCGTTGAGGCGTCTCCTGAACGTCGTGCTGAGCAGCGCGTCCACATGGTTCGCCCATTCGCGGACCTCCATCGTCGACGACGGTGTCACATCGGTCGTCGCCGAGAGCGATGCAGCCCGGATCCGCGCTCACGCCGAGTTCGTCGCATCCGCCGACCCGTCGGTGAGAGCCGGGCTCGGAGGGGCTGCGACCACTCCCGCGGGGATCGCGCGCTCTGCGCGCGAAGCCGAACTGGCCCTGGGATACCTGCTCACCGCGCCGGCGGACGGTGCGGTCGCACGGTTCGACGACATCAGGGATCGAGTGGCGCTGGCACAAGTCGGAACATTTCTCGCCGATCTTCCCCTCGCCGTCGCCGATCATGCGGAGCGTCTCAGCGACTTCGACCTTCGCCATGCGACCGAGTTGACCCTCACGACCTTCGAGTACCTCCAGGCGGGACAGAGCATCGCCGCCGCCAGTGCGAAGCTGCATCTCCACCAGAACACCGTGCGCAACCGTCTCACGCGCGTGCGCGAGGAGCTCGGCATCGATCTCGATGACCCGGACACCCGGCTGTGGCTCTGGCTGAGGCTTGCGACCCGCGAACGGGTCAGCGAGGGCTCTCGGCCTCGAGCGCTTCACGCGCAAGACGGCCGGCCTTGAGTCCGGAGCGGACGGCGCCGTCGATCGTGCCCGGCGCCGCGTGGTCGATATCCGCACCCGCGAAGATCAGTGGCCCGTCGCGCCCCTCGCACGCGAGAGCGTCGACCCACTGGCCGGGTTTGTGGGCCATCCAGGTTCCCCGTGCATACGGGTCGCTGTTCCAGTCGTAGGCGTCGATCGACACCAGCGTGGCCTCGGGAATCACCCGACGGAGGGCGTCGGCGACGACCGCCTCGTTCACCTCCGGCATCGCGTCGGCATGGGAGAACCCGACCATGAGCGCGCGACCGTCCGGCAGCAGTCGCTCGGTGCGGAGGTAGGCGAAGCCCCCGAACGGGTCGACGGTTCGGACGAAGTCCGTCACGCCGTCCACGATCATCCACACTTTGACCGAGCGCCCCGGCTGCCGCTCGTCGGCGAGGCGTGCCCGACTTCCCGCGAGGGGCGGATCGAAGGCGATGTCGCCCCAGGTGTTCACCGGCACCGCGATGATCGCCAGAGCGCAGGAGAAGGTGTCGCCCCGTGCGTCGGTGATCTGCACGCCCTCCTGCGTCCGCCTCACCGAGGCCACGGGCGTGTTCACGGCGATCCCGAAAGCGCCGTCTCGGGCGATGGACGCGACGAGCATCTGGGCGCCGCGCTCGACCTTCCAGCTGTAGGCGTCGATGTCCTGCAGGGCTGCTCGGTCCAGCAGCAGTCGCCACGCGCCGGACGTCTGATCGAGGGGGGCGCCCATCAGGTAGGAGGTCCAGGCGTCGAGCCACACCCGTGCCTCGAGACCCACAGTCTCGGCGACGACAGCCAGCGAGTCGGCGTCGGCCTCCGCCGCACTCAGCGATGTGCGCATCGCCGCGGCGAGCTCACTCAGAGCGGAGTCCCCGGGCGTCGCCGACCGGCGGACGTCGTCATCGCCGATGCGCGTGACGAAGTGTTCCGGCATCCGCGTCTGCGTCGCCTGGACGCCGTACCGCTGCATCTCAGCGAGGATGGCCTCGTGGCCCGGCAGCACCCATGTGCCTCCGATCTCGATGTCGAAATCGGCATCCGAATATTCGCGAGTCCATACGCGCCCGCCCAGGCGATCCCTCGCCTCGAGAAGAAGGACGTCGTGCCCGCCGGCCGCCACCTCCCGAGCGGCGACGACGCCGGCGAAGCCGCCGCCCACGACGATCACATCGGCATCCAGCGGTGCCTTCGTTGGATGTGTCATAAGACGCCCTTCGATGTGTGCTCGGCCGGGAAACCGGATGCCGATGATCGTCACTCGAGTCTGAGAGAGGTCTCGGCGCTCTGTAAATGTGAGATCCCACACCGCCTGACCCTGCCGGCGATCTGTTCCCCACAGCCGCCGCCCGGCCGTCCCCGCTCGCCCCCAGTCTCACGGTGACGCGGGGGGACGGAGCGGACCGCGCGGGTGGCCTAGTCTGGCGGCAGGAGATGTAAGGGGAGCGGCGTGCAAGCGATCGGCCATCTGCTCCCGATCGCCGTCGCCGTCGCCGTGAGCTCGGTACCGATCCTCGTCGCGATGGTGCTCCTGCTCTCGCCGCAGCGCTCCCGCACCGCCCTTCCCTACCTGATCGGCTGGGTGGCCGGCATCGCGATCCTGCTGTCCGTCTGCGCGCTCATCGCGCACGCGCTGCCGGCGCGTTCGAGCGCGACCGAGCCTGATGTGTGGATCGGGGTCGGCGAGATCCTGGTGGGCCTTGCCCTCGTCGTGCTCGGCGTGCTGACCTTCCGGCGGCGCGGGCGGGCGAAGACCACGACGCTGCCGTTGGGTCTCGGGTCGGTGAGCCGGCTCGGAGCCTGGTCGTCGCTCGCGCTGGGCTTCGTGCTGAATCTCCGGCCGAAGGGTCTGCTGCTCGCGGTCGCGGGCGGACTCGTCCTCCGGGCCGACGCGGGATCGGTGCCGATGGCGATCGTCGCGGTGATCGTCTTCACCGTGATCGCCGCATCCACGGTCGCCGCTCCGGTCATCGCCGTCACGGTTGCCCCGGGAAAGACGGAGCCGACTCTCTCTCGCGTGCAGGAATGGATGCTGAGCAACGGCGGCGTGCTGACGGCGGCGATCCTCGTCCTCATCGGCGTCGTGGTGTTCGGGATGGGACTCGTGCGGCTCTGAATCACGACAGTCCTATGCTCGTGTGGGCGGGAACAGGGGAGCGCGGACGTGTCGGATCAGAGACCACCGGGGCCGCAGAAGGCGAGCATCTACGACGTCGCCGAACGCGCAGGG
>JASBUD010000205.1 GCA_030148105.1 Microbacterium sp. | reverse complement strand
GCGCCGCGGCGGCCTCGTCGTCGCGCCGATCGTCGGTGAAGACGATGTCGGCCGTCTCGACGACTCCGCTGATGCCCGCGTCGCGTACGCGGGCGGCCGATGCCGGATCCCGCAGCAGCAGACGCACACCGGCCGCACCGGCGCGGCGAAGTGCCCGCCACGCTGGAGCCGGTGCCGCGCCGTTCCAGCTGAAGCCGATCACGCTGGTGTCGATTCCGGATGCCGCGCACGCGGCCGCGATCGCGGACCGACGCAGCGAGCTGCGCAGCACATAGACGCCGTCCATGATGTCGGCTCCGATGATCGAGACCGTGGCGGCGGAGTCGACCAGTGCGGCCAGCGCCCGGACATCGCGTCGGTGCTCGGCGCCCTGCCCGTAGAACAGGGCGGGAAGCGCATGGATGACGGCGCGATCCTGGAGGTCTGCCGGCAGGCTGAAGTCACCGGCATTGCGGGTGATCACGAACACCTGCCGGTCGGCCGCGGCGAGGAAGGCCTCCACCATGGCCTGGTCACCGATGTTGCCCGCACCGGGCGGGGCGATCAGCACGTGGCGGGCCGCTCCGGGCGTGACCCCGGCCAGGGCCACGCTGACCTGTCGCTCGGTCCAGCCGGTGCGGTCGACGATGTCCCGGGCGATCTGAGTGAGCTTGCGGCGGATGCGGCGGAGGTTCATTCGTTCTCCTCGAGCGGGTCGGTTGCTGCGGGCGAGGCGGAGCGGGAGCGACGGAAGAAGCGGCGGGCCGAGGCCATCCCGATCACGTCGCGACGGAACGGCGGGAAGACGGCGGCGATGAGCGCGATCGCGACGACGAAGGCGACGAACCCGGCGAGGATCCGCACGATCGGCAGGGCGTCGGGCAGCAGAAGGGTGGACGCCCACGACGCCGTGGCGGCGAGCCCGTAGATCGTGATGGTCCGCAGGGCGTTCAGGAAGAGCCGCAGCAGGGGCGCGGTGCTCTTGCCGACGAGGAAGAGCGTGCCGATCGGCCAGAGGAGCGCGGTGGTGACGGCGTAGGCGAGGGCGACCCCCTCCACGCCCCAGATCGCTCCGAGGATGATCGTTCCGATCACGAACGGCCGGGTGACGACCATGTAGACGAGATAGCGGGTGGTCAGGCCGTGCGAGAGGAAGATCCAGTACGTCGTGTACGCGGCCGCCTGGAAGAGCCCCGCCACGGCGAGGATCTGGAAGAGCGGGACGGTCGGGTCCCACTGCGCGCCCAGCGCGAGGTGGATGACATCGGGTGCCTGCGAGACGCAGAACGCGAGGATGAAGCAGACGATGTTCAGGAGGATCGTCTGGCCGAAGCTGATGAACTCGGCGTACCGCTGGGGCTGATCCTGGAGCCGGGACAGGGTCGGCAGCGCGACGCGCGAGGATGGTGCGTTGATCTGGTTCAGAGGCAGCACCATCAGCTGGAACGCGCGGTTGTAGAAGCCGAGCTGCTGTGCGCCGAACGTGCGCCCGATCACGATCGAGTCGACGTTGCGGCTCGCGTAGTTGAGCATCTGCGCCGCGACCAGCCCGCCGCCGAACTTCAGGAAGGGCTTCATCTCTTCACCGCGTTTGGGCAGCCCGGGCCACCAGCCCGCGACGATCGGGAAGGCGATCGCCTGGAAGAGGACCTGCAGCACCTGCTGGGCGACGATCGCCCAGTATCCCCAGCCCAGGGCGGCCAGCCCGAGGGCGATGCCGAGCGCGAGCACTTGCGCCGCGATCTCGATTCCGGCCAGCGGCGCGAAACGGAAGTGCCGGTTCAGGTCGGCGCGGAACTGCGTCGAGAAGCCGTTCAGGAAGAACGTGACCGAGAGCACCAGCGTCACCAGGACGAGGCGCTGGTCCCCGTAGAACGCCGCGATCGGCTGGGCGAGCGCGGCGACGATCGCGGTGAGCCCGAACCCGATCCCCGTGTTGATCCAGAACAGGTTGGCGCGCTGACCTCTGGTCAGCGTCTTGGCCTGGATCGCGGCGCTGGACAGCCCGAAGTCGCGCAGGATCTCGCCGACCCCGATGATGGCGAGCACCATCGCTGTCACGCCGTAGTCGGCCGGGACGAGCAGGCGGGCGAGCAGGACGATGCCGAGCACCTGGACGGTGATCCGCACGATCTGGCCGGCGAGCGTGACGGCCGCGCCCCGGCTGGCGGTCTTGCCGAGGCTCTGCTCGGGCTTGACCGCGGTCACAGCGCGCCCGCCCTGCGGAGGAGAGGACGCCGAGGGTCGGCGCGACGGATCGTCGTGGGCACTGGGGTCCTTCCGGTCGGTGCGGGGTCCCGCCGTTGGGACGCGAAGAGGGGATCAGGCGGGAACGGCCACCGAGCGAGGTGTGGACGTGGTCGGTTCGAGGGCGCTCGGGCGCGCGAATGCGTCCGAGGTGTGGACGGCCAGCAGGGCGAGGATGCCGATCAAGACGTGCATGTTGCGGACGGCGTCGATGGAGTTGAAGCCGGTGATCGCCACCATGTAGCCGATCACCGCGAGGCCGACCCCGAGATCACCTCTCCCCCATGCGCACCAGATCAGGCTGGTGACGAACGCGAGGAAGAGGAGGAGTCCGGGGATACCGATGCTGATGAGCAGCTGGAGCATCGAGTTCTCGATGATGATCGAGTCGAAGAGCCGCCCGGTGCGTCCCGACGTCCCCGGGCCGGTGCCGAACCAGTTGCTGTAGGCGGCGGCGTTCAAGGCGACATCGACCGCGCGATCGCGCACGCCTGCGGACAGTTGCGACTCGATCGAGTCGGACCGCTCCAGCAGGGGGCCGAAGTTGAGCACGGCGATGCCACCCACGACCGAAAGGCCGATGAGCGCGAACCACCGGGTGATGTGCCTCCACCCGACGAAGAACGGGGCGACGAGCAGCGCGACGCCCACCCCCACGCCGAGTGCGAGAAGCGATCCTCGCGACACGGTCGCCAGAACGCCCGCGGCGGAGAGGATGCCGGCCACGAGCGGCCAGCGGCGACCCGTGGTGAGCCAGGTGCCGAGCCCGACGAGCGCCGGGATCGTGAGGAAGGCGCCGGCGAACAGCGGGTGACTGAAGGCGCCGCGGGCACGGTAGACCGCGAATCCGAAGGTGCGCTCCGATCCGCCGAGAAGCGCCAGAGCCCCGTACAGAGGCGAGAACCCGAGGAGCATCTCGATGAAGATGTTGACCCCCACGACGGCGCCCACGACGAGGAGCACCTTCCGCAGCAGCGCGACCTCTTCGCGAGCGTCGAAGACGAGCAGCGGCAGCAGCGCGCTCGCCGTGAACGCGAGCGTCCACCCCACGGTGGTGTCGCTCGCGCCCTCGCGCGCGGTGGAGAGCAGCAGCCACGCGACGAGCATGATCGCCGTCGCGTAGACGGCGAGGCGGGGTCCGATGCGCGTGAGCGGCGGCAGCGCGGCATGCCGCGTGCCGGTGTGGTCGAGCACGAAGCGGCGGAGCACCCAGATGCCCATGACGATCGCGAGCGGCGGAAGCGCGTTGAACGGCCCCGATGTGGGCAGCACCCGGGTGGGCACCAGTGCGATGACGGCCAGGACGACGGAGGGCAGCATGTGCACCGGGATCAGGAAGATACCCACCGCGAGCGCAGCCAGGAGCGGAAGCGCGATCGCAACGCCGAGCGAGGGCTCCTCGACGACGCGGAGCATCGCGAAGGTGATCGCTCCGGTGAACGCGACCGCCAGCACGAACAGTCCCCAATACCGGGCGGCTCCGCCGATGTCGGATCGCCGCGCGGTCAGATACCCGGTGGCGCTCATGCGGCGAGTCCCCCGGCCCCGTCGGCGCACCGAACGCATCGGCGAGAGAACGGAGAGAAGTGGAGCATGATTCGAGGCTAACGACGCAACGTGAATGGACTGTTTCGGGGCCGTTAAGTCAGTTCTTGATCGTGATCGTGATCGGCGCGCTCGTGCCGGTGTTGCCGGCCGCGTCGGTCGCCTTTGCCGTGAGGACGTAGACGCCGTTCGGAGTGACGCTCGTCTTGGTGTTGAACGTGAGCGTCCAGGCACTGCCGCTCTGTGGGGTCGCCCAGCCGACGAGCCTGGTCCCGGCGTAGATGCCGACCTTGGTCACTCCGACGTTATCGGTGGCCGTGACGGTCGCGGTGACGGTCCCCTTCACGGTGGCCCCGTTGGCAGGACTGAGGAACGCGACCGACGGCGCCGTGGTGTCGGCGTTGGCGATCGTCACGGTCACCGGGCTCGAGGTCGCAGCGTTGCCTGCGGCATCCGTCGCCGTGGCGGTGAGCGTCACAGGGCCGTCCACGAGGGGGACGGTGTTCCACGGGATCGTCCAGGTTCCGTCGGGCTGCAGGCTCGCCGCGCCCAGACTCTGACCGCCCGCGCTCACCGTGACCGCGGACACTCCGGTGTCATCGCCCGATGCGATGACGATCGTCGTCGTCCCCGCCACCGTACCGCCGGCGACCGGGCTCGTGATCGCGACGGTCGGTGCGGTGACGTCGGCGTTGAACACCGACAGGACGATGGGGCTCGAGACCGTCGTGTTGCCCGACGGGTCCTTCGCGGTCGCGGTGATGCTGACCGGACCGTTCGCGACCAGCCTGGTGTCGAAGCTCGCGGTCCACGCGGTCGCCAGAGGCTGGCCCGGCACGGTGATGGAGTCGAGATTCATGCGCGCGGGGATCGTGACCGTCCCGGCGGTGAAGGTGACTGTCGCCACGTTGATGTTGTCGCCCGCGGCAGCCGAGAGGGCGATGACACCGGATGCCGCGCCACCGGAAACCCGCCCGGTGATGCTCACGCCGGGCAGCGTCGTGTCGGAAGCGGCCGTGATCCACCGCGCGGAGGCGGTCGCGAAGTCGGTCACGGAGAAGGACGGGGTGGCATGTCCCGCGGTGTGGGCCCGCAGCGAGGCCTCAGCGGCGACCGGCGACGCGAGAGAGAGGAGCGCG
>JASBUD010000140.1 GCA_030148105.1 Microbacterium sp. | reverse complement strand
GCCCTGTCAGCATAGCGCCCGAGCCCCATCCGACACGCGGGGGTTGCGGCCTCAGCTCGTGCAGCGCCCCGTGGAGACGGCGTCCGTCCAGCCCTCTGCACCGGCGAGCACCGGCTGCAGCTCGGTCGTGGTCATCGCGTAACCGCGCTCCGGATCGTTCTCCGCACGGGCGAACACCACGCCGGCCACTTCGCCGGCGGCGGTCAGCAGCGGTCCACCCGAGTTGCCCGGGACGATCTCGGCGGCGAGGCCGTAGATCTCGCGCAGGGCCTGCGAATCGCGGTAGATGTCGGGCACGAGGACCGCGCCGCTGGAGAGCACCTCGGCGTTTCCCGCTTCGAAGGGGCCACCCCAGGGGTACCCCTGCACGACGGCGGCCGTGCCGGATCCGAGGGGCGGCACGACCGGGAGGGGTCGCGCATCCAGTCCGTCGACCGCGACGACGGCGAGGTCGTCGATCGGATCGAAGTAGACGATGCGTCCCTCGAGCGCCGTGCGGCCCGGCAGCTCGACGAGAGCCGTGCTCATCCCCGCCACGACGTGGGCGTTCGTCACGATGCGGTCGGGAGTCACCGCGAAGCCGGAGCCGGTCGCACTCATGCCGCACGCCGCAGCGACACCCGAGACCCGCGCGACGGACTGCGCCGCTTCGGCGAGAACGGGGTCGTCCAGCGCGACCGGAGGGGCTATCGGCTGGACGTCCAGGTCCAGCAGTTCGCCGAGCATCGGCAGCGCGTCGTCCACGACGGCCGAGCGCGCCTGCGCGAGCGCCTCGGCGACGGGGCGCGGCGTGAGGTCCTCGATCGTGCGGAGCACTTGGGACGACGCGAGCGCGGAGGTGACGCCTGGTGTCCCCGTCCCTCCGATGCTCGCACTCACCATCGTCAGGGCCAGGGCCGCCGCGACGACCGAGAGGGCTCCGCCGAGGATGCGGTCGATCACGCGCAGCGGCGCGCTGCGGTCCACGCCCCGGCGGATCGCGCCACCCGCAAGGCCACCCGCGAAGGAGAGACCCACGACGAGCAGGATCACGAGAGCGACGACGGCCACGACGCGCGTGTCCGGCCACGGCCAGACGTCGTTCATGATCGGGGCGAGCCAGTACGCCGCGAGCCCGCCGAGCACGAGGCCGATGAGGGTGCCGAGGCTCGCGAACATTCCGCGCTGCAGCCCGATCACGAGAGCGACGATCAGCAGGGCGATCGCGATGATGTCGATGATCAGCATCCCTCCCCCTCCCGTGATCCGCGCACACCGGTGGTTCAGCGTACGGGCGGCGGCTATGCGCGAGCCGAAGACGCGCCATTTGCCCTTCGAGTCAGAGTGACACTAAGATCGCATCCGGAGGTAATGGTCACCATGACACGAACAGTCGTCCTCGCTGCGCCGTCCGAGCAGAGCAGCGACGTGACGCGTGTCGCCGTGTCGACAGTGATCTTCACGCTCCGCCGCGATCCCGCACAGGAGAATCCCGTCATCGCCCTCCCGCTCGTTCGGCGCACGCGTGATCCTTACGAGGGCCTGTGGGCCCTCCCGGGTGGATGGCTCGACCAGGACGAGAGCCTGGACGACGCCGCCGCACGGACGCTCGCCGAGACGACCGGCATCGCCCCCAGCTACCTCGAGCAGCTCTACGCGTTCGGCGCGGTCGACCGCTCCCCCACGCGCGTGATCTCGATCGTCTATTGGGCGCTGGTGCGTCCCGACGAGATCCCCTCGCACGAGGCCGTCCCCGCGTACGACGCGGAGAACGTGACGTGGGTGGATGCCGCGGACCTGCCCCCGCTCGCGTTCGACCACACCGAGATCGTCGACTACGCGCTGTGGCGCCTGCGCAACAAGGCGGGATACAGCCGGATCGCGCACGGCCTCCTACCGGACGAGTTCACGCTCGCGGAGCTCCGCGAGGTGTACGAGTCCATCCTCGGCCGCCGACTGGACCCGGCGAACTTCCGCCGTCAGGTCGAGAACTCCGAGACCCTCATCCCGACCGACCGCTTCCGCACGGGCAGCCACCGACCGGCTCGGCTGTACCGCTACAACCAGGACGTCGAGCTCGCCGACCGCGGCCCCCTCATCGCCCGCCCCTGAACCCGCCCAGATCGAATCGAGTCCGTCATGTCCCTCACCCTCCCACCCGTGGACCCGTCGGTCGACCACGAGATCCAGGCGATCGTCGCCGGAGCCTCCACGGCCGAGACCTGCAACACGGACCTCGCCGCCGGACCCTGGACGTTCGACGCGCGCCCCGGTTACGGCCCGGGGTCGTCGATGGGCGACGTGATCCCGGTGGGCGCGCCACGGCAGGGTGAGCTTCCGGCGTCGTACCGCGAGGCGAGCCCGGAAGAGCTCGATGCGCGCATCATCGCCGCGAAGACGATCCTCGGCGACCGCGTCGTGATCCTCGGGCACTTCTATCAGCGCGAGGAGGTCATCCGGCATGCGGACTACGTCGGAGACTCCTTCCAGCTCGCGAATGCGGCACTCGAACACCCGGATGCCGAGGCCATCGTGTTCTGCGGCGTGCACTTCATGGCCGAGACCGCAGACCTCCTCTCCCGCCCGGAGCAGTCCGTGATCCTGCCGAACCTGGCCGCCGGCTGCTCGATGGCGGACATGGCGGACATCGACCAGGTGGAGGAGTGCTGGGAACAGCTGGCCGAGATCTACGGCGATATGGATGCCCCTGACGCCGACGGACTCGTTCCGGTCATCCCGGTGACCTACATGAACTCCTCGGCCGCGATCAAGGGCTTCGTCGGTCGCCACGGCGGAATCGTGTGCACGTCCTCCAACGCCCAGACGGTTCTGGAGTGGGCGTTCGCCCGCGGGCGCCGCGTGCTCTTCTTCCCCGACCAGCATCTCGGCCGGAACACCGCCAAGGCGATGGGAGTGCCTCTGGAGCACATGCCGATGTGGAACCCGCGCAAGCCGCTCGGCGGAGCCACGGAGGCGGAGATCGAGGACGCGCGCGTGATCCTGTGGCACGGGTTCTGCTCGGTGCACCGGCGCTTCACCGTGGATCAGATCGACACCGCCCGCGCCGCGCACCCGGGCGTGCGGGTGATCGTGCATCCGGAATGCCCGATGGCCGTCGTCGACGCCGCCGACGAGTCCGGCTCCACCGACTACATCCGCCGGGCGATCGAAGCGGCATCCGAGCCGACGACGTTCGCGATCGGCACCGAGGTGAACCTCGTGCAGCGTCTCGCCGCCGCGAATCCGCAGCACACGATCTTCTGCCTGGACCCGGTGGTCTGCCCGTGCTCGACGATGTACCGCATCCACCCTGGGTACCTCGCCTGGGTGCTCGAAGGGCTCGTCGCCGGGGAGGTGCGCAACCGCATCACCGTGCCGCAGGACGTCGCCGACCCCGCGCGGGTCGCGCTCGAGCGGATGCTGGCCGCCAAGCCTCCGGCCGCGCCCGCCGCCGCGTGGGAGAACGCGTCGTGAGCGGGCCGCTGCACGCGGTCGTGGTGGGCTCCGGCATCGCCGGGCTCACGGTGGCCCTGCACGCCGTCCAGCACGGCGTGCAGGTGACCCTGGTCACGAAGGACGTCCTGGAGCACGCCAACACCAGGTACGCGCAGGGCGGCATCGCGGGTGTCATGTTCGACGACGACCGCGCCGAGGACCACATCCGCGACACGCTCACCGCGGGGGCCGGACTGAGCGATCCCGAGGCTGTCCGCGTCCTCGTCGACGAGGGTCCGGCCCGCATCCGCGAGCTCATCGACATCGGCGTCGCATTCGACCGCGGCGAGGACGGCGCGTTCGTGAAGGGTCTGGAGGCGGCGCATTCCTACCCGCGCATCCTGCATTCCGGCGGGGACGCGACCGGCACCGCGATCGAGAAGGCGCTCGTGGCGCGCCTGCGCGCGAGCGAGGTACGGGTGATCGAGCATGCCTTCCTGATCGATCTCATCGTCTCCGACGGACGCGTGGCGGGCGTGGAGCTGCTCGTCGGCGATGTGCCGGCGTCGACCGATCGATCCGTCGTGCGCGGGGTCCGCGAGGGCATCCACGCGGATGCCGTCGTCCTCGCCACCGGCGGCGCGGGCGAGCTGTCCGCGCACACCACGAACCCGCCGGTCGCGACCGGCGACGGGATCGCCGCCGCGCTGCGCGCCGGTGCTGCCGTCGCCGACCTCGAGTTCTTCCAGTTCCACCCGACGGTGCTCGAGGGTGGTGGTTCCGCTCTCGGCGAGTCCTTCCTCGTCTCGGAAGCCGTCCGCGGCGAAGGGGCGACGCTGATCGACGAATCGGGCCGCCGGTTCGCATTCGATGCCCACCCCGACGGTGAGCTCGCTCCTCGGGACGTCGTCGCCCGCGCGATCGCGCGACAGATGGAGCGTCAGGACGGGCGCCCCGTGCTGCTGGATGCGACTCATCTGCGACCTACTCCGGAGGAGACGGCGGCATTCCTCGCGCGCCGGTTCCCCACGATCGACGCGGCCGTGCGCGAACGCGGACTCGACTGGGCGCGGCAGCCGATACCGGTGACGCCCGCGGCGCACTACCTCATGGGCGGGGTCGTGACCGACCTCGACGGACGCACGAGCGTCGCGGGGCTCTACGCGGTCGGCGAAGTGGCGCGCACGGGCGTGCACGGCGCGAACCGCCTCGCCTCGAACTCATTGCTGGAGGGGGCCGTGTTCGGTGCCCGGGCGGGCGATGCGATCGCCGCGGATGCGGCATCCGGAGCGTGGCCTGCTCTGCCGGTCGCGCCGGTCGCCCCGATCGAGGCGACGCCTGCCGCGGACGCCCCGCCGTTCTCGCGGGCCGCCCTGCAGCGGCTCATGTGGGAGGACGCCGGACTCGTGCGGGACGCCGAAGGCCTCGCCCGCGCGGCGGGGATCCTCGCGGCATGGCGCGCGACTGAGCGGACGCCCGCCGCCGAAGCCGAGTTCGAGGACGAGAACCTGCTGCTGGTCGCCCAGCACCTCGTCGCCGCAGCGGCGACGCGCACCGCCTCCGTCGGCGCGCACTTCCGTCGTGACGGCGCGGAGCCTGACGAAACTCCACGGAATCGGTCGGATGCGGCCGCGTCGGCCGCGATCGGGGCCGACATCACGCCCGATGCGTGGAGTTCTGCCGCGCCGACCGAGGCGGTCCGCTGATGCTCACGCGCGCC
>JASBUD010000183.1 GCA_030148105.1 Microbacterium sp. | reverse complement strand
TAAACACGGCGTCGAGGCGACGTGGTGGTCGAGGTGCACACCGAGAGAGCGCACTATCGAGGCGCGGCGTGCATCGCTGCGGACGGGCGCTCCAGATCCCTCGGCCGACCCGTGACGACTGCCTGCCTGCGGAACCTCGTCAGCGGCGAGGCGGTGCGGTGGTGTCGCGAATCACCAGTGCGGGTTCGATGAGCGGGATGTCACCCTCGGCCTCACCCTTGATCATCGCCAGGATGCGCGTCACGGCGATGTGACCGATCGCCTCGAAGTCGAGCGTCACGGTCGTCAGCGCCGGCCGGAAGAACGGCGATTCCTTGACGTTGTCGAACCCGACGACGCTGATGTCTTCAGGAACCCGAAGGCCCGCGTCATCGAACGCCTTCGTGAGGCCGAGCGCGAAGGGATCGTTGGCGGCGAAGACAGCCGTGACGCTCCGGTCGCGCGAGAGCTGCTGCCCTACGCGGTAGCCCTCGGCGGCCGACCAGTCCGATGTCGCGATCGGGGGAGGAGCCGCGCGACCTGCGGCCGAGAGTTCCTCCGCCCATCCGCGGGCACGGGCGGTCGACGCCATCCACCCGGGCGGACCTTGCACGTGCCATACCGTCTCATGGCCGAGGTCCAGAAGATGACGAACGGCCATTCGTGCGCCGCGCACCTCGTCGATGGAGATGCTCGTCGGGCTCGGGGGAGTGCCCTGTTCGAACGTGACGATCGGGGTGTCGGTGTCAAGTCCCTGAAGCACCGCGAGAGCCTCGTAGAGCGGCGCGAGCACGACGATCCCGTCGACGGCATCCGGGCCGATCGAATCCAGTGCGGCACGGATCGTCTCGCGGTCGAGGGAGCCGAGCGTGACCAGTCGCGTCGAGTAGCCGTGCTTTCGCGCTTCTTCAGAGATGCCGTAGAGGGCGACAGACGGACCGAGCACCGACAGTTCGAAACTGACGACGCCGATCGTCATGGTCCGGCTGCTGGCCAGCGCCGAAGCTGCGGGATTGCGCCGATACCGAAGCTGGGCGATCGCCTTCTCCACACGCTCCCGGATGTCTGGCGCGACATTGGTCGCGCCGGCCACGACTCGGGAGACGGTCTGCTGCGACACCCCGGCGAGCCTGGCGACATCGATCATGCGCGGGCCCTTGCTTCGGGATGCCGCACGCTCGCGGACCGCGCTCTGCGGGGTCGGTGGCAACGAACTCGCAGACATTCCCTCATTATGCCGCCCGAGCGGCGCGACCCCGGCGAGGCCGGGCCGCTCGGGCGCGATCAGCTCCGTCGGTACCGGAGCACTGCCGGGTGCTGGTCGTACGGCCATTCGGCCCCCTCGACCATGTACTTTCGCGTCGTATAGCTGCCGTCCATCGTCGAGGCCAGCGACGGCGGGCCATCGAACCCGATCACGCCCCAGCCGACGCGATTCTCGTTGCCCCCGTAGACAGGGTCGCCGTAGAAACCCTGTCGGGTGTTCAGGACGAGCAGAGGGAAGAACTCCAGAAAATCCTCGTTGACCGGTTGGTTGCCCGCCGGCGCACCGCCCAGCCCCGCCTCATCCTTCTCTGCCACGAGGAAGGGGCGCGGACGCTCGACGCCCGAAAGCTGCTCGAGCACGGCATCCTGCGCCTCGTCGTCGAGCTCGACGAAGTCCACTCCCGCGCGTTCTCGAGCCAACGCGTCCATCTGAACGACTCCGTTGCGGTAGAAGGCGCGCCGCTGCTGGATCCGCTCCGCCCACGCCTCCTCCTCGCGGCCCTCCATCCGCAAGAACCCGTTGCCGTCCGCCGCGGGGAAGATGAACTGCGTCCCCGCCAGCATGCGATCGATGAACCGCACCACGCGCGCCTCGCGAGCACCGGGGTGGTGATCGGTCGGGATGATGCGGGCGCTCGCCGCCTCGATCGTGTCCCATTCATGAGGCGTGAAGAACATCGGCCCTTCGACGTCGCGCGTGGAAATCGGCACTGTGACCCATTCCGCTTGACCCATTTTCGTCTCTCCTTCGTGTCGCTGACGCGTGCTCAGTCTTCGGTCCAGCCGTGGCGGTCCACCTGGATGATCCGGTCCGAGCAGCGCCAGGCGTTCGCCATGATGGTCAGCGCGGGGTTGATGCCCGTCGCCGTCGGGAAGAAGCTCGCGTCGAAGACGTAGAGGTTCGGCACGTCGTGCGAGCGGCACCAGCGGTCGACGACTGAGGTGGCCGGATCATCGCCCATGCGCACGGTGCCGAGCTCGTGCGAAGTGTTGCCGGTGATCCTCTCCATGTTGACGGGAATGACCCTCTTCGCCCCGGCGGCCTCCAGAATCTCGCCGTTCTTGGCGACCTGCCATTTCTCGTGCGCATAGTCGTTCGCGTGCGGGGTGTGGGTGATCCGCGCGACCGGAAGACCCCAGGCGTCCTTCACGTTTGGATCGAGATCCACCCTGTTCGACTCGACCGGAAGGTCGTGAAGCAGGATGCCGATCTTCATGCTGTGGTTGAAGAACTCCCGATCGGCATCCTTCGCCGACTGCCCCCACGTCGGGCGACCCGGAAAGCTCCAGTTGACGGGATGCCCGATCATCGACGGGAAGATCAGCGAGCCGAGAATATGGCCCCGGTTCGTGTCGGTCTCGTAGAAATCGAACGAGCACAGGCTCATATAGTGCCCGGCCCAGCCGTACAGCGGGTCGGTCACCTCGCGGTCGAAGAGCCCCACCGAGAACGAGTACTGATGGAACGTCGCGTTCTTGCCGACCATGCCGCTGCTGTTGGCGATCCCGTCGGGGAAGAGAGCCGACGTGGACATCAGCATCAGACGCGGCGTCTCAATGCCGCCACCGCACACGATGACGGCCTTCGCGTTCTGGACGAACTCGTCGCCGTCCTCGTCCTGGTAGCGGACACCCGTCGCCTTGCCGTCCTTGCTGACAAGGATCTCGCTGACGTAGCAGTCCGACCGGAGATCGTACAGGCCCGTGGCGACGGCATCCGGGATGAACGAGATGAGTGTGGAGGACTTGCCCGTCCCGGGGTCCGGATACTGCTGCCAGAAGCCGTTCTCGCTGAACGGCTCGCGGCCGCGGTAGGGCTCGGTCACCATGCCTTGAGGCATCGGGAACGTGCTGTGACCCATCTTGGCCATCGCGGTGGCGAAGGTCCGGCCGATCTGGCTCAGCGGGGATGGCTTGGTCGGATACCCGCGGCTGCGCCAGGCCTCCCATTTGTTCGCCCCTGCCAGTCCGGAGGTGCCGAACTCCCACTCGACGCGGGTGTAGTACGGCTCGAGCTCAGCGTAGGAGATGGGCCAGTCCACGATGCTGGCACCCGGCACGTCGCCGTGCAGGCTGCGGAGCTTGAAGTCGCTCTCGGCCATTCGGGGAACCATGCCGCCCCAGTGCGTCGTTCCGCCGCCGACGACCTGCGGTGTGGCGGAGAAGTTCGTGATCACCGCTTCTTCGGAGTCGTTCGCGCGGAAGGTGCGGGGCTTGATCTTCGGGTCCTGCCAGATGAAATTGCGATTGAGGAACTTCAGTTCGTCGCCGGACGCATGCTCGGGTTTGAGCCAGGGTCCCCGCTCCAGGCCGACGACCCGCAGTCCTGCCTCGGTCAACACCTTTGCGGCGGTTGCACCCCCGGCCCCGGCGCCCACGATGACGACATCGACATCTTCAGGGTTGCGCTTGATTACCATTTCGATTCCTTCCGTGAAGCGTTCAGGCAGCTGTCTCGTGGCCGTGTCGGCCGATGGCGGCGAGGGGGAGCAGCTCGGCCCACAGCTCCTCGGGAATGCGATGGTCGAGAAGCCCCACCGTCTGATCGACTCGGTCTGGCCGCGACATGCCGACGATCGTCGACGCGACGCGTGGATCGCGAGTGGAGAACTGCAACGCGGCCGCGGCGAGCGGCACGCCATGGCGCTCGCACAGCGCTTCCATCGCGAGGGCCCGCTTCACCGTGGCCTCCGACACGGGGGCGTAGCAGTATGTCGGAACGGCGCGAGCTCCGCGCACGAGCATCCCGCCGCCGAATGGGGCGGCATTGACGAATGCGACGCCGCGGCGCTGCGCGTCGTCCAAGAGCGGCTCGGCCGTCTGGTCGATGAGGGTGTAGCGGTTGTGGCTGATCACAGCGTCGAACGCGTCGGTCGCGAGATACTGCAGCTCGAGGTCGATGGGCCCGCCGGCAACCCCCAGGTGCTCGATGACGCCCTGGTCGCGAAGATCGATCAGAGCCTCCAGCGGACCGCCAGCAGCCACGCCCTCTTCGAAAGTGATCTTCTCGGGGTCGTGAAGGTAGACCAGTTGGAGGGTGTCGACGCCGAGGCGGACAAGGCTCTCCTCCACCGAGCGGCGAACGCGGTCGCCCGAGAAGTCGGTCGAACCGGGCAGCGGATCGACCTTCGTCGCGACGACGAACCCCTCGGGAATCCCACCGTGTTCTGCGATGGCGCGTCCGATGCGCTCCTCGCTCGCGCCGCCGCCGTACTCATTCGACGTGTCGATGAACGTGAACGGCCCTTCGAAGACCCGCCGGATGGTGGCGACGGCAGTGTCCTCGTCCACTTCGTAGCCGTACTGCGCGGGGAAGCTGCCGAGCGCGGAGGTCCCGACGCACACATCGGACACCGAGAGTCCGGTTCGGCCCAGTTTGCGGATGGTCATGATCGTGTCCTTCTGTTCGTGTGCGAGCGGATCGTTTGCGGGGAGTCGACAGTGGTGGTCGGGGCGGCGCCGCTGCTGCCGCCCACGATGAGCTGCGGAAGGACGCGCGGAGGCGACTCCGGAGCGATGCCGTGCATGAGGTCGAGGATGTGGTCGACTGCACGTCGGCCGACATCGGCGAAGTCGAAGCGCACCGTGGTCAGGCTGGGGCGGAAGAACTCCGACTCCGGAACCCCGTCGAACCCGACGACGCTGACCTCACCCGGTACCGACCGCCCGGCATCCGCCATGGCTTTGATGACCCCGAGCGCCATCTGGTCGTTCGCGGCGAACACCGCTGTGACCCGTGCGTCGCGGGCGAGCCGCAGTCCGGCTTCGTAGCCCGACCGGGTGGTCCAGTCGCCGTCGACAGGAGGGTGCGCGACCAGCCCGTGCTCGGACAGTGCACGGGACCAGCCCCGCAGTCGAGCGGTTGTGCCCAGCCAGCCCTCCGGCCCGCTCACATGATGGACTGTGGGGTGTCCGAGGCTCAAGAGATGCTCTGTCGCGATCCGCGCGCCGGAGATCTCATCGGTGACAACGCGGTGCTCTCCTTCGTCGGCCCCGGGCTGCCAGATCACCAGCGGCGCACCCCCGGCATCCAAACCGTCGATCGCGGTCAACGCCGCGTCGATCGGGGCGAGGATGATGATCCCGTCCACCGAGTCCGCGACGAGGTGGTCGAGGGCCTCTCGCATGTTCGCGCGATCGACATCGACCAGACTCACCAGGCTGGTCGCGTAACCGGCAGCACGCGCCTCGTCGGCGATGCCCTTGAGGGCGAGTGATGGACCGTACTGCGCCAGCCCGTAGCTGACGACTCCGATGTTCATGCTGCGGCTCGTCGCGAGCGCACGGGCCGCAGGGTTGCGCCGATAGCGGAGGCGTTCGATCGCCACTTCGACGCGAGCGCGCATATCGGGGGCGACGTTGCCCGTGCCGTTGATGACGCGCGACACGGTCTGGTGGGATACCCCCGCGAGGTTGGCGACATCCACCATTCGTGGCCCGCGGCCGCTTGAACTGCTGTTTCGAGGCAAGACGAACACCCCCTTCCGGTGTCGATGATCGATGGTCGATGTCGCCGACGGATGCCGGCCGAGGTGGGCGTCAGGCGGTGACGGGTCGCGCCCTGCCGAATCTCTTCGAGAAGAACCCGGAGATCCGCTGGACGCCTCCCGCGCTGGAGAGGAACACTGCGATCACGATCACAGCGCCCTTGATGACCAGCTGCGGTTCGGAGGATATGCCGACCAGGTTCATGATGTTGATGATCGTGGCCAGGACGAACACGCCGATGACCGCGCTGATCGGGTCGCCCTTGCCACCCATGAGCGAGGCGCCGCCGACCACGACCGCGGCGATCACGTCGAGTTCGTAGCCCACTCCGATGAGGGAGCTGCCCTGGCGCAGCTGTGCGGCTGCGATGAGGCCTGCCAGACCCGCCAGGAAGCCGGACATCGTGTACGTGATGATGAGGTTCCTTGCCACGGGCAGGCCGGACAGGCGCGCGGCCTCGGGGTTGCCTCCGATCGCGTAGAGCGATCGACCGAACGTGGTGAATTTCGCCACGAGCGCCGCGATGATCGTGACCACCAGGAAGATGGCGACGGGGTTTCGGATGCCGAGGATCGTCCCGGTGGCGAAGGCCTCGATGAACGACTGATCGAGAATCTGGATCAGGCTCGTCGACTGGATGATGTAACTGAACCCCTTGACAGCGCTCATCATCGCCAAAGTCGCGATGAACGGTGGGATCCGCAGCCAGACGACCAGAAGACCGTTGATGAGTCCCGCCATCGCGCAACAGAACAGGGTGAAGGCGACGGACAGCCCCGCGGACATCCCCGTTTGCAGAGTCAGGGCGACGATCACCGTCGACATCGCCAGGATGGATCCGACCGAGAGGTCGATGCCCCCGGTGAGGATCACGAAGAACTGGCCGATGGCGAGCACCGCGACGATGGATGCGGCCGCAACGACGTTCTCGGCGTTCCGGATCGTGAGGAAATCGGCTGAGGCGTAGTAGCCCACGATGATGATGACGATGAGCACCAGGATCAGATAGCTCTTCGGCAGGATCCGCTTCCACAGTGCTTTCGCACTCCTGAGACGGGAGTGCGGTGTCGGATCAGCCGGTGAGCTGTTCGTCGGCGGTGTCTGCACGATGTTGTGTGACATTTCGTTCCTTTGGGCAGTAGGTCGGTCTACGTGTCGATCACGAGAACTTCTGGAGGATGGCTTGTCCGTGCGGGTCGATCTCGTCGTGGTCGAGTTCGGCGATGACGCGTCCGCGGGCCATGACGAGGACGCGGTCGCACATCATCGCCTCGGTGATCTCCGAGCTCGCGATCACAACCGTCCCGCCTTCGCGGGCGAACTCGCGCAGCAGCTCATACATGTCTTCCTTGGCGCCGACATCGACACCGCGGGTCGGTTCGTCGCACACGAGTACACGGGAGTTGCGCACCAGCCACCGCGCGAGGATCGCTTTCTGCTGAGTGCCGCCGCTGAGTGTCTTCATGGGCTGATTCACGCTGGAGACCTTCATGCCCAGGCGCGTCACCAGGTCGCCGGCAGCTTTGCGTTCGCGGCGCGAATCGATCACGCTCAGGCGGCTGAACATGGGGAGGCTCGCGAGGGTGATGTTTCCGGCGACACCCATGTCGGGGATGAAGCCGGCGCTCTTTCGGTCCTGGGGGAGGAGTCCGATCCCTCGTCGGATCGCATCCCGAGGGGCGGTGAAGTCCACGGGTTTCCCCTCCACGCTCATAGCGCCGGAGGTTCTCCTTCTCGCGCCGGCGATGAGCCCGGCGAGCTCGGACTGTCCGCTGCCGATCAGGCCGGCGATGCCGAGCACTTCGCCTTCCCGCAGATCGAACGACACGTCTCTCACGCGGTCGTCCTCTGATAGATCTCGCACGGAGATCACCACTCTCTCCTTCGCGCCGCTTCCCAGGCGGGGCGATCGCTCACCTCGCAACGCGGCATCGGCGATCGAACCCTCGAGCGAGCGTCCGACCATGGCCGTGACGACATCGGCAGGCTTGCTCTCGGCGGTGATGAGATCTGCGGAGGTGACCCCGTCGCGCAGCACGGTGACCGCGTCGCAGAGCGAGTAAAGCTCGTCCATGCGGTGGGAGATGTACAGCAGCGTGACCCCCTGTTGTGACAGGGAGCGTAGGACCGTGAAGAGCCTGTCGACATCGGGCAGGGGAAGGGTCGAGGTGGGCTCGTCGAGGAGAAGAAGTCGCGCATCCTTATGGATGGCCTTGGCCAGCTCGACGGCCTGCTGTTCGGCTGTCGAGAAGCTGCCGACGGGCCGACGGACGTCGAGGTCGAAACCGACACGGTCCAGTGCGGCTCGCGCCTCCGACGCCATCCGGTTCCAGTCCACCGCGACTCCGCGCGCTCTGGGCAGGCGTCCCAGGAAGATGTTCTCGGCGACCGAGAGACTCGGAACCAGCGAGAGCTCCTGATAGATCGTGTGAATCCCCGCCTGCTGCGCATCGAGTGGGTGGCGGAAGCGCTGGAGCGTGCCGCCGAGGCGAATGGTGCCGGCGTCGGGGGTCTCGGCACCGGAGAGGATCTTGACCAGCGTCGACTTGCCGGCGCCGTTCTGCCCGGCAAGCGCGTGAATGCTGCCCCGTCGAACCGCGAAGCTCACGCCCTTGAGGGCCTGCACTCCGAGATATCCCTTGGTGATGCGGTCGAGCTCGAGTTCGAGCTGCGCGTCGGGGGACGATTGGCCGCCGGCAGCGGACGGCTCCGTCACTGAGCCTGCAGACATGAATGTCTTCCTTCTCGGGTCCTGGGGTGTGGGGCCGTGCCCGGTCGCCGCTCGTGATGCGGCGACCGGGTTCGGCGATCAGTCCTGCGCGCGGACGTAGGTGTCTTCGGCCACGTAGTAGTCGGCCGCGTTCTCGGGCGTGACCACCGTCGTGTCGATGAAGAGGGTCTTGTCGGGGCAGGCCGACTGGTCGCCGTTGTAGGCGGCGAGGGCCATCTTCACGGCCGTCACGCCCTGGTCCCATGGCTGGTTGGACGCGGTCGCCTGCAGAGGGCCGGTGGGGTCGTCCATCATTTCTTTCACGGAGACCATGCCGCCGTCGTAGCTGGCGAGGATGATTCCATCTCCCCAGAGCCCGGCCTGCTGCAGTCCCTGGACGACGCCGCCGTTCATGACATCGCTCATGCTGTACACGATCTTCAGGTCGGGGTTCGCCGTGGCGACGTCCCGGATGGGCCCGAGGGCCTTATCGGGCTTCCATTCGCCGAACTTCATGTCCAGTGCGTTCGTGGTGATTCCGGTGTACCCCGACATCACCTTCTCGTAGCCCTCCATGAACCCGTTGAAGCGCAGGTCGCTGAGGACATCACCGGGGAACCCGCCGATGCCGACGAGCTTGATCTCGCCGGTGTCGCCGAACCTCTCGATGGCCTTGTTCGCCGCGACCTCACCGGCAAGCGCGCCGGTCGCCTCCTGATCCTCCGCGACGTAGCAGAACGTGTCGGGGACGAGCGAGGCATCCAGGTTCGAGTTCACCGTCACCAGAGGGATGCCGGCGTCCTTCAGGGCCTGCACCGAAGGCCCGACACCGATCGGATCGTTGGCGTTCATGATCACGACGTCCACGCCCTTCGTGATGAGGGTCTGGACGTCTGCGTTCTGCCGCACAGTGTCACCATTGGCATCCAACAGCTCGATCGTGGCTCCGATCTCGTCGGCTTCTGCCTGACCGCCTTCGACGAGGGTCTTCCACCAGTCGCTGCCGCTGATTCCCCGCTGGCTCCAGCCGATGACCAGGCCATCGCCTGACGCCTTGTCGGCATCGGATGCAGAATCGTCGGCCGCGCGACAGCCTGAGAGCATGATCGCCGCCGTTGCGACAGCGGTCACCCCGAGCAGGATCCGGCGCTTTCTTGAGCGCGTGATTGCTGTACTCACTTCGACACTCCTTTGTGCAGTAGTAGCGATCGGCACCTCTTCGGGCGGGCGTCCCCATCGCGGTCAACAATGTTCGTTGATGTAGTGATGTTAGCGCACTATCAGGATCACGCAAGAGTGAATATGGATGTCCTCATCGAGAATGAAGCGCTCCTGAATGGCGCTTCTGGCGGACGCAAAATCGCTATTGATCAGGGCTTTAAAGCATGCACGAGGGGAGATTCTCCTTACGTTCCGACCTGGGTCGCGACTTGTACGGGTTGCGCCTGATCGACCCGAGGGGAGCGCACGAGTTACCGTTCACTCCTCGAGAACCTTGAGAAACCGGCCACAGGTCCTCTCACGCTGCGTCTGCGATCATGAACGCGGCCTCAAAGCAAGCGGTGAGCCGACCCGCCCGTCATCGCTAACGTCGCTAACGTGATGTGGGCTCTGATCTGGGGTGCCGTCGCCGCGTCATCGCTGGTGATCGGCGCGGTGCTCGGCGTCGTGAGGAAGTGGAACGATCGCGTCATCGGTGCTGTCCTGGGATTCGGCGCAGGAGCGCTGATGTCCAGCGTCTCCTTCGAACTCGTGGCGGACGGTCTCTCTGTGGCGGGCGGCCTGCCCGTTGCCCTGGGGCTGGCGGCCGGAGCACTCGCGTTCTATCTCGGCGACAAAGGAGTCGAACGTCTGGGTGGTCGGTCGGGCAAGACCGCGGCGGGCATGCCGCTGCTGCTGGGTGCGTTGCTGGACGGCATCCCCGAGCAGGCTGTGCTGGGGATCGGCCTAGCCGCCGGCAAAGGCGTGAGCGTCGCTCTGCTGGTTGCGATCTTCGTCTCGAACCTCCCCGAGGCGATCGGGTCCTCGGCCGACATGCGGTCGGCCGGCACGAAGGCGCGCACCATCATCCTGGGCTGGAGCATCGTGGCCGTGGTGTGCACGCTGGCGGCCGTCGCCGGCTACGGCGTCTCCGCCCTCGTGGGCGACCCGTTTGCGGGCGCCGTTGACGGTTTTGCGGCCGGTGCGCTCCTGGTGATGCTCGTCAGTTCGATGATCCCCGAGGCGACCCAGAAGGCGGGCAAGGCCGCCGCGCTGGTCGCCGTCCTCGGATTCGCCGTCGCCGCGGGACTCTCAGCAGCCGGCTGAGAGACCGCCACCGCTGGCAGGCCGGTCAGCCCTCATCGGCATCCGGCCGCGGCAGCACGGTGAGTACGCGCTCAATGTGGTCGCGGAACTCGGTCATGAATCCGCGCAAGAATTCCTCGGTGCTGGCGTTGGTGATCGAGCCGTCGTCGGCGTAGTCCTCTTCGACCCACGTGATGTAGGCCTCCGGTGAGGTCATCTGGCGGGCGTTGCAGTAGCTGAGCACGCCACGCAGGCTCTGCTGGGCGACGGCGGTGCCGATCGAACTGACCGAGGCGCCGATGACGGCAGCGGGGATGTGGTCGAACGCGTTCTCGCCGTAGGGCCGTGAGGCCCAGTCGATCGCGTTCTTCAGCGCGCCCGGGATCGAGCGGTTGTACTCGGGCGTGACGAAGAGGACGGCATCCGTCTCGGCGATCGCGTTCTTGAAATCCTGCGCGACGAGCGGGAAATCCTCGTCGAAGTCGGGGCTGTACAGCGGCAGGTCCTTGATGGGGATCTCGACGAACTCGAGATCCTTCGGCGCGACACCCTGCAGCGCCGCGGCGAGCCTGCGGTTGATCGAGGTGGAGGACAGGCTCCCCACGAAGTAGCCGACGGTGTACGACATGCGAGTCTCCCTGCTGATCGGCTGGACGCCCCGATCCGGGCGGGCGGATCGGGGCCTTTCACCTGGTTGCCATCGACGCACCGGAGGATCATGCGAGCCCCACGTATGACGCCCGGCCCCGGCCTGGTGAGGCGAGGCACCCTCTCGAAGGTGAATGACTCGATCGTCGCGGGTTGCGCTCGTGCAGGCCAAGGGGTTGACACGGATGCCGCGCCGCGGCATCGGCCGAGGTCAGGTACCGGCGCCCAGGGTGCGGAGGTAACGGGCGGTCATCCGCCGCTGCACCCACCGGCCGATCGGGCCGCCGAGCCGCGTAAACCAGCGCCCGGGGCGCGAGAACGCCATGATGCGGAAGGTCACTTCGCCGGAAGGCAGAAGCCGCAGCTCGAAACGCTCCTCGCCGCGCTCGGGATGCCCCGGGAGTGTCCCGTACGCGAAGCCGCAGAGGGTGTCCGTGCGCTCGGCCCACACGACGAGGCAGGGGATCTTGAAGAGCAGCAGCCGCATGTCCACGCGGGTGCCTTCTCGGAGCGGCACGTCCGACAGGTCGACGCGCGCCCCGGCGCGACGCTGCACCTCACCGGCCAGCAGATCGTCGGCGGCCCGCTCGAACACCTCGCGACCGCGGCCGATCACGCGCTGCATCCGGACGTGGTGGTACCCGGCAGGGAGCTCGCCTGCGGTGGCGCCCACCTCGGAGTAGGTGAGGGTCGGCATCCCTTCAGGGTAGGCGCGTCGCGACGGGTCGGTACCGTCGAGGAGTGATCCCTCTTCGCATGCGCACCGCCGGTGTCGACCTCGCCGCCGACGAGCGCCGCACCGCGCTCGCGGTCATCGCGTGGGAGCCCGGCTCCGCTCGGCTCGACGAGCTGCGGCTGGGCGTGGCTGACGACGAGATCGCGGATGCCGCTACCGCGGTCACCCGCATCGGCATCGACTGCGCCCTCGGCTGGCCCGACGCCTTCGTCGACTTCGTGTCCGCGCATGCCGACGCCGACCGCCCGCCGGTGGTCGATGGGGGAGCGGACTGGCGGCGCTCTCTCGCCTACCGTGCCACGGATGTCTGGATCCGGGAGCAGACCGGCCGCTGGCCGCTCAGCGTCTCCACCGACCGCCTCGGCGTCACGGCTCTGCGCTGCGCGGGACTCACCGGACGCCTCGCCGCGCGGGGGCTGCGTGTCGACCGGTCCGGCGTGACGGGAGCGGTCGCCGAGGTCTACCCGGGCGCGACGCTGCGCGCCTGGGGGCTGGACACCCGGGGCTACCGGGTCGACGCCGATGCGCGGCGCCTGCTGCTCGCCGGGCTCCTGGCTTCGGCATCCGGTCTGGACGTCGGTGGGCACGCCGAGCTCATGATCTCGTCGGCGGATGCGTTCGATGCGGTGATCGCCGCGCTCGGCGCGCGGGCGGCCGCGATCGGGCGCTTCACGCCGCCGCCTCCGGAGATCGCCGCGCAGGCGCGGCGGGAGGGGTGGATCGTGTTGCCGTCGTGCACGCTCGCCGAACTCATGGCGTGACAGCAGAACGCCTCCCCGGCCGGGCGCGGCGGGGGAGGCGTTGCCGTGGACTCAGTCGTCGACGACGCTGATCGTGACGTCGATGTTGCCGCGCGTGGCGTTGGAGTAGGGGCACACCTGGTGGGCGGCATCCGCCAGCTGCTGGGCGAGGTCGAGCGGCATCTCGGGGATGTTCACCTCGAGGGTCACGGCGAGCTGGAAGCCGCCGGCGCCGTTGGGCAGCAGCGAGACGCTCGAACCGACGCTCGAGCCTTCGATCTGGGTCTTCTGGGCGCGCGCCACGCTCTGCAGCGCGCTGTGGAAGCAGGCCGCGTACCCGGCGGCGAAGAGAAGCTCGGGGTTCGGTGCGCCGCCGGCGCCGCCCAGCTCCTTCGGGACGCGCACGTCGGTGTCGAGGATGCCGTCGGCGGTGCGGACGTGGCCGTTGCGGCCTCCGCCGGTGGCGAGGGCTTCTGCGGTGTAGAGGGCGTTCATGGGTTCCTTTCGGATCGGGGGGATCAGGCGGAGGCGCGCAGCTCGGTGGCGAGCGCCCGCATGTTGGCGGTGATCGCGGACAGCTGTGCGAGGAGGTCGGACACACTGCGACCGCTGTCGACGAAGCCGGGGACGAGGCAGCCGGCGGCGGCGATGACCTCGGCGTGGACGGCGCGGCCCTCGTCGGTCAGGGCGACGCGAACCACGCGCTCGTCGTCGCCGTCGCGGCGGCGGTGCACGAGTCCGCGCGCCTCGAGTCGGCGCAGGAGCGGGGAGAGGGTGCCGGAGTCGAGGTTCAGTTCTTCGCCGAGCGAGCCGACGGTGCGCTCGCCGGTCGCGAGCACGACCATGGCGAGGTACTGCGGATACGTCAGCGACCAGGGCTTGAGCACTTCGCGGTAGGCCTGCGTGGTCGCGTGGGAGGCGGAGTACATCGCGAAGCACACGAACTCGTCGAGCGTCGGGCTGGTCATGTCAAAAGCATTGCACGCAATTCAATTGTGCGCAATTTGCCGAGTGCGGTGAACCGGGCGATACGCGCCCCGCGTGCCTCCGGGCGGGAAATAATCGAGGGATGACCTCAGCGCCCCAGCCCAGACGTCGATTCGAGCCGATCTATTCGATGGCCGTCGGCGCCGGCCGGGTGCTCTTCGGCGGTGTGCTGCGGCTGCGACCGACGGTGACCGGTGCTGAAGCGATCCCGCCCTCCGGGGCGGCCGTCCTCGCGATCACCCACTTCGGATACATGGACTTCGCACTGGTGGAGTGGGTGGCCTGGCTGCGAAGCCGACGCCGGATCCGCTTCCTGGTGACCAAGCGCGCCGCCGACAAGCCCGTCGTCGGGTGGCTCCTGAACAAGATGCGGCACATCCCCGTCGACTTGGAGGCCGGCCGGGACGCCTACACGAACGCCGTCACGGCGCTGCAGGACGGGGAGCTTCTCGGGGTGTTTCCCGAGGCGGGCGTCAGCGCGTCGTTCACCGTCCGTGAATTGAAGACGGGAGCGGTGCGGATGGCGGCGGCGGCCGGAGTCCCGGTCATCCCGGTGGTCGTCTGGGGTGGGCAGTTCCTCCGGACCAAGAATCATCGCGCCAGCTTCCGCGAGGCGTTCCGGGCGCCGATCCGCATCGCGTTCGGGCGGCCCATCGACGTGGGCACCGCCGACGACCCCGTCGCAGCGACGGCCGCGCTGCGGTCCGACCTGATCGCCCTGCTCGATGACGCGCAGGCGACCTATCCGCTCTCCGGCGCCGGGCAGTGGTGGCAGCCGGCGCACCTGGGCGGATCCGCGCCCACGCCCGACGTCGCCGCCGCGCGGGACGAGGAGCGCCGGCGGCAGCGGGCTGCCGGGCGCTGACGACGCGCGGATGCCGCGCGTGCGGCATCCGCTCCGCCTCAGTCCTCGTCGGGGAACTTCCCCTTCGTCGTGCCGTCCATCGCGTCGGCGAGGGCGAAGATCACCGGCCAGGCGCCCTCGGAGGTGTTGCCGAGAACGGTGACCGTCGTGCGCGTTTCGGGATCATGCGTCGACCGGAACGACGCCCCCGCGTCGTAGCCCTCCAGGATGAGCGAGGACGAGCGGCGACCGAGCCAGAACCCCATGCCGTATCGCTTGTGCTCTGTGGGCACGTCGAACCGGGGTCGGGTCATCTCGACGAGGGTCTCGGGCGACACGATCCGCCCGTCCAGCAGCGCGTTCCAGAACCGGTGCAGGTCGTCGGCGGTGAGGTACATCCCACCGTCGCCGTTGCCGCGGACGGGCAGGTGCAGCACGTTCGTGCGGTCGCCGGTCTCGTCGAGGTAGCCGAGCGCGGCATCCGCGGGGAGGTCGTCCGAACGCAGGAAGGCCGAGCCGATGAGGCCCGCGCGGTCGCAGACCTCGGTCTGGACGAGCTCGTGGAAGCCGCGACCGCTCACGCGCTCGGCGATGAGCGCGAGGACCACGTAGCCGCCGTTGCAGTAGGCGAAGCGCTCGCCGGGCGGGAACTTCTGCGGGAAGCCCTCCAGCGCGGGCAGGAATCCTTCGGTCTCGGCAAGGGTGTGCAGCGGCACGGAGAAGACGTAGTCGTCGATGTCGGCGTCGGCGTCCTCGTCGAGGTAGTCGCCGATGCCCGACGAATGGGTGAGGAGGTGCTCGATCGTGACCGCGTCGTCGACGAGAGGCAGATCGTCACCAAGGATCGGGCGGACGGGATCGTCGAGGCCGAGCACGCCTTCTTCGACCAGTCGCATGATCGCCAGCGCGGTGAAGCCCTTGCTGCCGCTGGCGGCGGAGATCCGCGTGGTGGGGGTGTTCGGGACGCCGAGGGCACGGTGGGCGAACCCTTCGCACCGCTCGAGCGTGCGTTCGGCGCCGACGTCGATCGTGAGCACGCCCGAGAACGACTCGGCCGCGATGGCTGCATCGAGCACGTCGGAGGACTGGGGCAGATTCATGGTCAGGTCTCCCGTCGTCAGGTACCGAGTCTTGCGGATGCCGGACGGGGACGGGAGGGTGCTGCCTGGCAGTCCTACTGCTCGTCGGTCTCGACGACCGCGTCCTCCGCAGCCTCCATGGCCTCCTGACCCTCTTCGGGGGACTCGGAGCCGGCCGAGGCAGCTGAATCGGATGCCGCGCGCTCGGCATCCGACCCCTTCTTCGCGCCGGTCACTTCGCCGCCGTCCCGGACGCAGAGCCCGCGGCGCGGCGCGAGCGGATGAACCTGATCGCGAACGGCGCGAGGAGGGGGATGAAGCGGATGAGTTGGCGCAGCATGGTGGTGACCTCCGGGAGGGACGTGCAGGACGGGACTGCTCGAGTGTGCGGGGTCGAAGACGGACGAGCGGGGGCATTGCCGGGATGCGCGCCACGTGTTATCCGCGCGAGGTGTCAGCTCGCGCCGCCACGTGCGGGCTGAGGCGGCACGAACAGACACCTTCAGCGTTCCCGGGTCGACGCCCGCGCGCGCAGCCGCCCCGCCGACGCCCGCACGGCGGCGGCCATGTCCGACAGAGGCTCCAGCGGCTCAGGGTGCCAGAGCTCGAGGGTGAGCCAGCCCTCGTAGTCGCCGAGGGCGTCCAGGAACGCGTCGATGTCGATCTCACCGTCGAAGAGTGTCTCGGTCGGCACACCCGCCTGCGCATTGCGCAGGTGCACCGCGTAGACGCGCGGCGCGTACTCCCGCGCCCACG
>JASBUD010000141.1 GCA_030148105.1 Microbacterium sp. | reverse complement strand
AACGCCCCGGTCTTCACCCTCCGTGCTCGACTCCCGACGAGGGGGTCACGTGGACGGGCCGATGAAGATCGCCGCGATCGGCAGCAGGAGCAGGATGCCGAGCACGCCGCCGACGATCGACAGCACGAACCGCGTGCCGCGGCGCACCGCGACGATCACACCGATGATCGCGAGCACGAGGGCGATCACACCGGCGACGCCGAGCACGGGGATCAGGATGATGCCGAGCCACCAGATCGCATTCATCTCGGGGATCAGCCCGATGAGGAAAACCAGGAGCGACGGTACGAGCGCCAGGCTCGCGACGACGATCGCGATCAGGCCGAGGACGTCGAGGCGGCGCTTCTGCACGGGGGCGGCCGGGGGCGTCGTCATGTCGGTGAACTCCTCTACGGCGCGGGCTTGCTCTGCGATCCTATGGGCGGGAGGCGGCGCGCTGTCAGGAGGAAAGCTCGGCTCCGAACCCCGCGCGCAGGTTCTCCTGACAGCGCCGCAAGAAATCTTCAGGGCCGATGTCGATTCCGCCCCACGCCGATCGACGCAATAGTGAAAGGGCGAACAAGAGCCCTCGGAGCGAAGCGCAGAGGCGCTGAGAAGGAGTCGAAATGAAGCACATGCTGATCATGCGGGCGACGCAGGAAGCCGTGGACAACTACGAGAACATGGACTTCGAGGCCGTCATCAACGCGATGGGCGCGTACAACGAGGCCCTGATGAAAGCCGGCGTCATGGTCGGCGGTGACGGCCTCGCGCCTGAGCCGGGCTACGTCGTGGAGTTCACCGCGGAGGAGCCCGTCGTCAGTGATGGCCCCTACGGCGAGGTGCACGAGCTGTTCAACGGCTTCTGGATCCTCCAGACCTCGACCGCCGAGGAGGCGCTCGAGTGGGCCAAGCGCTGCCCGCTCGGACCCGGCAACAAGCTCGAAGTGCGTCGCGTGACCGACGAGTCCGACTTCGCGGACTACGCGGACAACGAGTACATCCAGAAGGAGAAGGAGTGGCGCGCCGAGGAGGCCGCCAAGGCGTGACCTCGGCATGACCGACGAGACCCGCCGCGAGGTCGAGGCCGTCTGGCGCATCGAAGGCATCCGGATCGTCGCATCCGTCGCCAAGATGACCGGCGATCTCGGCCTCGCCGAGGACGTCGCGCACGATGCCGTGCTCGAGGCGCTGCGCGCGTGGCCCGCCACAGGTGTCCCCAGCAATCCGGGCGCCTGGCTGACCGCGGTCGCCAAGCGCCGCGCGATCGACACGTGGCGCCGGCGCGGCGCGCTGGATGACCGGTACCGGCAGATCGCGCACTCGTTGGACGCGGCATCCGACGACGAGTGTATGCCGATCGACGACGACGTGCTCCGCCTCGTCTTCACCGCGTGTCACCCCGTCCTCTCGCGCGAATCGCAGGTCGCGCTGACGCTCCGGGTCGTGGCGGGGCTGTCGACCGACGAGATCGCGCGCATGATGCTCACGAGCGTCCCGACCGTGCAGGCGCGCATCACCCGGGCGAAGAAGTCGCTCGCGGC
>JASBUD010000139.1 GCA_030148105.1 Microbacterium sp. | reverse complement strand
ATCGGCCTGCGCCGAGGCGCCCGCCCACGCGACGGCGCACGCGTACGCGGCCTCGTCGATCCAGCGCATGACCGTCCCGCCGTGCGCTTTGCCCCCGAAGTTCACCACGCCGGTCGGCACGAGGAAGCGCAGCGTGGTCTGCGGCGCGGCGGAGTCGGCGGTGTACTCCTCGTCGAGCATGAGCTGCTTGATACGCGCCCTCGTGTCCATACGCTCGAGCGCGGCCTCGGCGAGCTTGCGGTCGGACCGCGACACCGGCTGCCACTGCGGCACGGCGGTCGGCCGCCCGTCGGCACCCTTCGCGACGAAGATCAGCACGCACGTCGTCGCGGGCGTGTAATCCCGCGTGCTGACCTCGGCCGACGACACCGTCACGACGACGTGCATGCTCGACCGGCCGGTGTGCACGAGACGCGCCTGCACCTCGATGAGGCTCCCCGGCGGAATCGGCCGGCGATGGCGCACGTTGCCGACGTACGCCGTGACGCAATACGCTCCCGCCCACCCGACCGCGCACGCGTAGCCGGCCTTGTCGATCCACTCCATGACGCTGCCGGCCGCGACCGAGCGCCCCCCGGCGGCGGTGTCGGCGGGCGTCGCGAGGAAGCGCAGGACGACGCGGTCGTCCAGGGGAACGGCGGGGGTCACGGCGCCAGCATAGGGCGCGCGGCTCACGCGGGCGGGTCGAAACTGTGGGCGCGTACGACGGATGCCGCCGCACGACCCCCGAAGGACGCCAGCAACCCGCGCGCGGCGCGCGAGTCCGTGGTCACCGCACCGGCGAACACGGTGTCGATCGCGCAGTCGCGCGGGAGCGTCCCGAGGATGCGGATCCCCGGCTGGCCGGCGAGCTCGCTCAGCTGCTGGAACCCGAGGTCCACCTCGCCGTCCGCGAGCAGCTGCGCGACGGGCACGCCCGCCCGCGCCTGCACGAGCCGATCGCCGATCTCGGCGCTCAGGCCCCACTCCTCGATCAGTGCGCGGAGCGCGGTGCCGCTCGGGCCGGTCGAGAACCCGATGCGCGTGGCCGCCCGGAGCGCCTCACGCACCCCTGCGGCGTCCGCGAAGGCCGGGCCGTCGATCGAGCCGGCTCCCGGAACGGCGACGGCGACCTGCGACACGGCGATCGGGGTGACGGATGCCGCATCCACGTGCCCCGCGGCGGCCAGGCGCTCGAGCGCGTCGGCGGCGAGGAACACGAGGTCGAACGGCACCCCCGCGGCGACCCGCCGCGCGGCGTCGACCCCGCCGACCGATTCGATCTCGAGGAGGCCGAAGCCGGCATCCGCCGCCCGGGCCGCGAGGTCGGCCAGCAGGTGGCGGGTCGCCATCGACGAGATCGCCCTCATCGTCTGACCTCGCCCGTCGCCGAAACCGAGGCCGCCGCCTCGCCCTCAGGCGCCGGAGCGCCCTCGAGCTCCGACGCTGTGTGATCGAAGGATTCCGCATCGACCTCGGCGGACTGCGCGGCGCCGTAGCGGGGACCCGCGACCGTCCTTGTGTCGATGAGTTCACCGGCGCGCGCGAGCAGCCCCGCATCCACCACCAGGGACAGCGCCGCCTGGTTCTCACGCAGATGGGCCACCGAGGTGGTGCCCGGAATCGGCACGACGCCGCGCGCGAGCAGCCATGTCAGGGCGAGCTGGGCGGGCGTGCAGCCGGCCTCGGCGGCGAGCGCACGCCACGCGGGAAGGAGCGCGGCGTTGGCTGCCCAGAAAGGCGGTTGGAAGCGCGGCATCGCCCGTCGGATGTCCTTCGGTGCGAACTCCTCCGGATCGCCCACGGCGTCCGCGAGGAACCCGCGGGCGACCGGCGAGAACGCGACGAACGCCACGCCCTGCCGGCGCGTCTCGTCCAGCATCCCGAGTTCGGCGTTGCGGCTCCACAGCGAGTACTCGTTCTGCACGGCGGCGATCGGAGCGACCTCGAGCGCTTCGCGCAGACGTGCGACCGACACTTCCGACAGCCCGATCGCGCCGATCTTGCCGGCCGCGACGAGCTCGGCGAGCGCACCGACGCTCTCGCCGATCGGCACGCCGCGGTCCCACCGGTGCAGGTAGTACAGGTCGATGTGCTCGACGCCGAGGCGGCGCAGCGAGGCGTCGGCCTGCGCGCGCAGCGTCTCGGGCCGCCCGTCGATCGTCTTCACGCCGTCGACGAGGGCCATCCCTCCCTTGCTCGCGAGCACGACCTCATCACGGCGCGCCGAGCCGAGAGCCGCGAGCGCGCGCCCGACGAGCTCCTCGTTGCGGCCGCCGCCGTACAGGGTCGCGGTGTCCAGCATCCCGACGCCCTCCTCGAGCGCGGCACGCAGCACCGCGAGACCTTCCTCGGGTGAGGGCGGGATGCCGTACGCATGGCTCAGCGACATGCAGCCGAGCCCGAGCCGGGGCAGGATCACGCGAGCTGCTCCTCCAGTTCCGCCAGAACCCGGTAGCAGTCCAGCACCTGCCGCACGGAGGAGTTCGGCTCGCGACCCTCGCGGATCGCGGCGATGAACTCGCGGTCCTGCAGCTCGATCCCGTTCATGCTCACCGCGACCTGCGACACGTCGATCGGGTTCTCCGCACCGTCCACGAGGTCGTCGTAGCGGGCGATGTAGGTGCCGGTGTCGCCGATGTAGCGGAAGAACGTCCCGAACGGTCCCTCGTTGTTGAACGACAGCGACAGCGTGCAGATCGCTCCGGTCTCGCTCTTGAGCTGGATCGACATGTCCATCGCGATGCCGAGCACGGGGTGCAGCGGACCCTGCAGGGCGTTGGCCTGCACGATCCGACCCGCCTGGTAGGCGAACAGGTCGACCGTGTGCGCGGCGTGGTGCCACAGCAGGTGGTCGGTCCACGAGCGCGGCTCCCCCTTCGCGTTCGTGTTCGTGCGACGGAAGAAGTACGTCTGCACGTCCATCTGCTGCACGGCGAACTCGCCCGCCGTCACGCGCTCATGCACCCACTGGTGCGACGGGTTGAAGCGGCGGGTGTGGCCCACCATCGCCACGCGGTCCGACGCCTCCGCCGCGGCGAGGGTGGCCTGGGCGTCGGCGAGCGAGTCCGCGAGGGGGATCTCCACCTGCACGTGCTTGCCGGCGGCGAGCACCGCCTGGGTCTGCGCGGCGTGCATCTGGGTCGGCGTGGCGAGGATCACCGCGTCGACGTCGTCGCGCTCGAGGACGGCATCCAGTCCCACGACCGCGGCCGGCACGCCGTATCTCTCGGCGACCGCCTGCGTCGGCTCGGGACGCGTGCCGCTCACGACCGTGACCTCGGCGTCGTCGATCTGGGCGAGACCGTCGAGGTGCTTCATGCCGAACGCGCCGGCGGCGCCGACGACGGCGACCCGGACCTTCTCAGTCATACGGTGACTTCCTCGGGGACGGTGGCGCTCACAGTGTCGGCAGCGTCGGCCTCGGGCGCGACGGGGTTGCTGATCACGAGGTGGCCGACGGCGGTGTTGGATGCCGGCACGTGATAGAACCGGTGGTTCACGTCGGGCGCGCCACCGCCGAACTGGTCGTCCATCGCGCCGCGCGCGATCAGCCAGTCCACGAGCTCGATACCCTCCGAGCCCGCCTCGTCGACGTACTCCATGTGCGACCACTCGGTGAGCCCCAGCGGGTCGGCGATCAGGTGGTCCAGGAACGCGTTGTCCCACTCCTCGTTGATCAGGCCCGCGCGGGGTCCCTGCAGCTGGTGGCTCATCCCGCCGGTGCCCCAGATCTGCACGTTGAGCTCGGGGCCCTCCCACTTGTCCAGGGCCCGGCGGATCGCCTTGCCGAGCTCGTAGCAGCGGCGCCCCGAGGGAACGGGATACTGCACGACGTTCACGGGGAGCGGGATGACCCGGCAGGGCCACTCCTCGACGTCGCCGAACACGAGCGAGAGCGGCACGGTCAGTCCGTGGTCGACGACCATCTCGTTCACGAGGGTGAGGTCGAAGTCGTCCTGGATCACGGACTGGGCGATGTGGGCGGCGAGCTCGGGGTACCCCTTCACATCCGGCACGGGACGCGGGCCGTAGCCTTCGTCGGCGACCGGATAGTGCTCGCCGGTACCGAGCACGAACGTCGGGATGATGTTGGAGTCGAACGCGGTCGCGTGGTCGTTGTAGACGAGGATCACGACGTCGGGCGTGTTCTCCTTCGCCCAGGTCCGCGTCCACTCGTAGCCGTCGAAGACCTTCTTCCAGTACGGCTCCTGGGTCTTGCCGTGATCCATCGCGGCGCCGATCGCCGGCACGTGCGACGTGAACAGCGCCGAGGTGAACCTCGCCGGCGCGTCCGGCCGCATCGTCGTCGCCTTCTCGGTCGACGGCGGCGCCCAGCCGTCGAGGTCCTTGAGGCGATTCCCCTCGGGACGACGACCGCCCGAGACCATCATGTCGCGGTAGGCGGCCTCGCTCATGCC
>JASBUD010000121.1 GCA_030148105.1 Microbacterium sp. | reverse complement strand
CAGCACTTCGTGCTGCGGGTAGAGCCACACGCTGCGTCCGACGAGCGAGGGGAAGTCGATGCGGTGCCCCTCGCCGGCGAAGCGCATCTCGATGCCGTCGTGGCGGTGCCCGACCGTCCGGGCGCGACTGTGCTCGCCGAGCGAGTCGAGGACCTCGACCGTGCCCTGCTCGAGAATGCCGGCGCGGATGGTCGACTCGATCTGCTCGCGCGTGCGCTGGTCGACGACGACCGACTCGATGCCGGCATCTGCGAGCAGGTGCGACACCAGGAGGCCGGCGGGCCCGGCGCCGACGATCGCGACGCGGGTGCGGACGGTGGTGGTCATGACGTCTCCTTCGACGGGGATGCTGTCCGCCCAGTGTCCGGCCGCCCCCGCGTCCTCTCTCCTCATCTCCCATTCAACGGGACCCCTTCTTCTCCCTCGGGTCGCGAGTGCACGGGATGCCGCCGAGTGCACGGCTTCATCGCGCCAAGAACCCGTGCGCTCGGCGCGAAGTCGTGCACTCGGCGCAACGGGGGCTCAACCCCGGAAACCCAGTGCCTGCTCGATATCGCGCTTGCCGGCGTGCAGATCGCGCAGTGCGGGCTCGGTCGGTGCGTCGCGGGGCAGCACGACCGAGAGGGCGGCCGTGACGCGGCCGGCCTCGTCGCGCACCGGCACGGCGACACCGGTCGAGACCGTCTCGATGAACCCGCGGGCGACGGCGTGGCCGAGCGTGCGGACTTCGGCGAGCTTGCGGCGGAGCACCGCGGGATCGGTGATCGTCTCGCGGGTGAGGGCGATGAGCGGCTCGGCGAGGACGCGCTCCTGCAGCTCGCGCTCGCCGAACGCGAGCAGCACGAGACCTGACGACGATGCGTGCAGGGGGAGGCGTCCTGCGATCCGCGTGATGTTCGCGCCGGAGTCGGGGGCGCTCAGCCGCTCGAGGAAGAGCGCCTCGTCCTGCTCGAGGATCGCGAGCTGCGTGTGCTCGCGGACACGCGCCTGGACGCGCTCCATCGCGGGCATCGCGACCTGCCGCAGGCGCAGCGCCTGCGACGAGCGGGTCGCGAGCTCCCACAGCCGCACGCCGATGCGGATGCGACGGTCGTCGTCGCGCTCGAGCAGTCCGGCGTCGACGAGCTCGCCGACGATGCGGTGCGCGCTGGATCCCGGGAGCCCCGCGCGCCGGCCGATCTCGGCCGCGGTCTGTACCGTCCGGGTGGGGGTGAAGGTCTCGAGCACCCGCACGAGCCGGTCGGTGACCGAGTCGCCCGACGGGGAGTTCGCCATGCCGCCAGCATCCCACGACTCCCATTGAGTGGGAAACGCCGGACCGCAGTACCCTCAGGGGATGGCCGATGAACCCTGGTCTCCCCTCGAGCCGCGCGCCGTCGCGGAGCTCTTCGACGGGACCGCCGCGCGCTGGTGGATCTCCGGCGGCGTCGCGCTCGACCTGTTCGCCGGACGGGCGATCCGCGAGCGACCGAACATCGACGTCAGCACGATCCCGACGGACGTTCCACCCCTGATCGCCGCACTGCCGCCGGAGTGGAGCGCGTGGGCGGTCCAGGACGACACGCTCGTCGCGCTCGGCGAGGTGCCCGCCGACGCCGACGTGCAGATCATCCAGGTCCGCGACGACCGTCGGGGGACGTGGGTCCTGCGGCTGAATGTCGAGGACGGGACGGATGCCGCGTGGCTCTACCGCCGCGACCCCCGCCTGCAGCTGCCCTGGGACCGCGCGGTGCGCGAGGTCGACGGCATTTCGACCGGCGCCCCCGAAGTGCAGCTCGTCTGGAAGGCGCTGCGACCCCGACCGCAGGATGACGCCGATAAGGATGCCGTGCTCCCGCTCCTGGATGAGCAGGCGCGGGCGTGGTGGGAGCGGGCGATCCTCTCGATCCATCCGCACTCGTCGTGGTCGATCCCGGTGCGCACGCCTCGCTTTCCCGCCAAGGCCAGCTGGAATCGCCCGGGACGCTAGCCCGCGCGGTACTCGTCCGCCGCGACGGCGTCGACGGCGATCGAGCGGAACCAGCGCTGCGGTGATGTGAGGCTCGCCTCGCTGCGCGTGTAGACCGAGACCGGCGTGCTGCTGCCCGGCCAGGGGAGCTCGGCGATCCGGAGGTCCGGGAACCACCCGCAGAACACCTCCGCGACGTGCCGGGGGAGCAGCACGACCAGGTCCGTCGCCTGCAGGACCGCCGGGACGCTCGCATACTCCTCCACCGAGAGGGCGACCTGGGGCATCAAGCCGTGCTCGATCAGGGCCTGCAGGGGGAAGACGTGCCCCCCTCGGGCGGAGACGCGGACGAACCTGCGGCCCGCGAACATCTCCGGGCCGACCGGCGGCAGCGGGTGTGCGGCCGCGGAGAGGGCCACGTATTCGACGTTCCGCACCGGCGTGCGCCACAGACGTGGGGTCGCCAGCAGCGAGACGGTGATCGCGAGGTCGATCGTGCCGCGGATGAGTCCGTCCTCCACGAAGTCGGCGTCCAGGCGCTGCACCTGCAGATGCACGCCGGGGGCCGTGCGCGCGAGTGCCGCCATGAGCGGCGGCAGGAACGTCTGCTCGCCGATCGAGGTGAGGGCGAGCGCGATCTCGCCGGCGAAGGTGCCCGGATCGAACTCCTCCGGGTCGCTCACGGTCGCATCGATCTGCGCGAGCGCCTCGTGCAGCGGACCGAACAGCCGGGTGGCGTGGGCGGTCGGCACCATGACGTTGCCCTCGCGGCGGAACAGCTCATCACCGAAGCGGTCGCGCAGGCGCCCGAGCGTGTAGCTCACCGTCGGCTGGGTGACGTGCAGGCGGGCCGCCGCCGCCGAGACGGAGCGCAGTTCGTACAGGACGACGAATGTGCGCAACTGGTTCAGGTCGGTGAGGGCCACCCATCGATCGTATCTATAGGCGAACGCGATGGAATCTATTGGACTGAAGTCCGACGACCGACCTAACCTCGGAAGGAGCGCACGCAGCGACGCAGCACGAAGGACTCGCGATGATCATCGACATCCACGGCCACTACACGACCGCGCCCGCGCAGCTCGGCGCGTGGCGGGACCTGCAGGTCGCGTTCGCCGAGGGTGCCGGTGACGAGCCGTCGCCCTCCGATCTGCACATCAGCGACGAGGACATCCGCGAGACGATCGAGGCCAACCAGCTCCGCCTGATGGACGAGCGCGGCAGTGACATCACGGTCTTCAGTCCGCGGGCGTCCTTCATGGCGCACCACATCGGAGACTTCGCCGTCAGCGCGACGTGGGCACGCATCTGCAACGACCTCGTCGCGCGCGTCTCGCAGCTCTTCCCCGACCGCTTCCTGCCCGGCGCGATGCTGCCGCAGTCGCCGGGCGTCGACCAGAAGACCACGCTCGCCGAGCTCGACCGTGCGGTGAACGAGCTCGGCGTCGTCACGGTCAACATCAACCCCGATCCCTCGGGAGGGCTCTGGACCGCGCCGCTGCTGACCGACCGCAGCTGGTACCCGCTCTACGAGAAGCTCGTCGAGTACGAGCTGCCCGCGATGATCCACGTCAGCACATCGTGCAAGCCGCAGTTCCACACGACCGGCGATCACTACCTCGGCGCGGACACGACCGCGTTCATGCAGCTGCTCAAGGGCGACCTCTTCCGCGACTTCCCCGATCTGAAGTTCGTCATCCCGCACGGCGGCGGCGCGGTGCCG
>JASBUD010000129.1 GCA_030148105.1 Microbacterium sp. | reverse complement strand
TCGAGGCCGCCGGCTTCGGAAAGCCCTAGCGTGCGCGGGGCGGGCACGTTCGCCGGCATCCCCCGCTGGGTCGCCGGGGTCGCCGCGGTCGGCGCGCTCTTCGTGCTGCTGCCGCTCGTGGCGATGATCGCTCGCGTGGACTGGTCGCAGTTCATCGCGCTGATCACGTCGGAGTCCTCCCGCGCAGCCTTGTGGCTGAGCCTGCGCACGTCGATCGCCGCCACGCTGTTGTGCGTCGTGTTCGGGGTGCCGATGGCGCTCGTCCTCGCCCGCACGCGCTTCCGCGGGCAGCAACTGCTGCGCGCGCTCGTTCTGCTGCCGCTCGTCCTGCCGCCCGTCGTCGGCGGCCTCGCGCTGCTGTACACGTTCGGACGCCGCGGACTGCTGGGTTCGACCTTGCAGATCCTGGGCATCGACATCGCGTTCTCCACGACGGCGGTCGTGCTCGCGCAGACCTTCGTCGCGCTGCCCTTCCTCGTGCTGAGTCTCGAGGGAGCCCTCCGCACCGTGGGTACCCGCTTCGAGGCGATCGGCGCGACTCTGGGCGCCCGACCGACGACCGTGCTGCGCCGCGTCACGATTCCGCTCGTGCTCCCCGCGCTGCTCTCCGGCGCCGTGCTCTCCTTCGCGCGCGCCCTGGGCGAGTTCGGAGCGACGCTCACGTTCGCGGGGAGCCTCCAAGGCACGACCCGCACGCTCCCGCTCGAGATCTATCTGCAGCGAGAGGTCGACCCCGACGCGGCCGTCGCGCTGTCGCTCGTACTCATCGTCGTCGCCGTCATCGTGGTGGGTGTCGCCCACCGCGCCGGGGGTACGACGTCGTTCACGCAGGGGCTGCGCCGATGACGCTCGTCTTCTCCGCGACTCTCGACGCAAGAGGAGTCGCGCTCGACCTCGAGGTCGCCCTCGGTGAGACGGTCGCGGTGCTCGGTCCGAACGGCGCCGGCAAATCGACCCTGCTGGGCATGATCGCGGGACTCGTGCAGCCGGATGCCGGGCACGCCGACCTGGACGGCGCGGTGCTGTTCGACCTCGCGGGTGGGCGAGGCCGGTGGACACCCCCGCACGCGCGCGGCGTCTCCACCCTCACTCAGGACGCCGATCTCTTCCCTCACCTGAGCGTGCTCGAGAACGTGGCGTTCGGCGCGCGGAGCAAAGGGCTCGGGCGACGACGCGCGCAGGAGATCGCGCGGCACTGGCTCGACGAGGTGGAGGCGACCGAGCTCGCGCAGCGCCGGCCCTCCGAGCTGTCCGGAGGGCAGGCGCAGCGGGTCGCGATCGCACGTGCCCTCGCCGCCGACCCGCACCTGCTGCTGCTCGACGAGCCGCTGTCGGCGCTGGATGTCGCCGTCGCCCCGACGATCCGGCGCACGCTCCTGCGCGTGCTGCGCGAACGCACGGCGATCATCGTGACGCACGACGTCCTGGACGCGCTCACACTCGCCGATCGGGTGATCGTCCTGTCGGAGGGTCGCATCGTCGAGGAGGGGCCGACGCGCGCGACGTTCGCGCGTCCGCGCACCGGGTTCACGGCGGGCCTCGCGGGCCTGAACCTGCTGACCGGCATCCGCACCGCCGAGGGGATGATCACGGATGCCGGCATCGTGATCCGGTCGACCCTGCCGACCGACGCCGCCGTGCACGATCGCGTCGTGGCGACCGTGCGCCCGGGCGATGTCGCCGTCGCGTCTGCCGCGACGACGACGCCCGGCGTCGATCGCATCCTCGCGACTGTTCTGGATCTCGAGCCGCGCGGCGATCTGATCCGCGTGCGGTCCGACACGATCTCCGCGGACCTGGCGCCCGCGGAAGTGGCCGATGGGGACCTCGAGCCCGGAATGCGGGTCGGCTACGTCCTCAGACCGGGAACGGTGACGATCACGCGGGCCTGAGGATCACGCCCTCCCTCGGCTGTCAAGCCCCGTTCGCGGCGGACGAGGGCGGCACACACTCGAAGGACCGCCTCCCCCTCGCCGGGATCATCGAGGACCCATCATGTCGAGCACGCCGAAGAGCACACGACGGCGCCGCTTCGCCCTGCGTCGCACCGTCGATCGTGACTGGATGATCGTCCATGCCGGCGCACCCGAGTTCGCCGTCCGTCCCCTCGCGCACATCACGATCGACGACGACGACGTCGCGGAGGTGGTGTGGACGGCACCGCTCCCCCTTCCCGTCGTCTTCGCGTCACCGCAGGACGCACTGGAGACGCTCGAGTCCTGGGAGCGCACCGGCGGGGGCGCGGCGAAGCCGATCCCGATCGCGCATTTCCCCCCGCCTCGGCAGGTCAGCTGAGCATCTTCCTGATCTCGGCCATCTTCGCCTCCATCTCCGTCAGACGCGCGCGCAGCGCGTCGACCGACTCCGCGGACAGCGGCTTCCCCTCGTCGGCCACGGGCTCGGCATCCGTCGGCTTCGGCGTGAGGAAGACTGTCGCGAGGTAGCCGGTGAACGTGCCGAAGATGCCGACCCCGACCACGATGATGATCGTGCCGCACAGGCGCCCGAGGGGTGTCACCGGGTACTGGTCGCCGTACCCGACGGTGGAGATCGTCACCATCGTGTACCAGAGCGCGTCCCCGGCGGTCGTGATGTTCGCGCCCTCCGCGTTCTGCTCGAAGTACAGGATCGTCAGGCTGCCGAACTGCAGGACCAGGATGCCCATGAGAAGGAGCATGTAGAGGGCGCTGCCAGCGCGGTCCTTGATCAGGGTGTGCGCGACGGCTTTCACACCCACCTCGCGCAGGAGTCGCCAGACGCGGATGAGCCGGAAGATGCGAAGGATCTTCAGTTGCGCGAACGGAAGGCTCGCGAGCAGGTCGGCCCAGCCGAAGTGCCTGAAGAAGTACGTGCTCGCCGACGGCGCCGTGAAGATGCGGTACGTGAAATCGATCAGGAAGATCAGGCTGAACAGCGCGTTCATGGCGCCCAGCACGGTGTCGAGGGACTCTTCGCGCAGCACGAGGACCAGCAGCAGATTCACGATCGACAGGATCGAGAGGATTCCGATGAAGATCTCGTAGCCGGTGCTCTTCATCTCGCTGCGCACGCGCTTCGCGCGCGGCTTCTTCGGCTCCCCGCCCATGACGCTCCCGTTCTCGGCACGCCGCAGCCTCGGCCGTGCGGACACCCGAGACTACGACGGGCCGGGCGGGATCCGATTCATCCCCACGGAGTGAGCTTTCAGCGGACTTCGGCGCCCAGTGCGCGGTCACGCTCGGGGAGGTACCGTGAGAGCGTCCCCCTCGCCCCGGAGTCCTCATGACACACGAACCGCCCAGCGCCGAGCAGACGATCGCCGACATCTCGGACCGCCTGACGCCGCGATATCCGGATCTTCCGGCTGACACGATCCGCACGGTCGTGAGCGCCGTCTACGCCGAATTCAGCGACGCGAAGGTGCGCGATTTCGTCGAAGTGCTCGTCGAGAAGCAGGCGAAGAAGCGTCTGAAGGCGCTGCAGGCTCAGGCGTGAATCAGCCTTCGGCCTGAGGGTCCACGAGGGGCGCGTCGATCACGCCGATCCCGACGGCCCGGTGATCCGCGCCCGGGTCGCGCGGTCCGGGCTCGGACGTCCCGCCCGTCGGCTCCTCCCCCGGGTCCTTCTCGGTGCTGGGCTCGTCCAGCTCGTCCGCGTCCGGCTCTTCGGTCGATTCGGGCGTCGGCTCGTCGGTCTCGGCCTCTTCGGCCGGATCGGTGTGTTCCTGTGTCATCGCGGTCCCCTTCCAACCTCCAGCATCCGTCGGGGCCGGCTCGGGATGAAAGGGGTTGACGCCGGCCAGGACCGGCATGCACCGCTCGCATGACGAGGACTCCGCCCTCTGATCGGAGCCCCCGGTCGTCGCGGGTCTCAGCGTGCCGTGAATCCGCCGTCGATCGGGAGGTTGACGCCCGTCACCCACGTGGATTCGTCGGAGCCGAGGTACACGCACGCCCACGCGACGTCCTCCGGCTGACCGAGGCGACGAATGGACTGCAGTCTCGTGTTCACCTTCTCGTACTCGGCGATCCCACCGGGGAACGCGTTCGCGATGCCCTCCACGAGAGGTGTGAGGACGGTGGAAGGATGCACCGAGTTCACGCGGATGCCGTACTGCCCGTAGACGGCGGAGTCCTGCTTGGTCATCATCGTCACCGCACCTTTGGCCGCGTGGTACGCGGTGAACTCGTCGTTGCCCGTGAGCCCGTATATCGAGGAGAAGTTGATGATCGACCCCGACCGCTGCGCGATCATGAACGGCAGCGCGTGCTTCGTGGAGAAGAACACGCCCTTCACGTCGACGGCGAACAGCGCGTCCCACTCGGACTCGGCGAGCTCGTGCGTGGGCTTGTCGACCCCGATGATCCCCGCCGCGTTGACGAGCACGTCGATCGTGGCGAAGCGCTCGCCGATCTCGCGGTAGGCCGACGCGACCGACTGCTCGTCCGTCACGTCGACCTGCCAGAACGCGGCCGAGCCGCCCGCGGCGGTGATGCCGGCCACGACCTCCTGTCCCTGTGCTGCATTGAAATCGGTCACCGCGACCGTGGCACCCTCGCGGGCGAACAGCTCTGCGGTGGTGCGGCCCATCCCGGACGCCGCCCCCGTGATGACGGCGACCTTGCCCTCGAGCCGGGTCATCGGGTCTGGACCAGCTCGAACTCCGGCGCCCGGAACGAGCGGTAGTCATCGCGCTCGGCATCCCGGCAGAACTGCTGGTAGACCTGCCCACCACCCATGTACACCTGGAACTCGTGCGGCTTGCCGGGTACGTTCTCACCGAAGAACCAGGCCTTGGCCTTCTTCCCCTCGGAGTACATGACCGTCGCCTTGCCCGCACGATCGGTCTCCTCGGCCCACCACTCCTCGGACTCCCGAGTCGCCTCGAGCGCCGGCAGGTCGTTCTTCTCGGCGAAGTCGATCGCGCGCGCCATCCACTGCGCTCCCAGCTGGATCGGCACCGGCAGGTTCGAGTAGGGCGTCTGGGGCCCGAGCGAGAGCAGCAGGTTCGGGAACCCGTTCATGGAGATGCCGAGGTTCGAGCGGATACCGTCCGCCCACTTGTCGCGCAGCACCAGGCCGTCGCGCCCCACGATGTCGATCTGCGTCAGGGTCCCGGTCATGGCATCGAACCCGGTCGCGGCGATGATCACGTCGAGTTCGTATTCGGTGTCCCCCACCCGGAGCCCGCGTTCCGTGAACTCCGTGATCGGCGTCGTCGACGTGTCGATCAGGTGGACGTGGGGCAGGTTGAAAGTGTCGTAGTAGCGGAACCCGGTGGGCACCCGCTTGCCGTTGAACGAGTACGTCTTCGGTGAGAGCAGATCGGCTGTCGCCGGGTCCTTCACGATCTCGCGGATCTTCTTGCGGATGAACTCCGACGCCAGCTCGCTGGACTCGTGGTTGACCGCAAGGTCGTTGAAGCACTCGTTCGCGAAGTGGAAGCCGCCTTCATTCCACTTGCTCTCGAAGATGCGCTCGCGCTCCTCGGGGTCGACGTCGAGGGCGCTGTACTGCGCGGGCACCATGTCGACGCCGAACGGGTGATTCGCCGCGCGGGCGAAGATCTCGTCGTACGTCGCGCGGACCTCGGCGAGGTGCTCGGCGGAGACGGGGTCGTTGTTGGTCTCGACGATGAAGTTGGGCGTGCGCTGGAAGACGAAGAACTCGCCGGCCTCGGGCGCGACGACGGGCGTGATCTGGATGCCGGACGCCCCGAGCCCGATGAGGCCCACCTTCTTGCCCTTGAGATCGACGCCCTCCCGCGGCCAGCGGGCGGCGTGGACGAGGGTGCCCTGATATGTGTCGCGTCCGGGGAGGTCCGGCCAGATCGGCTGAGACAGCACGCCCATGCCGGAGATCAGGTACTTCGCGGTGAAGTGCGAACCGTCGCCGAACGTGACGGTCCAGCGCGAGGTGTCCTCGTTCCACTCCGCGCGCGTGACGTAGCGGCCGAGCACGATGTCCTTGCGCAGGTCGAGTCGGTCGGCGACGAAGTTCAGGTACGCGAGGACTTCGGAGCCCGAGGGGTAGCGCTCCGTCCACACCCACTCGTCGCGGACCTCTTTGGAGAAGGAGAACGAGTAGTAGCTGAACTCGCTGTCGGTGCGGACTCCCGGGTACCGGTTGATCCACCAGGTGCCGCCGATGCCGTCGGCTCCATCGACGACGACGGTGTCCAGCCCGATCTCGCGGAGGTGGTGCAGGATGGCCAGCCCTGAGAAGCCGGCGCCGATGACGACGGCGTCATAGTCGGTCTTGGTCATGATGTGTTTCCTTTCTGAACGTGCGGATGTTCTCGTGGGGCCGGCCGTCAGCGGTCGGCCCGATACCAGTCGGCGATGAGCCGGATCTCCTCGTCGGCGCGCGGATGGTTGCCGGCGAGGAACGGATAGACGTGCTGCATGCCCTCACCGACCGAGAAGGTGACATCGACTCCCGCCGCGCGGGCGAGGCGCTCGAGCCGCACGCTGTCGTCGTAGAGCGACTCGACGTCACCGGCGCAGATGTACAGGCGGGGGAAGCCGCTGAAATCCTGGTACAGAGGGTTCGCCCAGGGATCGGTGGGGCTGGTGGCGCCCGCGATGTAGCGGTCGATGTTGCCCTGAAGGCCCTCCCGGGTGATCAGGAAGTCGGTCGCATCGTTCGTCACGATCGTCTCGCCGTCGTTCTCCATGTTCAGCCACGGCGACATCGTCACCACGCGGCGGGGCACCGGGCCTCCAGCGGCCATCAGCCGGAACGTCGTGCTGATCGCGAGATTCGCACCGGCGGAGTCACCGACGAGGGTGATGTCCTCGGCTCGATGGCCCTGCGCGATGAGCGCCTGGAACATCGCCTCGCCGTCCTCGAGCTGCGCGGGGAACTTCGCCTCGGGGGCACGGCGGAAGTCGGCGACGAAGCAGTGGGCTCCGAGCGCCTTCGCGAGGTGCCCGCCGAGCTTGCGATGCGATGCGGACGACCCGAGGGCGAACCCGCCCCCGTGGAAGAGGACGAGCACCTGTGCCGGATCCGCCTCCAGCGGCTTCGCCCAGACACCTGGCACCCCGCCGAGCTGCGCGCTCCGGTAGGTCACATCCTCGGGCTCGGTGGTCGCACGCTGCCAGTCGTCGAAGATGAGGCGCAGGAGCGCGGTGCTGGCATTCGGGACAGCCCCGAGCTCGTCGATCCAGTGCGCGTAGATCTCTCCGAGAAGGTCGGTCGGTTGCGGTGACGACATCGTCTGCACCCCCAGGGGATCGCGCCCTCGGCAGCGAGGGCGAAGTGTGTGTTCGTGGCGTGGAGGGGCTCCACGAGTTCAGATTGCATGGCCCGTGAACGGCGCAGAACGGCCGTCTCAAAGTGAGTCACTCAGGTCGCAACGTGAGCCACAACGCCCTGTCCGGGCGCTGGCACGATGAGGAAACCGAAGGCGGAAACGCCTCCGTGAGAGCCCCGACGGCGATCCCGTCCGGCTCACGAACGACGCACACACAGTTCCGCTCCAGGCGCCAGACACCGTCCGCGAAGACGCGGCCGAGTCGACGAAGACTCCACTCAGCCGGCGGCCACCGGCCGTGGCACCTGAGGCACACCCGACAGAAGGAAGCATCATGGTTCCCCAGCGCACCCTCGCGTTCGCAGCGGTCATCGCCTCGGCGACGCTGCTGTTCGCAGCGTGTTCCTCCGACGGCGGATCGGCGGGCGGTTCCGCCTCCGCCGACGCGGTCGCCAACCAAGTGGGCATCGAAGGCGTTCAGGCCGACATCGTCGACATCAGCGAGTTCTGCGGCGACGAACCCATCAAGGTCGCCTTCGCCGACGGCTTCGGCGGCAACTCCTGGCGCAAGACCACCCGCGCGATCTTCGAGGCCGAGGCAGCGAAGTGCGACAACATCACCGACATCCTCTATACAGACGCGCAGGCGGACACTCAGAAGGCCATCAGCGACATCAATTCCCTCGTCGCCCAGGGCGTCAACGTCATCGTCTCCTTCACCGACGGCGGCGAGGCGCTGCTGCCGACGATTCGTCAGGCGACCGAGGCGGGCGTGAAGTTCGTGCCGATCATCGCGTGCCCCGGCGGAGAGCCCGGGGTCGACTACGTCGACTGTGTCTCGGAGAACGTCGACACGTACGGCTACGGCCTGGCGAAGTGGACGATCGACCAGATGGGCGGCGAAGGCAACCTGATCATGACCGGCGGCCAGGCGGGCAACCCGTACTCCGCTGCCGTCTACGCCGGCGTGAAGCGCGCGATCGAAGAGAACCCCGGTGTCACGCTCCTGAACGAGGACATGGGCGATGTGCCCGTCGACACCGGATGGGAGCCCGGCAAGACCAAGCAGGTCATGGCGGGGCTGATCACCAAGTACGGCGAGATCGACGGAGTCGTGGCCGATTACGGCGGCGGCTCGGTCGGCGGCGTGGAGGCGTTCGTCGAGGCCGGCAAGCCGCTCCCGGTGTGGTCCGCGAACGACTCCAATCAGTTCGCCTGCCTCTGGTACCAGTACAAGGACACCCAGCCGTCGTTCCAGATCGCGACGATGTCCTCGCGCAACTGGGTCGCGATCCCCGCTCTGCACAAGGGACTGGCTGCGTACAACAACCTCCCGAACGACGAGCCCTCGATCTACAACCTCGAGATCATCGAGGACTCGACCGACCCCGACAAGCAGCCCGTGTGCGAGCCGGATCTGCCCAACGACGCGATCCTGTCCTCCGGACTGAGCGTCGACCAGCTCAAGGAGCTGTTCAACCAGTGATCCCCGCGGGGGCGCGCTCCGGCGCGCCCCCGCCCCTCACCTGCTCGATCCTTCATCCGATCGGGTTCTGCAAAGGAGCACCCATGAACCGTCTGGACGGCAAAGTCGCCCTCGTGACCGGGGCGGGCCGCGGCATCGGCCGCGCGATCGCCGAAGCCTTCGCCGCGGAAGGCGCGACAGTGATCGCCACGAGCCAGTCGGCGAGCCACGACTTCGCCCCCGGCATCCGCTATCAGCAGCACGACGTGGCCGATGAGAACGACTGGCGCCGGATCGTCGAGGAGACGACCGCCGAGTACGGTCGCGTCGACGTCCTCGTCAACAACGCCGGGATCATCGCCTACGAGCCGCTGCACGAGCTGAGCTCGTCCGACTGGGACCGTGTGGTGGCCGTCAATCAGACCGGCGTCTTCTACGGCATGCGCGAAGTCATGCCCGGCATGCTCGAACGCGGGTCCGGCTCGATCGTGAACGTGTCCTCCATCTGGGGCAACAGTGCCGTCGCCGGGGCCCACGCGTACCACGCGACGAAAGGCGCGGTGCGGAACATGTCGAAGAACGCCGCGATCACCTTCGCCACCAGCGGAGTGCGCGTGAACTCCCTGCATCCCGGTTTCATCGCCACGCCGCTCACCGATGCGCAGGATCCCGCGGTCAACGAGTACGTGGTGAGCCAGACCCCGATGGGGCGGGCGGGACGTCCCGAGGAGATCGCCGCGGGAGCGGTGTTCCTGGCCTCCGACGAGTCCAGCTTCATGACCGGCGCCGAGCTGGTCATCGACGGCGGCTACCTCGCCCAGTGAGGACGAGAACACCGTGACGATTGCGAACACCCCCGCCGCGGCATCCGAGACCGCCGGGTCCGACGCCGCGTCCGCTCCGGCGACCGCGCTCCGCCTGAGCGGCATCATCAAGACCTTCCCCGGCGTGCGCGCCCTCACGGATGTCGATCTCGACGTGACCGCCGGCGAGGTGCACGCTCTCGTCGGCGAGAACGGCGCCGGCAAGTCGACTCTCATGGCGATCGCTTCCGGCGCCATGGCGCCGAACGCGGGCACGGTGCAGATCGCCGGGCAGACGCTGCAGACGGCGTCGCCGGATGCCGCGCGCGAGCTCGGGCTGGCGATCGTGCGCCAGGACCCGGCGCTGCTGCCCGACCTCACCGTCGCCGAGAACATGGCCCTCGGCACCGGCCGCGCCGGACGCGGCGGTCTGAAGAAGGCACTCACTTGGTCTCGTGAGGCGCTGGAACCGTGGCAGATGGGCATCGACGTGCGCTCCCGCGTGCGCGACCTGTCCGTCGAACAGCGGTTCATCGTCGAGATCGCGAAGGCGCTCTCGCTCGCGCCGCGGGTGCTGATCCTCGACGAGCCGACCGAGCACCTCAACGGCGAAGAGGTGCAGCGGCTGTTCCGCCGTGTCCGCGAACTCACCGCCGCCGGCACCGCCGTGGTCTACATCTCCCACCGCATCCCCGAGGTCAAGGAGATCGCCGACCGGATCACCGTGCTGCGCGACGGGCAGGTGCGCGGCACGTTCGATGCCGAGGAGGTCACCGAGGCACGCATCATCGAACTCGTGGTCGGGCGCGCCCTCGAGACCGTCTTCCCCCCGAAGGGCGCCGAGGCAGGCACGATCGGTACGACGGACCGCGTCGTGGTCGACGGGCTCAGCGGTCGGCACTTCCACGACATCTCCCTCGCGGTGCGCTCCGGTGAGGTCATCGGTCTCGCGGGCGTCCAGGGCAACGGGCAGGCGGAGCTCATCCGCGCGCTGGCCGGTCTGGAATCGGCGACCGGCTCCGTGCGAATCGACGGCCGCGACGTGCGGCTCGGCAGCCCCAGCGCGGCCGCTGCCGCCGGCGCGGTCTACGTCCCGAGCGACCGGCACGGCGAGGGTCTCTTCCTCCCGCTCACGGTCGGCGAGAACATCGTGATGAAGACCCTCCGCCGCTTCTCCACCGCAGGATTCGTCCGCGACCGCGCTGTCGCGCGCGAAGCACGGGCGCAGGTGGCAGACCGCGCCGTGAAGACACCCTCCATCCACACCGCGGTCGGTTCGCTCTCCGGCGGCAACCAGCAGAAGGTCGTCCTGGCCCGCACGCTGCTCGCGGAGCCGCGGGTCCTCCTCGCCGAGGAGCCCACCCAAGGGGTGGATGCCGGGGCCCGTGTCGACATCTACGGGATCCTCCGCGGCGCCGCCGCCGACGGCGCCGCGGTGATCGTGCTGTCCTCCGATGGTGTCGAACTCGAGGGACTGTGCGACCGGGTGTTCATCATGTCGCGGGGCCAGCTCGTCGCAGAACTCGACGGCGACGACGTCACCGAGGCCGGCATCGCCCGCGCCGCTCTCACCTCGACTGCGACGCGCAAGCGGGACGAAGCCGGTCAGAGCCGCAGCGGGCGCCTGCGCTCGTGGCTGCGCGGTGATCAGTCGCCGGCCGCTGTCCTCGGCCTGGTCATCCTCGGGCTGACCGCCCTGATCGGGGCGATCAACCCGGCGTACATGTCCGCCTTCAGCATCGGCAACATCCTCTTCGCCGCCGCGATGATGATCTTCATCGGCTCGGCCCAGCAGGTGGTGGTGCTCGGCGCGGGATTCGACCTGTCGGTGGGTCCCCTGCTGAGCCTCCTCGTCGTGATCGCCTCGTTCTTCGTGATCGACGGCGGCAATCTCCTCCTCGGCCTCCTCCTCATGCTCGTCGCGGCCGCCGCCGTCGGCGCGGTGAACGGGTCCCTGGTGACGAGATTCTCGCTGAGCCCCGTCGTGGTGACCCTCGCGATCGCACTCGCACTGCAGGGATTCGTCTTCCTGCTCCGCGGGACCCCGGGCGGCATCATCTCGAGCCAGGTCACCCGGATCGTGACGGCGAAGATCGGTCCGGTGCCCGTCGCCTTCATCGTCGCCGTGGTGGCGGCCCTGCTCCTGGAGTGGGCGCTGCGACGCACGAAGTGGGGGGCGCAGCTGCGTGCGGTCGGTTCACGCCGAGATGCGGCCGCACGGATCGGCATCCCCGTCGAGCGAGTGGGGCTGCTTTCGTACGTCGTCACCTCGCTGCTCGTGCTGCCGACCGCAATCATCCTGATGTCGCAGATCGGCATCGGCGACGGACGCCCGGGCCTGGCCTTCACACTGACCTCGGTCACGGTGGTCGTGCTCGCCGGAACCGACATCTTCGGCGGTCGCGGTTCCTTCATCGGGATCGTCGTCGCCGGCATCCTGGTCGCCCAGATCCTCGGCGCCCCGACCTTTCTCGGCCTGTCCGGCGCGTGGGGGTACTGGTTGCCCGGGCTCATCACGGTCGGCGCCGCGATCCTCTACGCGCGGCTGCGCAACATGAGAAAGGCCTGACATGTCCACCGGCATCGATGCACAGACCGACGCGCTGTGGAAGCGCCTCCTGTCGGGCGGATCCGGCGCGATCTGGATCGCGACGATCGTGCTTTTCGCGATCAGTCCACTCGTGTCCTCCGGGAGTCTCAGCGAGGCCGCCGTCCGCGGAATGCTGCCGTTCGCCGCCGTTCTCGCGATCGCCGCGATCGGTCAGACCCTGGTCGTCCAGCAGCGGGGACTGGACCTCTCGGTGCCCGGGATGATGGCGTTCGGCGCGGTCCTCGTGTCGGGCCTGCCGCAGTGGTACGGCTGGCCGCCGGCCCTCGCGGTGGTGGCCGCGATCCTGCTGCCCGCCCTGGTCGGACTGCTCAACGGCGTCATCATCACCGCGTTCGGCGTCATGCCGCTCGTGGTGACCCTCGGCATGAACGCCGCCCTGCTCGGGACGGTCTTCGCGATCTCGAACGGCACGCCCGCCGGCGCGCCCGCCGGACTGTCGGCGTTCGCGAAGGGATACGTCGGGGTCATCCCGAACGCCGCGATCGTCGCGGTCGTCGTCGCCGTGATCGCCGGCGTCGTCGGTCACCGCACGATCGCCGGGTGGCGCCTGACGGCGATCGGGGTGAGCGAACCGGCCGCGCGGGCGCTCGGCGTGCGCGTCGTGCTGTACCAGACGGTCGCGTACGGTCTCGCCGGGGCCGCCTACGGCATCGCCGCCGTGCTGTACACCGGCTACGTCACCACGCCGCCCCTCTTCTTCGGGGAGACCTACCTGCTTCCGACCGTCGCCGCGGTTGTCCTCGGCGGTACGGCGCTGACGGGTGGCCGCGCGGCACTGGTCTCCACCGCCGTCGCCGCACTCTTCCTCACCCAGCTCGGTCAGCTCCTCCGCGCCGTGGGCTGGCCCGAGCCTCTGCAGCTGGTCGCTCAGGCTGCGGTCCTGCTCGCGGTGGTCCTGCTCCGTGCCCTCGTCCCCACCATCGCCCGCGCGATCAGCGCCCGTCGCACACCGTCGCCCCTCACTGCCTGACTCTCCAAGGAGCACCACATGTCCACGACCATCACCGCGCATCCGGCTCTGCACACCGTCCCCACCGGCCTGTACATCGACGGGCGGTGGCGGGACACCGCGTCGGGCATCGATGTCGTCAACCCCGCCGATGGCCGCGTGATCGCGCGTGTCGCCGACGCCGGTCCCGCCGAGTCCCTGGAAGCGCTCGACGCCGCGGTGGCCGCGGCTTCCGCGTGGCGAGCCTGGGCGCCACGCCGCCGCGCCGACCTCTTCCACGAGGCACATCGGCTTCTCATCGAGCGCGGGGAGCAGTTCGCCGCCGTGATGACGTTGGAGAGCGGCAAGCCGATCGCGGAAGCGCGCGCGGAGTTCGGCCTGTCGGCAGGGTTCTTCCTGTGGTTCACCGAGCAGATCGCCCACCTGCACGGTTCGTACCAGCACGGCTCGCCCGGTGGCTACCGCGTGATCGAGACCCACCAGCCGGTCGGCCCGAGCTTCCTGGTGACGCCGTGGAACTTCCCGATGCTGATGTCGGCCCGCAAGGCGGGCGCGGCCCTCGCTGCCGGCTGCACCGTCGTGATGAAGTCCGCACGCGAGACCCCGCTCACCGCGGCGCTCTTCATCAAGACGCTCGAGGATGCCGGCTTCCCGCCCGGCGCGGTCAACCTCGTGCACACCAGCACCTCCGGCGAGGTCTCTGCCGCCCTGATGGCGGACGCGCGCCTGCGCAAGGTGAGCTTCACCGGGTCCACCGGAGTCGGCAGCGTCCTGATGCGTCAGGCGTCCGACCACATCATCAATCCGTCTCTCGAGCTCGGCGGCGACGGTCCGTTCATCGTCCTCGACGATGCCGACGTCGACCTGGCGGTCGACCAGGCGATCATCTGCAAGTTCCGCAACGCCGGCCAAGCGTGCGTCGCGGCGAACCGGATCATCCTGCACCGCGCGATCGCTGAGGAGTTCACGGAGAAGTTCGTCGCGAAGGCGCGGACGCTCACGGTGGGCGACGGCTTCGCGGAGGGCACCGACGTCGGTCCCATCATCTCGGCCCGACAGCGTGACCGGGTCGTCGAGCTCGTGGCCGAGTTCCGCGACGCGGGCGCCGAGGTGCTGCTCGGCGGCGGCGCAATCGAGGGCGAGGGCTTCTTCTACGAGCCGACGGTGCTGCGCTTCACCGATCGCGGCAACCCGCTCTGCAACCAGGAGCTGTTCGCGCCCGTCGCGGCGCTCTACACGGTCGACTCGGTCCCCGAGGCGATCGCGTTCGCGAACGACACCGCCTATGGGCTGTCGGGATACCTCTTCACCGCCGACCTGTCGCGCGCCGTGGCGATCGCCGAGCAGCTCGAGACCGGAATGGTCGGGGTCAACCGAGGCATCATGGCCGACCCGGCCGCACCGTTCGGCGGAGTGAAGGCGTCCGGCATCGGCCGCGAAGGCGGACAGCACGGCATCCACGAGTTCCTCGAACCGAAGTACATCGCGCTCACGATCGACGAGACGGCGGCGCAGCGGTGATGGTCAGCACGATCGACAACCTGATCGGCCTCGGACTCCTGCGCCAGCCCCGCACCGTTCTGTTCGGGCCCGGCCAGCGGACGATGCTGCCGAGGATCGTCGCACCCCTCGGCTCGCACGTGCTCATCTGCACCGATGAGCGCATGGCCACGACCGCGGAGTATCGCGCGCTTCAGTCTTCACTGGAGGCGGCGGGCATCGACGTCCACCTGTTCGACCGCGTGCAACCCGACCTCCCGCGGGGTGACATCATGACCCTGCAGGCCGACTTGGCGGGTCACCGCATCGATGTGGTGATCGGCCTGGGTGGGGGCAGCTGCCTGGACATGGCCAAGGTCGCCTCCCTCGTGCTCGCGCACGGAGGCGACGTGCGCGACTACTTCGGTGAGAACCTCGTGCCCGGACCGGTGCTGCCGATCATCACGGTGCCGACCACCGCGGGAACCGGCGCGGAGGTGAGTTGCATCGGCGTCGTGTACGACGAGGAGCGCGGCGTGAAGGTCGGTGTCGCGAGCGCTCACCTCGAGCCGTCCGTGGCGATCGTCGACCCCGAACTCACGCTGAGCTGCCCCCCGGGGCTCACCGCGGCGACGGCGGCCGATGCGCTCAGCCACCTCGTGGAGAGCTTCACCGATCGTGCGAAGAACCCCTCCCCCGAGGATCTGGATGCGCATCTCTATGTCGGCAAGAACGTGCTGACCGACATCTACTGCCGTGCCGGCATCCGACTTCTGGCCGGCGCGATCGAACGTGTCGTCGACGATCCGTCCGACCTCGGTGCCCGCAGCGACATGATGCTCGGAGCGTTCTGCGGGGGAATGGCGCTCAACACGGCGGGCACCTCGATCGCGCACGCGATCCAGTCCCCGATCGGAGGCCTCACGCACACCTCACACGGTATGGGCGTCGGCGCGCTCCTGCCCTACGTCACCCGCTACAACCTCCCCGTGCGCGTCGAGGTCTTCGCCGAGCTCGCCGAGGACCTGGGCGTCTACGACCCCGTCGCCGGCGCACTGGAGAACGCGAAGGCCGCGATCACGCGGCTCGACGGACTGCTCGACGCCCTCGGTGTACCGCGCGACCTCAAAGCCCTCGGGCTGTCGGCCGAGCAGATCGACGACGTCGCCGAGAGGTCGCTGCTGTCCACACGCCTGATCGCGAACAACGCCCGCCCGCTCACGAAGTTCGACGCCGTGCAGATCCTCGAGCGCGCCTACGAAGGCGACCGGGGCTGGTGGAGCCTGTGAGCACGACCCCGACCGCCACGATCGTGGGGGCGGGCTCGATCGGCGTCGCCTTCGCGGTGCAGTTCGCGCGCTCGGGCTTCCATGTGCGGATGTGGGACGCACTCCCCGAGGCTCTGCCGCGCGCCGCGCGGGACCGCGCCGACCGGGTCCGTCTTCTCCACGAGCACGGCCTGATCGACGAACCGGTCGAGGTGGTCCTCGCGCGGATCAGCGACCACGAGATCCTCTACGACGCGCTGCGGGATGCCGATCTCGTGCAGGAGTGCGCCCCCGAGCAGCTCCCGATCAAGCGCGATCTGTTCCGCATGATCGGCTCGTACAGCCCCGCGCACGCGGTGCTCGCGAGCTCGAGCTCGGCGATCCCGGCGAGCGCGTTCGCCGACGTGACGCCCGCCCGTGACCGGGTCCTGATCGGCCATCCCGGCAATCCGCCGTATCTGATCCCCGTGATCGAACTCGTCGGCGGCCGGGCGACGAGTGAGTCGACCATGCAGACCGCCGATCAGCTGTACCGTCGGGCCGGGCTCCGTCCGGTGCGCGTCCGAAGCGAGATCGAGGGCTTCATCTTCAATCGCCTGCAGGGCGCGGTGCTGCGGGAGGCCTATTGCCTCGTGCGGGACGGCGTGGCATCCGCCGACGATGTCGACGAGGTCATGCGCAGCGGGCTCGGACGCCGATGGGCGTTCATCGGACCCTTCGAGACCGTCGATCTGAACACCCGAGGCGGCATCGCCTCGCACGCCCTGAAGATGGGGCCCGCGTACGAGCGGATGGGCGCCGAACGCGGTCAGCACGATCCGTGGACGGAGGAGCTCGTCGCGACCGTCGCCGCACAGCGACGCGACCTGCTGCCGCTCGAGCAGTGGGAGGACAGGGTGCGGTGGCGCGACGAGATGCTCATGGAGATCAGCCGGGTGCTGGCGGCGGAGTCGGGTTCCCCGTCGCGCCCTGTCGATGCGCACAGGACGGCATCGTGAGCCCGGCGCACGACGAGTCCGCCGGGACGGGTCGGCGCTTCGCTGCCAGCCGGAGGGAGCGACGCTTGCCGGTGCCCCCAGGCGGGGTTAGGCTCGGGCTCTTCCCGCGAATTCCGCAGACCCGACCTGCGCGCAGATCGCATCACCCTCGCCCGGGGCGTACGCCCCGCATCCGGAGTCGTCGATGACCACGGAATTCGATCCGAAACTGACCGAGAGCCTGAAAGAGCGCGTGCTCGGCGAAGCACCCGGTGCTGCCGATCCGCAGGCCGAGATCATCTCGTCGTGGCGGCGCTCGCAAGCGGCGCTCGGGGATCCAGGACGCATCCGCGACGTGCCGCACGTGCCCGACACGCTCCTGGACGAGCACCTGCTGGACATGTTCGGCGCGCCGATGAACCGGTTCGCCCAGGACCTGGAAGGCACCGGCCTCGCCGTCCTCCTGGCGGACTCGCGTGGTCAGATCCTGCACCGCTGGACGGAGGACCGACAGGCCCGCTCACACCTGGATCGGGTCGGCACCACCCGCGGTGCGGTCCTGGCCGAGAACGTCGTCGGCACGAACGGCGTCGGGTCGGTCGCCGCGACCGCGCGCCCCATGCAGATCCGGGGCACGGAGCACTACGCCGAGATCTACCGTGACGCCGTGTGCACGGGCGCACCGGTGTTCCATCCGATCACCGGCACGCTGCTCGCGGTCGTGACCCTGTCCTGCGACCTCACCCCGCGTACGGACCTCCTCAAGCCGCTCGTGAAGTCGATGACGACCCAGCTCGAGCAGCACGTGCTCTCTGTCGAGCACCCCGACGCGCGCCGCATGTTCCACGTCTTCCTCGAGCAGTCCCGTCGTCACGCGCTTCCCGTCGTCGCCTTCGGACCGCAGGGGGTCATGATCCAGAGTCCGCAGGCCAACGCGCTCACACCGAGCGACGTCGCGATCCTGCGCTCGATCGGAGACGAGACCGGCACGGCGGGCCGCTATGTGGTGGAGCTCTCCGGCGGCACCCGCGAAGTCGACATCACTTCCGTCGGCAACGACAACAACGTCGTCGTCGTGGGCGACCGCATCCGCTCGTCGACGTCTCACGCCGCACCCCCGCCGTCGCCGAAGCTCGAAGGTCGCTCAGCCGAGTGGCTCTCGGCGAGGTCGGAGTTCGAGAAGCTGCGCGCGGCGCGCACGCCGGTGATCGTCGCCGGCGAGGTCGGCGTAGGGAAGACGACGCTCGCCCTGGGCGTGCCGTACCGGACGGCATCCATCCCCTCCGACCGCACGCTCGTGGACGCCGCCGAGCGGCACATCCTGGGCACCCGCGAATGGCTCATGCAACTGCGTGAGACGGCGACCGTGCCGCACGACCTGGTGATCCGTGGCGTCGAGACTCTGGACGGACCGGCGCTGGACGGCATGCGTGCGGTGCTGGAGGCGCGCGGCGCGACGGGCCCGACAACGCTCACGATGACGACGACCGACCGCTCGTCCGTCGAGTCGATGGAGCTCCAGTTCGGAGCGCAGATGGTGTGGCTGGCGCCTCTCCGCGAGCGCGCCGGCGACATCCCCGACCTCTGGCGGGCCCTGCGTGCCGCGGTCGCGCCGGGCGTGCGCCTGGACGTCGATGAGGCGGCGAGCCGGCTGATCGAGACGTATCACTGGCCCGGAAACGTGAAGGAGCTCCGACAGCTCGTCTCGCAGCTCGCCTCCGTCACCCGGACCGGACCCGTGACACCGCGCGATCTGCCGCCGGCGATGCACGCCGAGCGCAACCTCACCCTCATCGAGAGGGTCGAGCTCGAGGCGATCCGCAAGGCCCTGCACGAGGCGAACGGCAACCGCTCCAAGGCCGCGGACATCCTCGGCCTGTCGCGGGCGACGGTGTACCGCAAGATGAAGGCCTATCGATTGGGAGACGGATGAGACAGGCGATCCAGGTCTACGGCAAGCCCGAGTGCACGGACACCGCGCGATCGCGGGCACTGCTGGATGCGCGCGGCGTCGGTTACGAATACTTCGACGTCACCGCGGATGCCGCGGCACGGCAGCGCGCCGAGACGGCGAGCGGTTCGACGAAAGCGCCCGTGATCACCTTCTCGGACGGACTCGTGCTCACCGAGCCGAGCGACGACGAACTTGATGCGGTGCTGTCGCGCAACTGACCGCGTTCACGCGTCACCGGGCACCAGGAGCCCGCTCTCATAGGCGAGGATCACCAGCTGCGCACGATCGTGCGCCGAGACCTTCGACATCACGCGGTTCACGTGCGTCTTCGCCGTGTGCGGGGAGATGTGCAGGCTCTCGGCGATCTCGTGGTTCGACAGACCGCGGGCGACGAGCAGAAGCACTTCCCGCTCCCTGTCCGTCAGGTCGCGCAACTGCGCCGGCACCTCGAAAGGCGCTCCGACCGTCCGCGGCAGGACGTAGCGCGTGATGAGACTCCGCGTCGCCGCAGCGGAAAGCAGCGCGTCGCCCGCGGCGATCGCCTGGACGGCGTGCACGATCGCCTCCGGTTCCGCGCCTTTGCCGATGAATCCGCTCGCGCCGGCCCGGAGCGCGGCGACAATGTACTCGTCCTCCTCGAACGTGGTCAGGATGAGGACCCGCGTCTCCGCGAGATCGGCGTCGGAGCAGATGGCCGCGGTCGCCTCGATGCCGTCCATGCGCGGCATCCGGATGTCCATCACGACGACATCGGGACGGAGTCGGGATGCCGCCGCCACGGCCTCGAGTCCGTCCGGCGCCTCTCCCACCACGTCCACATCGGGTGCCGTGCCGAGGATCTGGACCACGGCCCGTCGGATCAGCACCTGGTCATCGACCACGAGCACCCGGATCATCGCGCTCCCTCCGTCGAGAGCGGGAGTGTCGCCGACACCCGCCATCCGCCCGGGACCGACCCCGCTTCGACCGACCCGCGCAACGCCGACACCCGCTCGCGGACGCCGATGAGCCCGAGCCCCGACCCCGGCGGCGCCTCGGCGGCACCCGCATCCGCGCCCGTCGGGTTCGTCACGACGACGTGCAGCGCCTCGTCCACGCTCACCAGGACGTGCGCGCGGCCCTCGACGCCGTGCTTGTGGGCGTTGGTGAGCGCCTCCTGCACCACGCGATACGCGGTGAGGCCACTCGTCGCACTCACCGTGGCCAGGTCGCCCTCCGTCCGCAGGGTCACCGCGAGCCCGGCATCCGCGAACGCCTCGACGAGGTCGGCGATGCTGTCGATACCCGGCTGCGGCGCGTCCGGCGAGCCGGGTGCCGCCTCATCCGTCCGCAGCACCTCCAGCAGGGTGCCGATCTCGCCCAGCACCGTGTGCGCGGCCGAGCGGATCGTGCGGACCGCATCCTCGGCCGCCTCCGGCCGTGCAGGAAGCGCGGATGCCGCCACACCGGCGTTCAGACTGATGACCGCGATCTGGTGCGCCACCACGTCGTGGAGGTCGCGGGCGATCCTGAGTCGCTCTTCGCTCACGCGGCGCCGCGCTTCTGACTCGCGCGTCTGCTCGGCGCGCTCCGCGCGTTCGGTGATCGCCGAGATGTACGCGCGCGCCGATCGCTCGGCATCCGCGGCGGCGGCGGCGAACGCGATCGTGATCGCGATCGCGAAGATCCGGGTCCCGAGCATCACGACGAGCGAGCTGGTCACCGAGATGAGCACCACGACGCCGATCGTGACCAGGGTCACCACGACGGTCCGCCGCCTGCTCGACCGGGTGGCGACGGCGAACACCGCGATCGCGACCGCCAGCACGATGCCCGGCCAGACGTCAGCGGCGAAAGCGGCGACGCCGTACAGGACCACGCACGCAGCGAGCGCGGCCACGGGGAAGCGGCGTCGCCAGGGCAGCACGAGCGCCGGGGCCACCACGAGCGCGTAGCCCGCCGGATCGGTCGGATGGAACTGGGCCTCGGGGAACGGGATGAACGCGGTGCCGATCACGACGATCGCCGCCACGACGTCCCCGACCCACGCCGGCAGCTTCGGCGGCAGGCCGGCGGCGGTCCGGGCGGACGGCGATGCGGACCACATCGCTCCAGTGTGCCGGTCCCGGACGCGTCGCGGATCCTCCCGGTGCGGCATCCGCCGTACCGCATCCGCGGTACGGAAGTGCATCCGAACGGGCGATGCGCCGGCCACGCCGGCACGGCGATGCTGGAGACCGCACCCACCCGCAGCGAAACGAGGAGAGAGATGACGACGCCGATCATCTCGGTCAGGGACATCCACAAGTCCTACGGCCGAGGCCAGAACCGCTTCGATGCACTGAAGGGGGTGAGCTTCGACATCGCCGAGGGCGAGAGCATCGCGATCGTCGGCAAGAGCGGATCGGGAAAGTCGACGCTCATGCACGTGCTCGCCCTGCTGGACGCGCCCACGGCCGGCACGGTCGAGCTGGAGGGCGCGGACACATCGCGCCTGCGCGGCAAGGCGCTGAACCGGACCCGCAACAAGACGTTCGGGTTCGTGTTCCAGCAGTTCTTCCTCACCGGGAACACGTCGGTGCTGGAGAACGTGATCCTGCCACTGAAGATCGCCGGCGTCGGACGCGCCGAACGTCGACGCCGCGGCCTGGCCGCCCTCGCGCAGCTCGAACTGGATGACAAGGCCAAGAACAAGGCCGTCAATCTGTCCGGCGGGCAGAAGCAGCGCACGGTGATCGCCCGGGCGCTGGTGAACAACCCGCGGATCATCTTCGCGGACGAGCCCACCGGCAACCTCGACAGCGCGACGGGCGCCGTGGTGGAGGACATCCTGTTCAGCCTCAACCGTGAGCACGGCATCACGCTCATCGTCGTGACGCACGACGAAGACCTCGCGAGCCGCTGCGATCGCCGACTGTTCATCCGCGACGGCCTGCTCGTCGAGGACTCGGCGGGGGTGGCGGCGTGAAGACCCTCGACCTGATCGGCACCGCCGTCGCGAACACCTTCCGCTCGAAGACGCGGACCATCCTCACGATCCTCGCGATCTTCGTCGGCGCGTTCACCCTGACACTGACCAGCGGCCTCGGTACCGGCATCAACGCCTACATCGACGACACCGTCACGGCGATCGGCGCGTCCGATGCGATGACCGTCACGAAGACCTCGGACGGGCCGACCGGCGTCGCGGCCGACGGACCCGTCGAGTACGATCCGGACGCCGTCGCGAGCGGTCAGCCCGGCCCTCCGGGATCCACCGTGATCGCCCTCCGACCCGATGATCTGGAGACCCTCGCCGGGATCGACGGCGTCCTCGACGTGCAGCCCACCCGGACGATCAGCCTGGACTACATCCAGGCCGGTGACGGGACGAAGTACGTGATCGGCGTCGGCGCCCTCATCGCAGGGCAGACGATCGAGCTCGCCGCCGGTGCCGAGCCGGACGACGCGTCGAGCGAGCTCCAGCTCGTGCTGCCGATCGACTTCGTCGAGCCCATGGGACTCGGAAACGCCGACGAGGCGATCGGCAAGACCGTGGAGCTCACCCTCACCGACGCCGAGCGCACCGCGCACACGTTCGACGCCACCGTCGTCGGGGTCGCGGACGACGCTTTGGTCACCCCCGCCGGAGCGAGCATCGTTCCCAACCAGGCGCTCAGCGATGCACTCTTCGACGCGCAGAACATCGGCGTTCCCGCCGATCAGCTCGACCGCTACGCCCAGGCGACGATCCGTTTCGACCCACAGGCGACCGATGACGACATCGCCGCGCTCAAGGATCGGCTCGCCGCGGAGGGCTTCACCGGGTCGACGGTCGCCGATCAGCTGGGCGCGTTCCGCACGGTGATCGACGGAATCGTCCTCGTGCTCAACGCCTTCGCGGTGATCGCCCTGCTCGCCGCGAGCTTCGGCATCGTCAACACCCTGCTGATGTCCGTGCAGGAGCGGACGCGTGAGATCGGTCTCATGAAGGCCATGGGCATGGGGAACGGCCGGGTGTTCTCCCTGTTCAGCTTCGAAGCTGCCTTCATCGGGCTCCTCGGCAGTGCGATCGGAGTGGCGGTGGCGATCGTCGCCGGCGTGGGCATCAGCTCGGCACTGTCGGGCACGCTCCTGGCAGATCTTCCGGGGCTCACGCTCATCGCGTTCGATCCGCTCTCGATCGCGGTGATCATCGTGATCGTGATGGGCATCGCGTTCCTCGCCGGAACCCTGCCCGCCGCGCGTGCGGCGCGTGCCGACCCGGTGGAATCACTCAGGTACGAATGAGGCGACGGCTCCGGCTCCCGCGAGTGCGGGGCCGGGCCGTGGCGTCAGGCGGAGACGCGTGCGAGGGCGAACAGGATGTCCTCCACGCGCTCCTTCGCGTCGCCGAACAGCATCTGCGCGTTGTCCCGATAGAACAGCGGGTTCGGCACACCGGCGTATCCCGAGGCCATCGACCGCTTGAAGACGATCACGTTGCGCGCCTCCCACACGCGCAGCACCGGCATCCCCGCGATCGGCGAACCCGGGTCCTCCGCCGCCGCAGGGTTCACGGTGTCGTTCGCCCCGATCACGAGGACGACGTCGGTCTGAGCCAGGTCGTCGTTGATCTCATCCATCTCGAGCACGATGTCGTACGGCACCTTCGCCTCGGCGAGCAGGACGTTCATGTGGCCGGGCAGTCGGCCGGCGACGGGGTGGATGCCGAACCTCACGTCCACGCCGCGTTCACGCAGCTTCTGCACGAGGTCGGCGACGCCGTGCTGCGCCTGGGCGACCGCCATGCCGTAGCCCGGGGTGATCACGACGCTCGAGGCGCCGGCGAGGAGCTCCGCGGCGCCCTCGGCGTCGATCTCGCGATGCTTGCCCAGATCCGCCTGCTCCCCCTTCGGCGCCTCGATGCCGAACCCGCCGGCGATCACGGAGAGGAAGGACCGGTTCATCGCTTTGCACATGATGTACGACAAGTAGGCGCCGGACGAGCCGACGAGGGCACCGGTGACGATCAGCAGGTCGTTGTTCAGCAGGAATCCGGCGGCAGCCGCGGCCCATCCGGAGTAGCTGTTGAGCATCGAGACCACGACGGGCATGTCGCCGCCGCCGATCGAGGCGACGAGGTGCCAGCCGAGCGCGAACGCGAGCACCGTGACGAGGACGAGCAGCCAGAGCTCGGGGGTGATCACGTACCAGACCGTGAGGACGACGAACACGACGAGTGCCCCGAGGTTCAGGACGTTCTTGCCCGGGAGCATGAGCGGCTTCGACGAGATGCGCCCCGAGAGCTTGAGGAAGGCCACGATCGACCCGGTGAAGGTGACCCCGCCGATGAAGACGCCGACGAACACCTCGGCGTGGTGGATGTCGGCGAGGGCACCCTCGAGGCCGGTATCGTACAGCGCCCCGTTCCAGCCGACGAGCACCGCGGCAAGACCCACGAAGGAGTGGAGAAGGGCGATGAGTTCCGGCATCCCGGTCATCTCGACCACGCGCGCCCGCCACAGCCCGATCGCCCCGCCGACGAGCACCGCCGCCACGAGGAGCACGATGCCGAGCGTCGTCTGCGGCTGTCCCCACGCGCCGGCGATCGTCACCCACACGGTCGCGGCGAGCGCGATCGCCATGCCGGTGATGCCGAAGGCCACACCGCGGCGGCTCGTCTCGTGCTTGCTGAGACCCGCCAGGCTCAGGATGAACAGCAGCGCCGCGACGATGTACGCCGCACCGGCGACCTGCCCGGCCGTGTCGATCGTGGTCATCGGCTCTGACCCTTCTGGAACATCGCGAGCATGCGCCGGGTGACGGCGAACCCGCCGAAGATGTTGATGCTCGCCAGCAGCACCCCGATCGCCGCGAGGATCTGGACGGTGAGGTCGGGTGCGGTGATCTGCACCATCGCGCCGACGATGATGATGCCCGAGATCGCGTTCGTCACGCTCATGAGCGGCGTGTGCAGGGCGTGGGCGACGTGTCCGATCACGTAGAAGCCGACGACGACCGACAGCGTCAGGACGAGGAAGTGCTGCGGCAGGGGCGGCGGCGCGAACGCGCACACCGCGAACAGCACGGCGATCCCGGCCGCGACGAGCGTGCCGCGGGTACGCGTGGACATCGGCTTCTTCGGTTCGATCGGGGCGGATGCCGCCGCCGCGGCCTTCGGCGGGGCCGCCGAGACCTGCACGGGCGGCGGCGGCCACGTCTTCTCGCCGCGGCGGACGACCGTGACGGTGCGCTGGACGACGTCGTCGAAGTCGATCCGCAGCCGGCCGTCCTTGGCGGGGGTCAGCAGCTTCAGCAGGTTCACGAGGTTCGTGCCGAACAGCTGCGAGGCCTGCTGCGGCAGGCGACCGGGAAGGTCGGTGAAGCCGAGGATCACGACGCCGTTCGCCGTCACCACCCGCTCGCCTTCGACCGAGCCCTCCACGTTGCCGCCCTGGGCCGCCGCCATGTCGACGATGACGCTGCCGGGCTTCATGCTCGCCACATCGGCGGCGGTGATGAGCCGCGGCGCCGCGCGCCCGGGGATCAGGGCGGTGGTGATGATGATGTCGACGTCCGCCGCCTGCTCCGAGTAGATCTCCGCGGCCCGCCGGTCGTACGCCTCGCTCGTCGCCTTCGCGTATCCGTCGGCGGAGACCTCCTTGGCCTCGTCTGGCACGATCACCTCGAGATACTCGCCGCCGATCGAGGCGACCTGATCGGCGACCTCGGGCCGCGGATCGGTCGCCCGCACGATCGCGCCGAGGCTCGACGCGGCGCCGATCGCCGCCAGGCCCGCGACACCGGCGCCGGCCACCAGGACTTTCGCCGGCGGCACCTTGCCCGCCGCCGTCACCTGGCCGGTGAAGAACCGGCCGAACTCGTTCGCCGCCTCGATCACGGCGCGGTAGCCGGAGATGTTCGCCATCGAGCTGAGCACGTCCATCGACTGCGCCCGCGAGATGCGGGGGACCGCGTCCAGAGCCAGCGCCGTGATCCCGCGGGTCGCGAGCGACTCGACGAGATCGGGACGCAGCGCCGGGCTCAGGAGGGCGATCAGGGTCCCGCCGTCGGAGAGCCGGGCGATCTCGGCCGGTGTCGGGGCGTCGACCTTGAGGACGATGTCCGCCGCCCACGCCTCGTCGGCGGAGACGATGATCGCTCCGGATGCGGCGTACTCGGCATCCGGAAAGGACGAGCCCGCCCCCGCGCCGGCTTCGACGACGACGTCGTAGCCGAGCGCGATGAGTTTGGGAACGGTGGTGGGGGTCGCGGACACCCGCTTCTCGCGGGGCGCTTCGGCGACGATGCCTATGCGTGACACGTGGTGCTCCATGCAGATCGATGTGAGCCCAGCATGCCCCGCCGGAGGGGGCGGCCGGCTGATGTGACGCGGCGTGGACGCGTAACTCCTGCCGTTCTTGACCCGGAGCGAATTTTCGGGTTCACACTGGAGGAGTGAGCCGCTCCTCCGCCCCCGACGCGCCGACGAAGGTGTGCGCGTCGTGCGGGCGCGAGATGCAGTGGCGCAAGAAGTGGGCGGCGAACTGGGACGACGTGCGGTACTGCTCGGACGCGTGCCGCCGACGTAAGGTCTCGACGGTGGACCGGGAGCTCGAGGACTCGATCCGTGCTCTCCTCGCGGCACGGGCCGCCGATGCCACGATCTGCCCGTCCGAGGCAGCCCGCGCGGTCGGCGGGGAGGACTGGCGCGACCTGATGGAGCCCGCTCGCCGCGCGGCGCGACGCATGGTCGACGCGGGTGATGTGGAGATCACGCAGCGGGGCGCTGTGGTGGATCCGTCCACGGCGCGCGGGCCCATCCGGATCCGCCGTGCCCGGTAGCGCCGCTCAGCGCCACTCCGACAGGAAGTCCTCGATGGACTTGGTGGCCAGGTCGGTCTTCACCCGATCGATCAGGTAGCTCGCCTCGGTCGGGGTGCCCGCCGCGACGCGCAGCACCGCCGCCCCGGTGTCGCGGCGCGTGACGACGAGATCGAGGTTCGAGTGTCCGAGCTCGTGGTCGTCCAGGAACATGCCGCCGACCAGGTTGAGGACAGTG
>JASBUD010000105.1 GCA_030148105.1 Microbacterium sp. | reverse complement strand
TCTCGGCCGCCTCGAACGAGCGGATGAACTCGCGGCCGATGATCTTGCGCTTCTGCTCGGGGTCGCTCACCCCCGCGAGTGCCGTCAGGAACTGCTCGCGCGCGTCGATCGTGACCAGGCGTACGCCGGTGGAGGCCACGTAGTCCTGCTCGACCTGCTCGCGCTCGTTCTTGCGCAGCAGCCCGTGGTCCACGAAGATGCAGACGAGCTGGTCGCCGACCGCTTCGTGCACGATCGCCGCCGCGACCGCGGAGTCCACGCCGCCGGACAGCCCGCAGATCACGCGGCCGCTGCCCACCTGCTCGCGGAAGCGCGCCACCTGCTCGGCGATCACGTTGCCGCTGTTCCAGTGGGCGGCGAGGCCGGCGCCCTGGTGCAGGAAGTTCTCGATCACGCGCTGCCCGAAATCGGTGTGCTTGACCTCGGGGTGCCACTGCACGCCGTACATGCGCCGCTCGTCGCTCGCGAACGCGGCGACAGGGGTCGCCGAAGTCGAGGCCAGCACGTCGAAGCCCTCGGGAGCCTGCGAGACCTGGTCGCCGTGGCTCATCCACACGTTCTGCGCCACCGGCTGGCCGGCCAGCAGCACGCCGCCGTCACCGGTGAGGGCGGCATCCGTCGCGCCGTATTCGCGCAGCCCCGTGTTCGCGACCTCGCCGCCCAGCGCCTGCGCCATGACCTGGAATCCGTAGCAGATGCCGAGCGTCGGCACGCCGAGCTCGAACACCCCGGGGTCGAGGGTCGGCGCGCCGGGTTCGTACACCGAGGACGGGCCGCCGGACAGGATCAGCGCGACCGGATTCTTCGCGGCGATCTCCGCGGCGGTCGCGGTGTGCGGCACGATCTCGCTGTACACGCCGGCCTCGCGCACGCGCCGGGCGATCAGCTGCGCGTACTGCGCGCCGAAGTCGACGACGAGCGCCGGGCGCTGACTCGTCTCGGTTTTCTCGGTCACCGGGAACCTTCCGAAGCGGGGACGGTGGATGAATCGGATGCCGTCTCGGCGGCTTCCCGCTCGTGGAGGTAGCGGCGCACCTCGCGGGCGACGCGCGCCTCCATGAAGAACGACAGGAACGGCACGATGCCGCCGAGCGCCAGGACGATGAACCGCGGGAACGGCCAGCGCATGAGGCTCCAGATGCGGAAGCACGAGAACAGGTACACGACGTAGAACCAGCCGTGCGCGACCAGGATGAACTGCGAGACGTTGAAGCCGTCGCCCACCGAGGTCATTTCGCACGCGTTCGTCATCGGCAGGAACAGCGACCACCACTGGCAGTCCGCCCCCGCGATGACCGGTGCGAACCACACCGCTCCACCCGATCCGCCGATGAACAGCTCGACGTGCAGCGGGGTGTACTTCAGGATCATCTCGGTGACCAGCAGCAGAAGGCCGATTCCGGTGATCGTGGAGCAGATCTCGTAGAACTTCAGCGCTCCGCGGATCGCCGGAAACGTGGCGAGTTTGGGAGCGCGCGGCATGGCTCCAGTCTACCCGCGGGCCTGCGCGTCCTCGGCCGCCGCCTGGGCGTCCTCGAGGTCCTCGACCTCTTTCTCCCACGCGTCCCGCGCGAGGCGGTACCAGAGGTAGAACGCGAAGCCGGCGAAGACCGCCCACTCGAGTGCGTAGAAGATGTTGAGCCAGTTCAGCGGCGCGTCCGCCGGTGCGGGTGAGGAGATCGCCTGCAGGCCGGCCAGAGGAACCTCCGCGGCGATGTACGCGCGGTAGACGTCGAGTCCCGCCACGTCGTGCCAGCGCGACAGCAGCGCCGCGGGCGACATGCGGGTGAGCTCGAGAGGGTCGCCGGCGCGCGAGGGCGGGACCGGCCCCTCGTCCGAGATCAGGCGCCCGGTGATCGCGAGCGGCGCGTCGTCGGACCCCGCCGCGCGGGCCTGCTCCTCGAGCTCCGCAGCCGCGGCGAGCGCCTCCTCCCGCGTGGGCACCCACCCGATCGCGACCGCGACCGACACCGGCTGGGCGGGCACCTCCTCGGCGATGCGGAACTGGCCCGTCACCCAGTAGCCCTCGGCGCCGTCGTTGAAGCGGGAGGAGACGACGATGAAGTCGCCGGGGATCCACGTGCCGGTCGCGGTGACGCGCTGGCCGACGAGCGGCTCGGGCACGTACTCCCCCGGCGCGGCGACATCGGCGAGCGGCTGCACGACCTCGGTCGCACCGGGAGGAATCGGGTTCGACTGCAGCGCGCGACCGAGCTGCCACTGGCCGAGCCACGCGAAGACGCCCGCGATCACGAGGCAGAGCGCGAGCACGCCGATCCACCGCGGTCGCAGCATGACTTCGCGCAGCGTCGGCGGGAAGACCTCGTCCGGCGGCACGACGTCCGCGTCGGGGGAACTCATCCCGTGCTGTACGGCGCGACCACGACGTCGACCCGCTGGAACTCCTTGAGATCGGAGTATCCCGTGGTGGCCATCGACTTCTTCAACGCCCCGATGAGATTCGCGGTGCCGTCGGCGACCGGCGCCGGGCCGTACAGGATCGACTCGAGCGTCGTCACCTGGTCCACGCGCACGCGGTGCCCGCGCGGGAGCTTGGGGTGGTGCGCCTCCGGTCCCCAGTGGAACCCGCGACCCGGCGCGTCGGTCGCGCGTGAGAGGGCGACGCCGAGCATGACGGCATCCGCCCCCATCGCCAGCGCCTTCACGATGTCGCCCGACGTGCCTACGCCGCCGTCGGCGATCACGTGCACGTAGCGCCCGCCGGACTCGTCGAGGTAGTCGCGGCGAGCCCCGGCGACGTCCGAGACGGCGGTGGCCATCGGGGCGTGGATGCCGAGCGTCGCGCGCGTCGTGGACGCGGCCCCGCCGCCGAAGCCGACGAGCACACCCGCGGCGCCGGTGCGCATGAGGTGAAGGGCCGCCGTATACGTCGAGGCGCCGCCGACGATCACCGGGACGTCGAGGTCGTAGATGAATTTCTTGAGGTTCAGCGGCTGGTCCACCGACGAGACGTGCTCGGCCGAGACCGTCGTGCCGCGGATGACGAACAGGTCGACGCCGGCCGCGACGACCGTCTCATAGAGCTCCTGCGTGCGCTGCGGCGTGAGCGCCCCGGCGACCGTCACCCCGGCCGCGCGGATCTCCGCCAGCCGATCGCGCACGAGCTCGGGCTTGATCGGCTCGGCGTACAGCTCCTGCATGCGGCGCGTCGCCGTCGCGTCGTCGAGCGAGGCGATCTCCTCGAGGTGCGGTTCGGGGTTCTCGTAGCGCGTCCACAGCCCTTCGAGGTCGAGGACGCCGAGCCCACCGAGCTGGCCGAGCATGATCGCCGTGGTCGGGCTCACGACGGAGTCCATCGGCGCGCCGAGCACCGGGATGTCGAACGGGAACGCGTCGATCGTCCACGCGGTGGACACGTCTTCCGGGTTGCGCGTGCGCCGGGACGGCACGACGGCGATGTCGTCGAACGTGTAGGCGCGACGCGCGCGCTTCGCGCGACCGATCTCGATCTCCATGCTCACGTCCTCAGCCTACCCGGGGCGCTCGCGGCGATGCGGGCGCTCACCAGGGCTCATCGACGCGCGGTGCCTCGTCGAGCACCATCTGGATGCTGACGGGGAAGCACTCGTCGAACAGCTCGGTCATGCCGGCATCCCTGCCGTACTCCTCTGTCATGCGCAGGCCCACCATCGTGTTGATGAGCATGCCCGTCGCGAGGAACTTCTGCGCGTCTTCCGGAGAGAACCCCGCCTCATCGCGCAGGAAGTGCCACACCTGGGCGAAGCCGCCGCGGGCGGCGGGCCCGATGACCGGGTGCGCGCCGAGCAGGAACGCCTGGGAAAGGATCTGGTGCAGACCGCGCACCTCGAGCAGGTTCAGGTAGGTCTGCCCCATCAGCTCGCCGCGCGCGTACGGGTCCGAGACGGACGGCGCGCTGCGGAAGGCGGCGAGAAGACGATCGAGCGCGCTGCCGAGAGCCGCGAGGAACAGGTTCTCCTTCGTGCCGAACAGCCGCACGACATACGGCTGGGAGACGGATGCCGCACGGGCGACGTCGTCGGTCGTGGTGCCCACATATCCCTTGGATCCGAACACCGCGATCGCGGCTTCGACGATCTGCTCGCGTCGCTCGTCGGAGCTCATCCGGCCCTTGGTCTCGGTACCGGCATCCGCGTCGTCGATCCTGTTCGCACCCACGCTTGACATGTTATCAGTCGATTACTACAGTTGCCCCATCCTGGTAATCATTCGATTACAACAACCATCGAAAGGGTCCGTCATGGCTCTCCTCACTCCCCGCACGACCCGACGCCGGGCCTTCGGACTCGTCGTGCTCGCGGCATCCCTGCCGATGTTCATGGCGACCCTCGACAACCTCGTCATGACCAATGCCCTGCCCGTCCTCCACGATCGGCTCGGTGCGTCCGTCGAGGAGCTCCAATGGTTCGTGAACGCGTACACGCTGTCGTTCGCGAGCATGATCCTCGTCGCGGCGGCGCTCGGCGACCGGTTCGGCCGCCGGACGGTGTTCCTGATCGGCATCGCGATCTTCGGGGTCGGCTCGGCGCTCGCAGCCCTCAGCACCGACCCCGCGCAGCTGATCGGCGCACGCGCGCTGCAGGGCTTCGGCGCCGCCGGCGTGCTCCCCCTGTCGCTCGCCCTCATCTCGGGCGGGGTTGCTCCCGAGCGGCGACCGCTCGCGATCGGCATCTGGGGCGGGATCTCGGGTCTCGGCGTCGCGGTCGGACCGCTCGTCGGCGGTGCGGTGATGGAGGGCTGGAGCTGGCAGGCGATCTTCTGGATCAACGTGCCGGTCGCCCTGATCGCGATCCCGCTCGCCTTCGTCGTCCTGAACAACGACTTCGGCCGGCGTGCCCGCATCGACATCGCGGGTGCGGTTCTGGCCGGGACGGCCGTGCTCGCTCTGGTGCACGCCATCGTGCGCGGCAACGACGACGGATGGGACTCGCTCGGCGTCATCGCCGAGATCGTCGCCGGCACGCTGCTGGTCGCCGCGTTCGTCTGGTGGCAGGCCCGCGCGAAGGCACCGCTCGTGCCC
>JASBUD010000065.1 GCA_030148105.1 Microbacterium sp. | reverse complement strand
GCGCCGTCGCGCTCGATGACGATCGAGGTGTTCGACTGCTCGCCGCCGAGCACGCGCGAGGACCGGACGGCGCCCGCGCCCGGCGATCGGGGGGATGAGCCGATCGCCCAGGTACGCCACCCGCGCGCCTCCGTGGCTGATTCCATGAAGGCCAGCAGCGCCGCACCGAAGGCGGGATCCTGTGCGGCGTCGGCGATCCAGCCGAGGGGGGAGTGTCCGATCGTGGGGACACCGAGCGGCTCGCGGTCGCGATAGGCGAGGGGAACCTGATAGAGCGCCTGGGTGCCGGGCGTGTGGTCCAGCAGCAGATGCACGACGAAGCGCGCTTGCGGATCGGGAGAGGGCAGCTCCCACTGACCGATCTCTTCGAGCATGGCCAGTGCGCCCTTGTTCGCGTACCAGCGCTGGGCGAGCATCCAGTTGGCGATGAGCGCGAGGTCCGCGGGGATGGAGGGTGCCGGAGCCTCGGTGGTCATTGTTCAGACTAGGCACGCGCGATCGGCCCGGGTCAACCCCTCCACCGTCCATAGCCAACCTTCAGCGTGCGCTCAGGGCCTGTTCGGCGCGCTCGCCTATCGTGCTGACATGCCCCTCCGCACCCCGGCCCTCTCGCGGGTTCCCGTCTGGGTGTGGCGCGCGTTGATGGCTCATCTGGGCCCGCGGGAGACGCGGCGTTTCAACGCAGAGCCGATCACCTCGGTCGATTACCGGTTCGATCTGGACTACGTCGGCGACGGAATCCGCGAGCACCGGCTCGACGTCATCGTGCCGCACGAGGCCGCCGGACCGCTCCCCGTCTACGTCTACTTCCACGGCGGCGGCTGGACGTCCGGCGACAAGCAGGGCCTCACCCGATACTGCGCGAGCCAGGCCGTCGGCGGCATGGTCGTGGTCAACGTGAACTATCGGCGCGCACCGCGTCACCGGATGCACGACATGCTCGCGGACGCCAGCGCCGCGCTCGCGTGGGTCGCGGAGCACATCGCCGACCACGGGGGCGACCCGGATCGGATCGTGCTCGGTGGCGACTCGGCGGGCGGTCAGCTTGCCGCGCTACTGGCCGCGACGACGAGCCACACCGAATTGGCCGACCACTACGGCGTGCGCCCGAGCCCGTTCGCGCGCGTGCGCGGCGTCGTTCAGCACTGCGCGGCGCTCGACTTCTCCGTCATCTTCGAGCGCGGTTTCATCCTCTCGACGAGTTTCGTGAAGATGCTCCTGCCCGCAGGTCTCGCCCGCAGCGCGATGAGGGTGGCCGCGCGCTACCTGTCGCCGATCGAGTGGGTCGACCCGCAGTACCCGCCCGTGCTCGTGACGACGTCGCGGCCCGACCCCTTCTACCGGGCGAGCCTGAACTTCGTCGAGGCGCTGCGACGGCATCGCGTCCCCGTCGAGGTGCACATCGACCAGGAAGCGCAGCACACCTGGCAGCAGGACTCGCACCACCCGCGATCGGCGGAGGTCTACGAGAGGCTGCACGCGTTCGTCGCGCGCGTCGCCGCGCCCTCGTCGATCGCCGCCTGAGCCGATCGGGGCGCCGGCAACTCGAAGGTGCCCCCGTGTGCTGCGCGCCGCTATGTTGTGATGCGTGACTTCTGGGGATGACTCGGCGCGCGTCGAGGCGCGTCGCCGGGATTCCGCGATCCCGGACCTCGACTGGACGGTCCTCCCGCCCGGCACGGAGAAGAGCTGGCACGAGGCTCCGAGCGGTCGGCTCGCGCATATCGCCCTCGGCGACCCGGCCTCGCCGCGAGTGGTGCTCGTCCCGGGGGTGACCGGGTCGAAAGAGGACTTCATCCTCATGCTGCCGCTGCTGGCCGCGGCCGGCTTCCGTGTCGAGTCGTTCGATATGGCGGGCCAGTACGAGTCCGCGGACGCCGGGCCGGAGAACCTCTCGCCGCCCCGTCGGCGTTACGACCACGATCTGTTCGTGCGAGATCTCGTCTCGGTGCTCGAGGCGGGCACGGCCCCTGCGCACGTGCTCGGGTACTCGTTCGCCGGAACGGTCGCGCAGCTGGCGTTCGCCCAGCGACCGGAACTGTTCGCGAGCCTCACGCTTCTGAGCTCCCCGCCGGAGCCCGGTCAGGGTTTCCGCGGGGTCAAACGCATCGGCTGGATCTCGTGGATCTCGACGGGGCGCATGGGTGCGGCGATGATGATCGCGGGCGTCAAGGCGAACGCGACCCATGTGCCGCCCGGTCGCCTGGCCTTCGTCCGCAGCCGGTTCGCCCTCACCCGTCGCCGCGCGGTCGGCGACATCATTTCGCTCATGAAGCGCGCCCCCGACCTGCGTCCCCTGCTCTCGGCGGCCGACATGCCGAAGCTGGTCGCGGTCGGCGAGCACGACCTGTGGCCGCTGAGTCTGCACGCGGCCCACGCGGATGCGATCGGGGCGGAGTTGGCCGTCTACGTCACC
>JASBUD010000124.1 GCA_030148105.1 Microbacterium sp. | reverse complement strand
GGCCGACGCGGTCATGTCCGTGCCGGGAGTGACGCCCGCGGGCGATGTCGTGACCGGGCCGGCGGGGGTGCTCGGCATCCTGGCACGGGTGGTCGTCGCTGACGACCTCGCGGCGGCGCAGGAAGCGGCGGCGCAGGCCGGTGATCTCACGATCGTCACCCGTTCGGGCGAAGTGGTGACCCGGCACACGATCCGCTCCGGATCGGGGCAAGGCCGATCTCGGCTCGAGCTCGCCGCCGAGCGTGACGCAGCCGCCGACCGGCGCGACGAGATCGTGGTCGTCGCGGATTCGCTGCGCGCCGCGTTGTCCGACGCCACGGAGTCGCTCGACGCGGCCCGTGGGCGGACCAAGTCCGCCCTCCAGGCCCTGCGCGAGCATGACGCCGCGCTCGCGGCCCACACCGAGAAGGTCAACCGCGCGAGCGTTCGGCACGAGGCCGCCGTCGCCGAGTGTGATCGCCTCACGGCTTCCCTCGCGCAGGCGACGGCAGCGGTCGAGGATGCCGAGAGAGCGGCTCTGGCCGCGGAGGAGCGTCTGCGGGCGGCCTCCGAGGCGCCGCGCCCGATCCTGGACGCCTCCTCCCGGGAAGGCATGCTCGCCGAGTTGGAGGCCGCGCGCGACGGCGAGATGCGCGCGCGGCTGGACGTCGAGACGCTCAAGGAGCGCGTCCGGGCAGGCGAGGCCAGGGTCGTCCAGCTGGAGCGACAGCGGGAACGTGAGCGGGAGGCCGCAGCCGAGGCCGCTCGGCGCGCGGTGATCCGACGCGCGCAGCGCGATGTCGCGGCCGGCGTCGCGGCAGCCTTGCCCGCGGTCCTGGACTCGGTGGACCGCTCGGTCAGCCAGGCCCGCGTGGAACTGACCGCCGCGGAGACGGCTCGCACCGCCGTGACCGCGGAGCTCGCCGAGCTGCGCAGGCAGGAGAGCGCGGTACGCGAGCGCCTCGCCGGCCTCACCGAAAGCGTCCACGGTCTCGAGCTGCAGATCCACGAGAAGCGTCTGCACGTGACGAGCCTGCTGGAGCGCGTCGCGTCCGAGCTCGGCCTCGAGGAGGATATTCTCCTTTCGGAATATGGACCCGACCAGCCGGTTCCCCGCGACGGCGCCGGAGAAGGAGGGGCCGAAAGCGTCCCGTTCGACCGTGCCGCCCAGCGGCGCCGCCTGCAGGATGCCGAGCGCAAGCTCGCGCAGCTGGGCCGGGTCAATCCGCTCGCCCTCGAAGAGTTCGCCGCGCTCGAGCAGCGGCACAAGTTCCTCGTCGAGCAGCTGGCCGATCTCACTCAGACGCGCGCGGACCTGCTGACGATCATCCAGGACCTGGACGAGCGCATGCAGACGATCTTCGCGGCCGCGTTCGAGGACACCCGACGTGCGTTCGGCGAGGTCTTTCCGATCCTCTTCCCCGGCGGAACCGGCAGTATCGCTCTGACGAACCCGGATGACATGCTCACGACCGGAATCGAGGTGTCGGTACGGCCGGTCGGCAAGAAGATCGAGCGGCTGTCGCTCTTGAGCGGCGGTGAGCGTTCACTCGCGGCCGTGGCGTTGCTGACCGCGATCTTCATGGCGCGACCCAGTCCCTTCTACATCTTGGACGAGGTCGAGGCCGCGCTCGACGACGCGAACCTCGGTCGCCTCCTGGGCGTGTTCGAGCGTCTCCGCGAGAGCAGCCAGCTCATCGTCATCACACACCAGAAGCGGACGATGGAGATCGCGGATGCGCTGTACGGGGTCTCGATGCGGCAGGACGGGGTCTCCGCCGTCGTCGGGCAGCGCGTCGGCGAGCGCGCGAGCGCCTGAGTCGTCCCCGTAGGCTGAGATCATGGCAGAGAAGTGGTCCCTCGGCAGTGCTCTGCGCGGGATGTTCGTGCGCCCCACGATCGACGAGACGACGTGGGACGACCTCGAGACGGCTCTTCTGACCGCCGACTTCGGACCGGACATCAGCGAGCGGATCATCGACGAGCTGCGCGCCAAGGTCGAGCGCTACCGCACGACCGATCCGCGAGATCTCCAGCGCATGCTGAAGGAGACGCTCGAGGAGCACTTCGCCAAGTTCGACACGACTCTGCGACTGACCGAACGTCCCGCCGTCGTACTCGTGGTCGGCGTGAACGGCGTCGGCAAGACGACGACGATCGGCAAGTTCGCGAAGTTCCTCCAGCGATACGGACGCAGCGTCGTCGTCGGGGCGGCCGACACGTTCCGCGCGGCCGCCGTCGACCAGCTCGCGACCTGGGCCGAACGCGGGGGAGCCACGATCGTCCGCCCGCAGCAGGAGGGTCAGGATCCGGCATCCGTCGCCTTCCAGACGATCGATTACGCCAAGCGCACCGGCACCGAGATCGTGCTGGTCGACACGGCAGGCAGGCTGCACACCAAGGGCGGCCTCATGGATGAGCTCGGCAAGATCCGCCGCGTCATCGAGAAGCAGGCGCCCATCAGCGAAGTGCTGCTGGTGCTCGACGCCACGACGGGGCAGAACGGTGTGATGCAGGCGCAGGCTTTCCTCGAGCATGCGGGGGTCACGGGTCTCGTCCTGACCAAGCTCGACGGATCGGCCAAGGGCGGATTCGTGCTGGCGGTGCAGGAGCGCACCGGAATCCCGGTCAAGCTGCTCGGTCAGGGCGAAGGCATCGGCGACCTCACGGGCTTCACTCCGCACGTGTTCGCCGCATCGCTCGTGGACTGATCGGCCTGCGCATCCGGGCGGCGCGCCGTCACAGGATGGCGCCCGTCGTCGGGTCCTGGTTTCATGGGGGCATGGCGATCGAACACGACTTCTTCGGACTGCTCGAGTCCGGACCGGACGGGTCGATCTTCTGGTCCGAGAACGTCGACCTCGGCGAT
>JASBUD010000055.1 GCA_030148105.1 Microbacterium sp. | reverse complement strand
AGTCGACACAGGTCGACGACGTGCTCCTCGGCTGCGTGAGCCAGGTCGGCGATCAGGGGATGAACGTCGCCCGGCACGCGGTGCTCGCGGCGGGGTTCGACGAGTCCGTCCCCGCGACGACGATCGACCGCCAGTGCGGGTCGAGCCAGCAGGCCGCGCACTTCGCCGCGCAGGGGGTGATCGCCGGGGCTTACGACATCGTGATCGCCGGCGGGGTGGAGTCGATGAGCCGGGTGCCGCTCGGGTCGTCGCGCGCGGGGGGCACCCGCTCGCCGCTCCTGCGGGAGCGCTATCCCGAGGGGCTCGTGAATCAGGGCGTGTCGGCCGAGCTGATCGCCCAGAAGTGGGGACTGTCGCGCGAGGTGCTGGATGCCTATGCGGTGGAATCTCATCGACGGGCGGCGGATGCGGCATCCGATGGTCTCTTCTCCTCTCAGCTGATCCCGGTGGAGGTGGACGGCGCGCTCGTCACCGCGGATGAGACCGTGCGCGCGGGGACGACGATCGAGGGCCTGTCCGGTCTCGCACCGGCGTTCCGGACGGAGGAGATGGCGGCGCGCTTCACCGAGGTCGACTGGCGGATCACGCCCGGCAACTCCTCGCCGCTGACCGACGGAGCGTCGGCCGCGCTCATCATCAGCGAGGAGAAGGCCGTCGAGCTCGGGCTTCGACCGCGAGCGCGGTTCGTGTCGTTCGCCGTGGTGGGCGATGACCCGCTCATGATGCTGACCGGGCCGATCCCGGCCACGCGGCGTCTGCTCGAGCGCAGCAACCTCACGATCGACGACCTCGACGCGTACGAGGTGAACGAGGCGTTCGCCTCGGTGCCGCTCGCGTGGGCGCATGACCTGCACGCCGATCCCGATCGTCTGAACGCGTGGGGTGGAGCCATCGCGCTCGGGCATGCGCTCGGGTCGTCGGGCACGCGCCTGCTCGGGACGCTCATGGCGAGCCTCGAGGAATCCGGCGGACGGTTTGGGCTGCAGACGATGTGCGAGGGCGGCGGGATGGCGAACGCGACGCTGATCGAGCGGCTGTAGCTGCTTCGCTCGGCGGTTCCCGCGCCCTCACGCTCACGCGCTCTTGCCCACGCGCTCGCGGCCCACGCGCGCTCCCGCCTCGCTGGTGCCACCGGCGGCCTCGCTCAGGCGGCGTAGTCGTATCAGGCGGCGTAGTCGTATTTGGCGCGGCCGCCGAGGCGCGGCGTGCGAGCCGGATCGACGTGGGGCGGAGGGATGAACCAGACTTTCGCGCTGATGCCGATTCCGTCGATCCGAATCTCCCACCCATTGTCGTGGATGCGGTGGTGACAGCTTTCGCAGAGACAGACGCCGTTGGCGAGGTCGGTGGGTCCAGCATCCCGTGCCCACCAGCGGATGTGATGGACCTTGACGTGTCCGGGTGGGACGCCGCACATCGCGCATCCGCCGTCTCGTTCGAGCAGGGCGAGGCGTTGGTTGCGGGAGAAGAGCCGTCGGGTGCGGCCCCAGTCGAGGATCTGCCCGGTGCCGTCGAGCACGCAGGAGATGATCTCGCCGGCGGCGGCCATCCGGCGGGCGGTGGCGACTGAGACCGGGGCGGTGATGCCGTCGATCGTGGCGTATCCGGTGCCGTTGATGAGGTTGTCGTGGTCGATGCGCACGATGACGGCGGCGCCCTGGAGCGGGAGGTCGGTCTGCGAGCATCCGAGCGCGTGTTCACACAGCCGCACGAGCGCATCGGCGTGCATCTGCACGACGGACCGGCGTGGGGCATCCGAGTCGGCGGTCCCGTCCCGCGGGTCATCCCGCGTGGCCCGCATCTCGGCCGACACCAGTGCTTCGATCGCGACCTTGACCGGGGCGCCGTGCTCGGGCGTGAGTCGCCCGGTGATCTCGAACATGCCGTCCACCTCGCGCATGATCAGCTGCTCGAGTCCGCGCTTCTCGTCCTCCCGCGGAGCAACCCCGTCGGGGTCGAGCCATGCCTCGGCGTGCACGAGCAACCGGTGCAGCTGATCCATCGAGAGCCCTGGCGCCTGCTCGGCCAGCGTCTTCTCGGCGACCTCGATCGCCTCGTGCCCGGCCCGCAGGGCGACACGGTCGAGCATGCCGATGATCGCCCCTGCGGCCTGCGCAGTCAGGCCCGCCTCCTGCAGTGCCGCGGCCACGTGCGGGTGGCGGGCGGGGGCCTTCTCACCCGAGAGGAGCTGCCGCGGCGCGGTCGCCTCACCGACCTTGACCAGTCGGGCGGCGTCCCCGGTCGACGTGCCCGCGGTCGCCGCGATCAGCGCGGTCGGGTTTCGGAATCCTTGCGTCTTGGCCAGACTCCCAGGTCCGAGCTCGGGACGGGACCGTCGCGCGATCTCGGCGGCCAGCTGCGCCCGGTCCGCGTCGAGCATCCGCTGCATGCGGCAGTACCGTTCGTTCACGGCCACGAGGTCACTGTCGCTGAGCGACGCGGCATCCGGCCCGCTCCACACGGCGCGCACGCCCTCGACCTCTGCGGGGAGGAGATCGAGCGCCCTGTTCATAGAACAAATGTACGAGGGGCCACCGACATCGCACGGGGCGCGGCGGCGGGTACCGTTGCGACATGTCCCTCGATGATCCGTTGCCCGATCGCCCCGCTCCGGACAACCCCCAGGGCAACCTCGTCCTGATCCGCCACGGCGAGACGGAGTGGTCGAAGTCGGGTCGTCACACCGGGCTCACCGACATCCCGCTCACCGTCAGGGGGGAAGACCTCGCCCGCGGCGCCGGTCGTCTCGTGGCCCGTTACGACTTCTCGCTCGTGCTGACCTCGCCGCTGGAACGCGCACGCCGCACCGCCGAACTCGCGGGTCTCGACGCCCAGATCGATCCGCTGATGGTCGAGTGGGACTACGGCGGGTACGAGGGGCGCACGACGCGCGACATCCGCGCCGAGCTCGGGTACAACTGGAGCGCGTTCACGCACGGCGTCATCCGCGGCGCGACGCCCGGCGAGACCGTGGAAGAGGTCGCCGCCCGCGCATCACGTGTGCTGAACCGGGTTCTGCCCGCGATGGTCGAGGGCGATGTCGCGCTCGTGGCGCACGGGCACTTCCTGCGCATCCTCACGGCGG
>JASBUD010000051.1 GCA_030148105.1 Microbacterium sp. | reverse complement strand
ATCCGCGGCACCCGCGTCGGTGCCGGGCCCATGGGCGAGCAGGACCACGGCTTCCACGCGGAGCGCATCGCGATCTCCTACTGGGATGCGCTCGGCAACGAGACGATCCGGTACTTCGCTGCCGGCATCCCCGACGAGGAGATCCCCGAGACGATCGACTCGCCGCACTCCGGCCTTCCCGCCGGACGCGACAAGGAGAATCCGCCGGCCCTGGCGAAGACCGAGCCGTACAAGACGCACCTCGCCTATGTGAAGGAGCGTCGTACGGAAGAAGAGGCCGAGCAGCTCCTCGACGACGCGCTCAAGCAGCTGCGCGACCGTCGCGGCCAGGACTGACGCCGAAGCGAAGTGAGAAAGGCGCCGCAGTGCGGCGCCTTTTTCAGTACTCCTGGTCGATGAGCTCCGGGGGCACCTGCGAGGCCGCGGCCTCGTCGACGAAGAAGATCGTGCGTCGGCGTCCTTTGGCGCCCGCGGCCGGCACGCTCGCGTAGCTGGCTCCGGCGAGGGCGAGTCCCAGCGCCGCGGCCTTGTCGGCTCCGGCGAGCACGAGCCACACGCGCCGCGACCCGTTGATGACGGGTCGCGTCAGGGTGATCCGCTCGGGGGGAGGCTTGGGGGAGTCCCGCACCGCGACGGCGACCTCGTCCGTCAGGAGGATCTCGGGCCGGTCGGGGAAGAGCGAGGCGATGTGACCGTCCGGACCCACGCCGAGGAAGCAGATGTCGAAGGACGGCCAGGGGGTGCCGTCGTCCTGGGGGAAGCGGGCGAGCTCCGCGGCGTAGCGTGCCGCGCCGCCCTCGAGGTCGATGCCCTCATCGCTCGCGGGCATGTGGTGGACGTTCGCCGCTGGGATCGTCAGTGCGTCCAGCAGGGCGTCGCGCGCCTGCTTCTCGTTGCGGTCGGGGTGTTCGCGTCCGACGAAACGCTCGTCGCTCCACCAGAAGTGCACCCGCGACCAGTCGACGCGGTCGCGACGCGGATTCGCGGCTGCGGCGGCCAGGACCGCGGATCCCATCGACCCGCCGGTGAGCGACACGTGCACGAGCGCGCCGTCGGCGCCGCACTTGGCGAGGCGATTGAGGAACCGGGTGGCAACGGACTCAGCGAGGGCGGTGGTGTCGGTGCTGATCACCACGCGCTTCTCGATGACGTAATCAGCCATGCGTCTCCTGCGTCGCCGGTTCCAAGAGCTCCCAGCCCTCGGTGATCACTCGACCATACAGGACGTCGGGATCGAGGCGACGAAGCTCCTCGGCCAGGCACTCGCGGAGCGTGCGCCGCGGCAGGACGAGGTCGTGCTGCGGCTGACCGGGCTGGGTCAGGCACGCGATCGCAGGGGAGGAGCGCTCGAGAAGGACATCCCCGCTCGCCCGGCTGAGGCGGACGGACTTGATCCCGTCGGCCCACTCGTCCTCGGGCAGGTAGCGCCAGTCCACCGGCACGTCGAGCATGAGGCGCAGCCACGCGGCCAGCAGGGCCGTGGACGGGGAGCTCGCGGCACCGCGCACCTGAACGGCGGTCACGGCGTCGTACGGGGGCTGGTCGAGGACCGCCGCAAGCTGCTCGCGCCAGTGCGTGAGCCGTGTCCAGGCGAGATCGGTGTCGCCGGGTGCGTGGTTCTGTCCGAGCGAGGCCACCCATGCCGACGGGTCCGACTTCGTGGCGGCATCCGTGATGCGTCGTTGCGCGATACGACCGATCGACGTGGTCGACGGCGACTCGGGCGTCTTGTTCGGCCACCAGACGACGACGGGGGCATCGGGCAGCAGCAGACCGGTCACGAGGCTCTCGAGATTGCTCTCGCCCGCCTCGCCGAGCGCGCGGAGCGTCACGACCTCACTCGCACCGGCGTCGCCACCGACGCGGATCTGCGCGTCCAGCCGGGAGTCGGCATCCGCTCCGTCGACCATGAGCACGATCACCCGCATCGGGTGCTCGCGCGAGGCGTCGTTCGCGGCCTCGACGACCTCTTCGAGCGCCGCCTCCCGCGTGAGGATCACCAGGGTCAGGACGCGACCGAGTGCGACCGCGCCGCCCTCCTCGCGCACGCTGACCAGGGCCCGCGAGATCTTGCTGACGGTCGTGTCGGGCAGGTCGATGATCACGGGCGCCTCCAGGTGCGTCCATCGCGGGCGAGCATCTCGTCCGCGGATGCCGGACCCCAAGAACCAGGGGCGTACTGCTCGAGCGGGCCGCCCTGCTGCGTCCAGAACTCCTCGATGGGGTCGAGGATCTTCCAGGACAGCTCGACCTCCTCGTGCCGCGGGAAGAGCGGCGGATCGCCCAGGAGGACGTCGAGGATGAGCCGCTCGTAGGCCTCGGGGCTCGCCTCCGTGAAGGCGTGACCGTAGCCGAAGTCCATCGTGACGTCGCGCACCTGGGCGCCCGCGCCGGGCACCTTCGAGCCGAAGCGGATCGTGACGCCCTCGTCGGGCTGCACGCGGATCACGAGGGCGTTCTGCCCTTGACCGGAGGTCTGGCTCCGGGAGAACAGCTGTTCGGGCGCCGTCTTGAAGACGACGGCGATCTCGGTGACGCGGCGCCCGAGGCGCTTTCCGGTGCGCAGGTAGAAAGGCACCCCCGCCCAGCGCCGCGTGTTGATCTCGAGTGTGATCGCCGCGTACGTCTCGGTCGTGGACTCGGGGTCCATCCCGTCTTCCTCGAGGAAGCCGAGCACCTTCTCGCCGCCCTGCCAACCGCCGGCGTACTGTCCGCGCGCCGTCGAGCGCGCCAGGTCGTCCGGAAGCGTGACGGCCGCGAGGACCTTCTC
>JASBUD010000018.1 GCA_030148105.1 Microbacterium sp. | reverse complement strand
CATCCGCTCGGCCGCGGTCGCCCACGCTGACCGCGAAGTGGCTGATGGTCGCCTCGTCCGCGTACGTCGCGGGGTGCTGACCCCCGCTTCGGCATGGTCGGCGCTTCCATCGTGGGAGAAGTACCGAGCGCGGGTGCATGCGACGGCGATGACCCACCCGGACGCGGTCTTCTGTCTCGAGTCCGCCGCCGCGCTCCTGGGTGCGCCGATTTTCGGGCACCCCCGCGACGTGCATGTCCTCGACCTTCCGAACGCGAATGCGCGGCTCTCGGGCGGATTACGGCATCACACCACGGCGCAGGACCGCAACATCGTCCGGATCGGAGGTCTGCTCGTGACGTCGCTGATCGACACGACCGTCGACATCGCCCGTTCACGCCATCCCGCCGTCGCTCTGTCTGTCGCCGATGCGACACTTCGGCTAGACCCGACGGCATCCGTCGAAGTCCTCGTCGCCACGAACGAGAGCCGTCTCAGCAAGCGCGGTAGGCGGCTCGCACGCTGGCCGCTGCACCGAGCATCGCCATCAGCTGAGACGACGCTGGAGTCGATCAGCCGCGGCGTCATCGAATGGCTCGGTTTCGACGAGCCGGTCCTGCAACAGGAATTCCGCACGGGCGACTTCCTCGACCGCTCGGACATGTGGTGGGAGCATGCGCGTGTCATCGGCGAGGCAGACGGCGAGCTGAAATACGACGGCCGTCTCCAGCCGGGTGCTGAGGCGATCCGCAAGGAGAAGGAACGGGATCGACGCCTGCTCTGCCATGCGAGCCGCATCGTCCACTGGGGGTGGTCGGATGCCATCAGGGTCGATCCGCTCCGCAGCATCCTTCGGCGCGCCGGCTTGCCGCAGCGTCGGCCGGAATCGTCGCAGGAGCTGCACTCCCTCACCGCCCTCCTCGACGCGCGCTCACTCCGATGATCGCCCCGCCCTCACCGTGAAACGACAACTGCACGTCGAAACCATGGGCTGAACCCACAGTTTCGACGTGCAGTTGTCGTCTCAGCGAAGGGAGACGCGGGTCAGGCGAACGCCTCGATCGGCGGGCACGCGCACACCAGGTTGCGGTCGCCGTACGCCTGATCGATGCGTCGCACCGGCGGCCAGTACTTCGTGCGCACGAGCGTGTGCACCGGGTACACGGCGAGCTCGCGCGAGTACGGGTGCGTCCACTCCCCCTCGATGACCGACGACGCGGTGTGGGGCGCGTTCACGAGCGGGTTATCGGATGCCGGCCATTCACCGGCAGCGACCGCCTGAGCCTCGGCGCGGATCGCGATCATCGCCTCGATGAAGCGTTCGATCTCGCCGAGGTCCTCGGACTCCGTCGGCTCGACCATGAGGGTTCCGGCGACCGGGAACGACATGGTGGGAGCGTGGAAGCCGTAGTCGATCAGGCGCTTGGCGACATCGTCGACCGAGACGCCGGTCTCCTCCTTCAGGGGCCGCAGGTCGAGGATGCACTCGTGCGCGACGAGACCGCCTTCGCCGGTGTACAGCACCGGATAGTGGTCCTTGAGCCGCACGGCGATGTAGTTCGCCGCGAGAACAGCCGCCGCCGTCGCGTCGCGGAGTCCCTGTGATCCCATCATGCGCACGTACGCCCACGAGATCGGCAGGATGCCGGCCGATCCGTGCGGCGCGCCCGAGACCGCTCCACCGTCGAACACGTGCCCCCCGCTGTGCTCGGCGCGCTGCGAGAACGGGTGCCCGGGCAGATACGGCGCGAGGTGGGCCTTCGCAGCCACCGGTCCGACACCGGGCCCACCGCCGCCGTGCGGGATCGCGAACGTCTTGTGCAGGTTCAGGTGCGACACGTCGCCCCCGAGGTCGCCGAAGCGCGCGAAGCCGAGCAGCGCATTCAGGTTCGCGCCGTCGACGTAGACCTGCCCGCCGGCATCGTGGACGGCCTGGGTGATCTCCAGCACCTCGTGCTCGTAGACGCCGTGCGTGGACGGGTACGTGATCATGAGCGCCGCGAGCCGATCCGCGTGCAGCGCGATCTTCGCGCGCAGATCATCCAGATCGACGTTGCCCGCATCGTCGCACGCCACCACGACCACCTGCATGCCGGCCAGCACCGCCGAGGCGGCGTTCGTGCCGTGCGCGGAGGACGGGATCAGGCACACCGTGCGGTCGACGTCGCCGTTCGCCCGGTGGTAGCCGCGGATCGCGAGGAGCCCCGCGAGCTCTCCCTGGGAGCCCGCATTGGGCTGCAGCGACACCGCGTCGTACCCCGTGACCTCCGCGAGCCACGACTCGAGCTGCTCGATCATCGCGAGGTACCCGCGCACGTCCGCCTCCGGAGCGAAAGGGTGCACGCGGGAGAACTCCGGCCACGAAACGGCCGCCATCTCCGTGGCCGCATTCAGCTTCATGGTGCACGAGCCGAGCGGGATCATGCCGCGATCCAGCGCGTAGTCGCGGTCGGCGAGCTGCTTGAGGTAGCGCATCATCGCCGTCTCACTGCGGTGCACGTTGAACACCGGGTGAGTGAGGTAGTCCTCGCGTCGGATGAGCTCCGCGGACACGCCTGCGAGAGCGGATGCCGCTTCCCACGGGACCGCGCGGTCGCCCTGCTCTCCGCCGCCGACGAACTCCGCCTCGGGAAGACCGAAGGCCCACGCCACCGCGGCGAGGTCTGCGGCGCTCGTGGTCTCGTCCACCGAGACCCCGACCGTCGCGTCGTCCGCCCAGAACAGCTGGTATCCGCGTTCGCGCGCGCGCTCGATCACGCGGCGGGCTGACCCCGGCACGTGCACGCGCAGCGTGTCGAAGAACGAATCGGATTCGAGCGTCAGCCCGTACGAGCGCAGCCGCTCGGCGAGCGCCTCCGCCTTCTGCGCCACATCGGTCGCGATCGCGCGCAGCCCGTCAGGGCCGTGGTAGACGGCGTACATCGCCGCCATGACGGCCAGCAGCACTTGAGCGGTGCAGATGTTGGACGTCGCCTTCTCGCGGCGGATGTGCTGCTCGCGCGTCTGCAGCGACAGACGGTACGCGGGGTGTCCAGCCGCGTCCTGCGAGACCCCGACGAGGCGTCCCGGCAGCTGACGCTCGAGCCCTGTGCGCACGGCCATGTAGCCGGCGTGCGGGCCGCCGAATCCGAGAGGGACGCCGAAACGCTGGGTGGTTCCGACGGCGACGTCGGCGCCGAGGGCACCGGGCGAGCGAAGGAGCGTGAGGGCGAGCAGGTCGGCGGCCATCACGACCAGGCCACCCTGCGCCTTGACGGCCGCAACGGTCTCGGACGGGTCCCACACGCGCCCACTCGCGCCCGGGTACTGGATGAACGCGCCGAAGACGTCGAGATCAGCCGGGACGGCGGACTGCTCGAACGCGTGGAACCGGATGCTGATCCCGACCGCCTCCGCCCGGTGCTGCAGGAGCGCCTTGGTCTGCGGGAGCGCGTCGGCGTCGACCAGGAAGACGTCCGATGCCGACTTCGAAGCCCGCCGGGCCACGAGCATGCCCTCCACGACCGCCGTCGACTCGTCGAGCATCGATGCGTTCGCCGTCGCGAGACCGGTGAGGTCGGTCACCATCGTCTGGAAGTTGATGAGCGCTTCCAGGCGTCCCTGCGAGATCTCCGGCTGGTACGGCGTGTACGCGGTGTACCAGGACGGATTCTCCAGGACGTTGCGTGCGATCACGGACGGCGTGAACGTGTCGTAGTAGCCGAGCCCGATCATGGGTCGTGCGACCCGGTTCTGCGCGGCGAGTTCGCGCAGCTCTGCGAGCGCCTCCGCTTCGGTGGCGGCGGCCGGGATCGAACTCGTGGACCGGGGGTGCACGTGGATGGATGCCGGCACCGCGGTCTGCACGAGGGCGTCGACACTGTCGTACCCCACCGCGTTCAGCATGAGTGCCTGCGCCGCGGCATCCGTCCCGATGTGACGCCGGACGAAGTCGCCGGGGCGACCGGGCGCGTCGAGGGCGGTGCTCACTCCTGCCCGCCCGTGAGCGCGACGTAGGCTTCGCGGTCGAGCAGTTCCGCCGGGGCCGAGGCGTCGACGCGGATCTTCACGAGCCAGCCCTCACCGAAAGGGTCGCTGTTGACCAGCGACGGGTCGTCCACCGCCGCGTCGTTCACGGCGACGACGTCGCCGGTCAGCGGCGCATAGAGCTCACCGACCGACTTCGTGGACTCGATCTCTCCGACGACCTGACCGGCGGACACACCGGTGTCGACCCCGGGGAGCTCGACGAAGACGACATCGCCGAGTTTGTCGGCGGCGTAGTCCGTGATGCCGACGGTCGCGACGTCGCCGTCCAGTGCGATCCACTCGTGCTCGGCGGTGTACTTCAGTGCGTTGAGATCGATCATGATGCGTTCCTCTTGTAGAAGGGCAGGGTGGTGACGGTCGCCGGGATCCGCGTCCCGCGCACGTCGATGAACAGCTGCGTACCGGGGGTGCTCACGGACTGCGGGACGAATGCCATCGCGATCGGGTGGCCGAGCGTCGGGCTGAGCGCCCCGCTCGTGATCTCGCCGACCGGAGCGTCGGCATCCGTGACGGCATAGCCCGCGCGTCCCGCTCGCTTGCCCTCCGAGACGAGGCCCACGAGCACCGGTGCGTCGGGAACCACGACGACACCGAGGCCGGCGGCGCCGACGAAGTCCTCTTTGTCGAGCGCGACGGCACGGCCGAGGCCGGCTTGCGCGGGCACGATGTCGCGCGACAGCTCGTGACCGTACAGGGGCATCCCGGCCTCCAGCCGGAGGGTGTCGCGCGCGGCGAGACCGGCAGGAACCAGACCGTGCGCCGCCCCCCCGCTCAGCAGGGCATCCCACAGCCGCTCCGCGCGATCGTTCGGGATCAGCAGTTCGTAGCCGTCCTCACCGGTGTAGCCGGTCCGGGCGATCAGCATCGGGGCGCCCTCGAACGTCGCCGTGACCGCCGCGTAGTACTTCAGCTCATCGAGCGGATGCGCGAGCTCCGTCACCGCGACCTCGTCGAGCACGGCTCGGGCGTTCGGGCCCTGCACCGCGATGAGTGCGTAGGCGTCGGTCTGGTCGTCCACGCGCACGTCACGGCCCGCCGCGCGCTCGGCGAGGGCGGTCGCGACCGGCTCGCGGTTGCCGGCATTCGCCACGACCAGGAAGCGATCCTCCGCGAGACGGTAGACGATCACGTCGTCGATGATGCCGCCGCCCGGTTCGAGGACGAGGGAGTACTTCGCTTTGCCGACGGGCATCGTCGAGAGGCGGCCGGCGAGCGCGTAATCGAGATACTCGCCCGCCGCAGGTCCGTCGACGAAGAACTCGGCCATGTGCGAGATGTCGAAAAGGCCCGCCGCGGTGCGCACCGCGTGGTGCTCGGCCAGATCCGAGCTGTAGCGGACCGGCATGGCCCACCCGCCGAAGTCGGTGAACGACGCACCGAGGCTCTCGTGTCGTTCACGCAGGACGGTGTATCGAGGCTGGGTCATGAGTTCCCCCGGTCGCAGGCGGGCAGGCGCCGGGCGGCACCTGTGAACTCCCCCTCTGTCATGGGCCTGAGAGTTTCATCGCGGCATCCGAAGACGAACGGATGCGGGACTTTCACCGTCGGCGGATCCACGAGGATCGCTTTCCAGAGTGGCCGAACCAGGACGGTACGCGTGACCTGAGAGATTGGCGGGGAGGCTTGCTCCTTCGGTGCCCGACAAGGATCTGTCGAGGCTCTCCCGCCCGGGTTGTGTGGCCGGTATTGACTTGCCCTGTCAGCATAGCGCCCGAGCCCCATCCGACACGCGGGGGTTGCGGCCTCAGCTCGTGCAGCGCCCCGTGGAGACGGCGTCCGTCCAGCCCTCTGCACCGGCGAGCACCGGCTGCAGCTCGGTCGTGGTCATCGCGTA
>JASBUD010000010.1 GCA_030148105.1 Microbacterium sp. | reverse complement strand
GAGTCTCGGTGAGCACCCGACAGCGCACGCGCTGACATCGCTTGCGCTGCAAGCCCGTAGCGCCTCGCCGGAGCGGATTGCCGCCGGTCTCGCGATCGACGCGGGCGGGCTGCTGCCGGATACCGCGTCGGTCAATAGCTGGACCCAACGGGTGCACGAGGTCGACGCGATGGAGCTCCTCGAGGTGCAGCTGTGCAACCAGACGGCGCCGTTCATTCTGGTGAGCCGGTTGCGTCCGGCGATGGCCGCCTCGGCTGCGCGGCGCAAGTACGTGGTGAACGTGTCGGCGATGGAGGGCCAGTTCAGCCGCGGCTACAAGGGTCCCGGGCATCCGCACACGAACATGGCGAAGGCCGCGGTGAACATGCTGACGCGCACGAGCGCGCGGGAGATGTTCGAGACGGACGGCATCCTCATGACGAGCGTGGACACCGGATGGATCACCGACGAGCGACCGCATCCGACGAAGGTGCGGCTCGCCGAAGAGGGCTTCCACGCCCCCCTGGATCTCGTGGACGGCGCCGCACGCGTGTACGACCCCATCGTGCGCGGCGAAGCCGGTGAGGACGTGTTCGGGGTTTTCCTGAAGGACTACGCGGTCGGCAGCTGGTGACGCACTCCGCGGACTTCCTGCGCGGCATCCCGATCGGCACACGCGTCGTGGCGCGCTACCTGCTGCCCGACGGGAACGCGACGGACGCGCTCGGCGAGCTCCGCGAACGGGATGCCGTCAGCGTCGTGATCGAGACGCGTCGGGGGCTTCAGCGCGTGGGCCTGGCGACCGTGGTCGCCGCGAAGGCGGTTCCGCCGCCCCCGCGCCCGCGCTGAGGCGGATCAGACGAGCTCGGACAGCTCCAGCCAGCGCTCCTCGAGCTCAGACACCTCGGTCTCGAGCTCCCGCAGGGTCGCCGTCTGCGCGGCGACGCCGGTGTAGTCGTTCTGATCGTGTTCGGCGATCTTCACGTGCGCGGCGTCGATCAGCGTCGCGAGCTTCGCGAGCCGTCGCTCGATCGCACCGACCTCCTTCTGCGCGGCGCGCAGCTCGGCGCCGGTGAGACCGGTGGACGCGGGGGCTGAGGCCGAAGCGGATGCCGCGGCGGCGGCATCCGCCTGCTCTTCCTGCCTGTGCCGCAGGCGGAGATACTCGTCGACGCCTCCGGGAAGGTGCCGGAGGCGGCCGCCCAAGATCGCATACTGCTGGTCGGTGACGCGCTCGATGAAGTACCGGTCGTGCGAGACGACCAGGAGCGTCCCCGGCCAGGAGTCCAGCAGATCCTCGATCGCCGCGAGCATGTCGGTATCGAGGTCGTTCGTCGGCTCGTCGAGGATGAGGACGTTGGGCTGGTCCAGGAGCACGAGCAGGAGCTGCAGGCGCCGCTTCTGACCGCCGGAGAGATCCTTCACGGGAGTGGAGAGCTGGGCGCTCGAGAAGCCCATGCGCTCCAGAAGCTGCCCGGGGGTCAGATCCTGCGCCTTGGATCCGGTGCCGAACGTGTAGGTCGTACGGAGGCGCTCGAGGACGACCCGCACGGGATCGTCCAGATGCGCCTCGAGCTCGTCCAGGCGCTGCGTGAGGGTGGCCACCTTCACGGTCTTGCCGCGCTTGACCCGCCCCGACGTCGGCTGGACGGTGCCGGCCACGAGCCCCAGGAGGGTCGACTTGCCCGCGCCGTTCACCCCGAGGATGCCGGTGCGCTCTCCCGGCGCGATCCGCCATTCCACGTCGGTGAGGATGGGACGCTCGTACGCGACCGAGACGTCCAGGAGGTCGACGACGTCCTTGCCGAGTCGCGAGACGGCGAGCGAGCGGAGGGCGACGGGGTCGCGGATCTCCGGGACGTCGGCGATGAGCGCGTTCGCCGCGTCGATGCGGAACTGGGGCTTGGAGGTGCGCGCGGGCGCTCCACGCCGCAGCCATGCCAGCTCCTTGCGGGCGAGGTTCTGTCGCTTGGCCTCGGAAGCGGCCGCCATGCGGTCGCGCTCGACGCGCTGGAGGATGTACGCCGCGTAACCGCCCTCGAACGGTTCGACGATGCGGTCGTGCACCTCCCACGTGCGGGTGCAGACCTCGTCGAGGAACCACCGGTCGTGCGTGACGACGAGGAGCGCCCCGGAATTCGGCGCCCAGCGGCGCTTGAGGTGCTCGGCGAGCCAGGCGATCGCCTCGACATCGAGGTGGTTGGTGGGCTCGTCGAGCATGAGGACGTCATGGTCGCCGATCAGCAGCTTCGCCAGCGCGACGCGGCGCCGCTGACCACCGGAGAGGTCGGAGATCGGCGCGTTCCAGTCGAAGCCCGAGAGCAGGCCCGCGGTCACGTCGCGCACCCGCGGATCACCCGCCCACTCGTGCTCGGGAAGATCGCCCACGACGGCGCGGGCGACCGTGTCGCCATCGTCGAGCGTGTCGCCCTGGTCGAGCACACCGACGCTGACGCCACGGCGGACGGTCACGCGACCCCCGTCGGGCTCGAGTCGCCCGGCGAGCATCGCGAGGAGGCTGGACTTGCCGTCGCCGTTGCGACCGACGACGCCGATGCGGTCGCCCTCGTCGACGCCGAGCGAGACGGAGTCGAAGATGATCCGCGTGGGGAACTCGAGTTGCAGGGCCTCGGCCCCGAGAAGATGTGCCATGTCCCTCCCAGGGTAGTCGGCCGCGAAAAGCCGCGAGACTGCAACGGGCGTCCGAGACTGAGGGGATCACCCGCAGTCTCGGCGCTCCGCTGCAGTCTCGCGGAAGGGCCGTCAGGGCCGGATCAGATCAGGCCGTTCTCGGTGAGCCAGGCCGTCGCGATGTCGGGCGTGGACTCCTGGTCGACCGTGCTCTGCACGTTCAGCGCAACCAGACCCTCGGGAGTGAGCGCCGCGCTGATCTCGTTGATGATCTCGGCCGCACCGTCGGGCAGCTCTCCGCTGACGACCGGGACGACGTTCGAGGCGAGGAACAGACCCTCGGGGTCTTCGAGCACGACGAGGTCGTCGGTCTGGATGCGGGGGTCGGCCGTGTAGACGTTCGC
>JASBUD010000008.1 GCA_030148105.1 Microbacterium sp. | reverse complement strand
GCCCGGCGATCTCGGTCGCCGAGGAGTCGGGCAGGGCCGCGACGACGAATCGGCACCATGCCGGCGGGCAGACGCGATCCGACTCGCCGCGGATGACGAGCGTCGGCGCCGTGACGCGCGGGTAGACGGCTTCCGGTCGATGCGCAAGCATCGCGCGGAACTTGCCGCGCAGATTCGGTCCTGCCCGCAGGTACTCCCGGGCTCCGATCGCAATCACCCGCGGACTCTCGATCGCGATGTCCTGGACGAGCCGGAGGATCTGCTGCCACGCCGTCCGCTCCCGCCGGTTCACCGTGGGCCCGATCAGGACGACGCGGTCGACGAGCTGCGGATGCCGCGCCGCGAGTTCGACGGCGATCTGGCTGCCCATCGAATGCCCCACCACGACGACCGGCGCGCTGCGGCGATCGCGCAGCAAGGCGGCGAGAAGGTCGGCCGTCCGCTCCATCGTCAGGACGCGGACCGGCTCGGGTGCCTCGCCGTACCCGGGCAGGTCGACGGCGATCGTGCCGCCGCCGGCAGCGACCAGATGATCGGACAGGTCGGCGAAGATCGTGCGGCCCATCCCGATCCCGTGCACCAGCAGGAACGTGCTCTGCGCGTCGGCGGCACCGCGGGTCTCGGCGACGAGGGTCGCGCCCGCATGGCTGAAGGAGGCGATCGCGCTCACCCGTTGAGGCTAACCGCATCCCGGGCGACCCCCGGACCCGCCCGCACGACTAGCGTGGACGCGATGTCCGATACCGCCTCGCGCACCGCCGCCCCCACCGGGACGATCACCCTGAGCGCCCCCCAGCGGTGGCGGGCCTTCTGGGTGTGCGTCGCCGTCGCCGCGATCACGATCCTCGACCTGTCGAAGGTGAACGTCGCGCTGCCGTCGATCGAAGAGGCGCTCGGCGCCGGGTCGACCGAGCTGCAGCTCATCGTCTCCGGATACGTGCTCACGTTCGGGCTCGTGCTCGTGCCGATGGGCCGGCTCGGCGATCAGCGGTCCCGGCGCGCGCTGTTCATCGTCGGCCTGTCGCTGTTCACCGTCACGAGCCTGCTGTGCGCGATCGCGGTGAGCCCGGTGATACTCATGGTCGCCCGGCTGCTGCAGGGCGTGGCGGCCGGCATCCAGATGCCCCAGGTCCTGGGGCTCATCCAGCAGCTCTTCCAGGGCAAAGAGCGCGGACGGGCGTTCGGCTTGTTCGGCGCCACGATCGGCATCGCGACGGCGTTCGGGCCGACACTGGGTGGACTCCTCATCCTGGTCGGCGGGGCGACGGACGGCTGGCGCCTCATCTTCTGGATGAACGTGCCGCTCGGGCTCATCGCGATCGGGCTCGCGATCTGGGTGCTGCCGCGCACGCGGCTGAAGACGGGCAAGGCGCTCTCGTTCGACGTGTTCGGCGTCGTGCTCTTCGGCCTCGCCGTGCTCTCGCTGATGTGGCCGTTCCTCTTCACGACCGGGTCGCCGGACGACGACCCGCGCCGATGGTGGCTCCTGGTCGCGTTCGTGCTCTTCGCCGGCGCGTTCGTCGCGTGGGAGCGCCGCTACGAACGCAACGGCAACCAGCCGCTCATCCGGTTCGCGCTGTTCCGGGTGTCCTCCTTCCGCAACGGCACCCTGCTGATCGCCGCGTACTTCACCGCGCTTCCCGCTCTGTTCCTGCTCACGACCCTCTTCCTGCAGACCGGCGTCGGACTCGAGCCGGTGTACGCGGGCATGGTCTCGATCGGGTTCGCTCTCGCGAGCGCGGTGTTCTCCTGGATCGGCGGCAACCTCGTCGGGAAGTACGGGCGACCGGTGGTCGTCTGGGGCCTTTCGGCGGTGCTCCTGTGCGTGGTCGGGCTCGCCGCCGCGGCACTGTTCGTCCCCGCGGATGCCGTCGCGTGGGTCATGGCCGGCGTCATGGTGGTCGGCGGCATCGGCGGCGGACTCGTGATCTCGCCCAACCAGACGCTGACCCTCGCCGACATCCCGGTCAAGCAGGGCGGGGTGGCCGGCTCGATCGGACAGCTCGGCCAGCGCATCGGCACCGCCGTCGGCACGGCCGTGGCCCTGTCGCTCTTCTACGCCACGATCTACCGCGAGACCGGCGGGGATGCACCGGACATCGTCGTCTATCACGACGCCTACGCGTACGGGATGATCGCCGTCGCGATCTTCGTCGCCCTCGCGTTCTCGATCTCGGTCATCGACCTCGGCTCGCGGCGCAAGAAGAAGCAGAAGGTCGGCTGAGCGAAAGCCCGCTCGCCTCGGCGGCGATGTCGGCGGGCCGCCGTAGCGTGTGAGCATGCGGATCCTGCACACCTCCGACTGGCACATCGGGCGGTCCTTCCACGGACACTCCACGCTCGACGCGCTGCGCGGTGTGCTCGAGCGCCTCGCCGATCAGGTGCGCGAGAACGACGTCGACGTCGTCATCGTCGCCGGCGACGTGTTCGACTCCGCCGCGCCCGCGGCCGCGTGCTACTCCCTGCTGACCGACACCCTCGCCGCACTTTCGGCCTCCGGTGCCCAGATCATCGTGACGAGCGGAAACCACGACTCCGCCGCGCGACTCGGCTTCCAGTCCGCACTGCTGCGGGACGGGATCCACGTCGTGACCGATCCGCTCACGGTCGGCATCCCGATCACGATCGCCGACGCGCACGGCCCCGTGCACTTCTACGGCATCCCGTTCCTCGAGCCCGCGCTCGTGCGGCATCTGTGGCCGGACGCCGGGCTGCGTTCGCAGCACGCCACGATCGTGCACGCGATGGGTCTCGTCCGCGCCGACCTCGAGGCCCGCGGTGGGCGCTCGGTCGCGATCGCACACTGCTTCGCCGCGGGTGTGGAGGCCACCGCCGGCGTCGAGCGCGAGATCCGGCAGGGGAGCCTGGACGTCGTGGCGCTGAGCGCTTTCGACGGGCCCGACTACGTCGCGCTCGGCCATATCCACGGCCGCCAGCAGCTCTCCGACCGGGTGCGGTACGCCGGAGCGCCGCTGCACTACAGCTTCGGCGAGGGCGACAAGCCGCGCGGCTCGTGGCTGGTCGACCTCGACGCCGACGGGCTGGCGAGCGCGACCTGGCTCGACCTGCCCGTGCCGCGGCCCCTGAAGACCCTCCGCGGCACGCTCGATGAGCTCCTGACCGACGAGCACTTCACCGAGTCCGAGAGCGCGTGGGTGTGCGCGCAGTACACCGACGCGACGCCCCAGCTCGATCCGATGCGGCGTCTGCAGGCCCGGTATCCCTTCTGCGCCACGGTGATGCACACGCCGGAGGGTCGGCGCGCAGACGACGGCCTGACCTACTCCCGTCGCGTGCGCGCGGCGCGCAGCGATGCCGAACTCGTCGATGCGTTCCTCATCCACGTGCGCGAGGGCGAGGGCGCAAGCGAGCACGAGGCACGGATCGTCAGCGACGTCATCGACGAGCGCAGTCTCGCCGAGGCGCGCGCATGAGACTCCACCGTCTCGAGATCGAAGGGTTCGGACCGTTCCGGGAGCGGCAGGTCGTCGACTTCGACGCCTTCGCCGCCGACGGCATCTTCCTGATCGCGGGCCGCACCGGCGCCGGAAAGTCCAGCGTGCTCGACGGCGTGTGCTTCGCGCTCTACGGCGGGGCGCCGCGCTACGAGGGCGCGGACAAGCGCCTGCGCAGCGACCACTGCGCACCGGAGGACCCGACGACGGTCTCGGTCGAGTTCAGCGCCGCCGAGCGGCGGTGGCGGGTGACCCGCTCACCCGAATACGAACGTCCCAAGTTGCGCGGACCGGGGCTCACGACCGAACCCCACCGCGCCCAGCTCGACGAACTCGTCGACGGCGAATGGGTCGGTAAAGCAGCGCGCCCGGTCGATGTGGCCCGCGAGCTCGACGAGATCCTGGGGCTGAGTCAGCAGCAGTTCCTGCAGGTGATCCTCCTGGCACAGGGGCGTTTCGCGGAGTTCCTCCTCGCCAAGAACGACGACCGGCAGCGGCTGCTGCGCAAGCTGTTCGGCACGCGTACGTACGAGAATTATCAGAACGCGTTCGAGCAGCGCCGGAAGGACGCCGAGCGCGCGCTGACGGCCGCCGGCGACGGAGTCGGGATGCTCCTCGGCGAGGCGGAGCGCCTCACGCGCGAGACGGCGGGGGACGAGCCCTCGGCCGACGGGACTCCGTCGACCGCCGACCGCTTCGCGGAAGTCGAGCGCGCCGTGCAGCGCGCCGCGTACCGCGCCGAGACGAGTGCGCGCGAGCGCGATGCCGCCGACACCGCGCACGCGGCGGCCGAGGCGCGGCACCGTGCCGCGGCGACCCTGCGTGAGAAGCAGGTGCAGCGCGTCCGCGCGCGGACGGCACTGGCCGCCTTGGAGTCCGCGTCCGGCGCGATCGACCACGACCGTCTGGTCCTCGAGCGCGCGGTCGCCGCCGAGGCACTGCGCACATCGATCGATGCCGCCGCCCGCGCGGAGGCGGCCGCGAGCCGTTCGTCCGCCGCCGAGCAGCTCGCGCTGACGGCCTGGATCGCGGCGGGGGAGCGACCGGATGCCGCCGGGCTCGGCATCCGGATCGCGCAGCTCACCGGCGAGATCGCGATCGCGACGGCCGCCGCGTCGGCGGAGTCCGAACTCGCCGCCGCCGAGAACGCCGTGGTCACCACGCGGGAGACGTGCGCCGAGTTCACGGCGCTCCTCGGCCGGATCGACGAGGCACGGGCAGGGCTCCCCGAACGACTCGCCCGGCTCGACGAGCAGATCCGCCTGCACACCGCCGCCGCGGGTGCGCTTCCCGCGGCGCAGGCGCCCCGCGACGAGGTCGCCGAGCGGCTCGCCGCCGCGCGGGAGGCGGAACAGCTCGCGGGCGCGCGGAACGACGCCGACGCCGCGCACGCCGTGGCACTGACCGCGCTCGAGCGCGCCGCAGCGACGGTGAACGCGCTCCTCCGACAGCGCCTCGCGGGCCATGCCGCCGAACTCGCCGCCGCCCTCGTCGACGGAGGACCCTGCGCGGTGTGCGGCGCGCTCGAGCATCCCGCACCGGCGCCGCTGACGGACACCGTGGTGACCGATGACGACGTCGCCGCGGCCGAGGCGCAGAAGGATCACGCGGCGGATGCCGAGCGCGCGGCATCCGGGCGCGCACGGCTCGCACGCGACGCCCACGCCGCTGCCCTCGCCCGAGCGGGCGGCGAGTCGGTGGAGACGCTGGAGACCGCCATGACGGCCGCGGAGGTTGCACTCGTGGCCGCCGCCGACTCCGCCCGGTCACGAGACCGACTGCAGGCCGAGCGCGACGAACTCCACGCGACCGACGAGGCCGCAGCCACCGAGCGCGAGGCACTCGCGGCCGAGCTGGTCGAGGCGCAGACCGCGCTCGCCCGCCACGAAGCGCAGGCTGCGGGCGCACGAGCGACCGTGGCTGCTGCCCGCGGCGACTTCGCGTCGGTCTCGGCCCGCATCGCGGAGGCGACTCGGCTTCGGAGCCTCGCGCAGGCGCTCGAGGACGCGCACGCGGAGTCCTCCGTGCGGGCGGCTGCCTCCGCGGATGCCGCCGCCGACCTCGCGGTCCGCATCGAGAACTCCGGGTTCGTCGATGCGGCGGAGGCCACGTCGGCTCTGCGCGACGCGGGGGAACGCACAGCGCTGGACGCCCGGATCCGCGACCACGACGCGGCGCTGCGCGCCGAACGGGACCGTCTTCGCGAGCTCGAGCTCGACCTGGCGGGCGAACCCGATGAGCCGATCGACCTCGAACCGCTCAGCACCGCTCTGGTGGCTGCACGCGACGCGTGGAGCGCCGCGGTGGATGCCGCCGTGCATGCCGCGCAGACCCACGAGCGCCTGCGCGACCTGCACGCACGCGCCGTGCAGGCGCACGCGACGATCGCCGACCTCGCCGACGAGTACGACGTCGTGGCCCGGCTCGCGAACACGGTCGCCGGCAAGGCCCCGAACACGCACCGCATGACGCTCGAGTCGTTCGTCCTCGCCGCCGAGCTCGAAGAGATCGTCGAGGCCGCGAATCTGCGTCTGCAGGACATGTCGTCCGCCCGGTATCGGTTGCAGCACACCGACGCCCGCGCGGCGCGGGGAGCGGCATCCGGCCTCGGTCTGCAGGTCATGGACGCCCACACGGGTCAGGCGCGTCCCGCGCAGTCGCTCTCCGGCGGTGAGACGTTCCTCGCCTCGCTCGCCCTCGCACTGGGCCTCGCCGAGGTCGTGACCGCCCGCGCAGGAGGCGTGAAGCTCGACACCCTGTTCATCGACGAGGGCTTCGGTTCGCTCGACGACGATACGCTCGACCTCGCGATGCGCACGCTCGACGAGCTCCGCCAGGGCGGGCGCACGGTCGGCCTCATCAGCCACGTCGCGGCGATGAAGGAGCAGCTCCCCGCTCAGCTCGTGGTGGAGGCCACGGCGCAGGGCCCGAGCGTGATTCGCCAGGACTCGGCGATTCCGGTCTGACCGGAGCTCCCTCCCGGCACGAGGGCGGAGGAGCAGGGCGCAGGCGCCGTAGGCTGGAGGGGTGAACAAGGGAACAATCTGGACCATCGTCGGCGTCGTCGCAGCCATCGTGATCGCGTGGTTCCTCGTGAACATCCTGTTCTCGGTGCTGGCCTTCGTCTTCAAGCTGCTCGCGGTCGCGGTCGTGGCGCTGATCGTCTTCGTGATCCTGCGCGTGATCTTCTCGCGCCGCGACACCGAGGTCTGAGCCGGCTCAGACGCCGTACTCGTCGCGGATGAACTCGCGCAGCTGAGCGCTGCAGGCGGTCACCGTCGCACGCCAGTCGGTGATCGCGTCGTCCTGCGCACGATCCGAGACCGCCTTGATCACGCGGATCGGGACGCCGAACTGCTCCGCCACCCACGCGTACGCGTACGCCTCCATGTCGACCAGACCTGCCCCGAGGGGCCGGATCACCGCGACGGCCTCGACGTCGTCGACGAAGTGGTCGCCGGTCGCGATCGTGACACCCTCGCGTCCGAGCTCGACGCGGGGCGGGAGTGACACATGCTGGCCGACGATCCCGTCGATGTCGGTCACATCGTGCTGGATCGCGGCATCGATCTCGTACACGTCCGCACTCAGCAGTGTGTCGATCGCACCGGCGGTGCCGACCACGACGATCTCCTCATAGCTGCCGGCATCCAGAGCACGGGTGAGCGCATACGTCGCCTGCAGCTTGCCCGGACCGGTGACGAGCCGGTCGAATCCCGGAAGGTCCTCCGGAAAGGCGACGAGTTCGGCTTCGAGGGCGGCGACCAGGAGTTTCATCCCTCCAGTCTCCCAGGTCGTGCCCGCAAGCTTCGGCGGCATGTTCCTGCGACGGCGCCTGAGGTTTCATAGGGCCACTGCAGATCGGTGTCGCCAACCTGCCGGGGGAACGCGGGGATCAGACGCTGAACAGGTCCGCGGGGACCACCTCGCCGACTCCGGCGTCGCGCAGCACCTGCCGCGCGGCATACCAGCCGGGCATGCCGGTGACCCCCGGACCGGGGGGAGTGGATGCCGAGCCCAGGTACACGCCGGGCATCGGAGTCCGCCACGGCGCAGGGGAGACCACTGGCCGGCGCACCGCCTGCACGACGGTGAACGCGCCGCCCAGGATGTCGCCGCCGATGTCGGACGGATTGAACGCGACGCGCTCCGCCGCAGTCATCGCGTGAGAGCCCAGGACGCGGTCGCGGAAACCCGGAGCGAAGCGCTCGACCTGCCGGGTCACGAGCTCGGTCGGGTCCAGCGGGGAGTCTGCGGGCACGTGGATGTACGCCCACAGCACAGCCTTGCCGCGCGGCGCCCGCGTCGGGTCGAGGACCGACGGCTGGACGGCGAGCACGTACGGTCGGCCGGACACCGCACCCCGCGCCACGGTGTTCTCCGCGTGCTCGACCTCCGCGCGCGTTCCGCCGAGGTGCACCGTCGGCGATCGCGCGACGTCGGGGTTCTCCCAGGGGATGGGGCCGTCCAGTGCGAAGTCCACTTTCGCGGCGCCGGCGCCGTAGCGGTACCGGCGAATCGCCCGTGCGTAGCCGCCGGGGATCCCGGGGTGGGTGAGCAGCAGCCGCGGCGACGTGTCGAGCACGAGCACGTCGCCGGCGGCCGGGTCGCCCCAGTCGAGGTCTGCGAGCGAGTCCACGCGGTGCTGCGTCACGACCTCGCCGCCGTGCGCGCGCACGTCGGCGATCAGTGCGTCCGCGATGCGTTGCGCGCCGCCTCGGGGGTAGGCCCACCCGTCGCCGGTGTGGCCGTGTGCGGCGAGGAAGAGCCCCGACGCGGCGGCGCCGAGCGAAGGCAGGCGGGTGTTCGCGTGCGCGAAGACCCCGGACAGCAGGGCCGCTGCCTCCTTCGTCGAGAAGGTCCCGCGGCCGAGCGCCGTGCCGAGCTGGAGGACGCGCAGACCGAATCTCGCGGTGGTGAGCGGATGCCGCGGCACGCGCAGCAGCTGCGAGCCGGTGAAATCCACCACGGCGTCCAGGTGCGAGCTCAGCGGCCGCAGCACTGCGCGCCACGCGCGGGCGTCCTGTTCCAATGCCTCGGCGGTCCGGTCGATGTCGCGCCACGCGATCGCGGCCCGTCCGCCGTCGAGCGGCTGGGCGTAGGAGATGTCGGGGGTGACCCAGTCGATCCGGCTGCGCAGCCGGAAAGCGCGGAAGAACGGGGAGCTGAGCGCGGCGGGATGCACCGCGGATCCGATGTCGTGGCGGAAGCCCGGGAGCGTGAGCTCGGCCGTGCGCAGACCGCCACCGGCCTGCGCGGACGCTTCGAGCACGCGCACCGTGTAGCCCGCCCGCGCGAGCGCGACGGCAGCCGTGAGGCCATTGGGCCCGCTGCCGACGACCGTGGCGCGCTTGCCCATGGATCAGTCGTCCGCGCGGGCGGATCCGGGGAGGGCGGCATCCAATTCGGCGAGCCAGACCGCCGCGTTCCCGTCCGACGGCGCGCGCCAGTCGCCGCGCGGGGAGAGGGATCCTGCCGGCGACACCTTCGGGCCGTTGGGGATCGCCGAGCGCTTGAACTGCGCGAACGCGAAGTGGCGCTGCAGGAAGACCCGGAGCCACTTCGCCACCGTGGGCAGGTCGTAGGCGTACCGGTCCTCGGCGGGGAAGCCCGGCGGCCACGCCCCGGCATCCGCATCGCGCCACGCGTGCTCGGCGAGGAAGGCGATCTTCGACGGCCGCATGCCGTAGCGGAGGATGTGGAAGAGCGCGAAGTCGTGCAGCGCGTAGGGGCCGATGCGGTCCTCGGTGGACTGCAGCTTGCCGTCCTGTCCCGCCGGGACGAGTTCGGGGCTGATCTCGGTGTCGAGCACCGACTGCAGGACCCGCTTGGCCTCGGCGCTCAGCCCGGTCGTGTCATCGGCGATCACCCAGCGGATGACGTGCTGGATGAGGGTCTTCGGAACTCCGGTGTTCACGGCGTAGTGGCTCATCTGGTCGCCCACTCCGTACGTCGCCCAGCCGAGCGCGAGCTCGGACAGGTCGGACGTGCCGATCACGAGCCCGCCCCGCTGGTTCGCGAGCCGGAAGAGGTAGTCCGTGCGCAGTCCCGCCTGCACGTTCTCGAACGTCACGTCGTGCACGGGCTCGCCGTCGGCGAACGGATGCCCGATCCGGCCGAGCAGCTCGGTGGCGGCATCCCGGATGTCGATCGTCTCGATCGATGCGCCGATCGCCTCGGCGAGGGCGATCGCGTTGGACTTGGTGTGATCCGAGGTCGCGAACCCCGGCATCGTGAAGGCGAGGATGTCGCTGCGGGGGCGCCCCATGCGATCCATCGCCCGGGCGATCACCAGGAGCGCGTGGGTGGAATCGAGGCCGCCGCTCACACCGATGACGGGCTTGGGTCCGCCGATCGCCTGGAGGCGCTGCACGAGCCCCGACACCTGGATGTTGAAGGCCTCGTAGCAGTCCAGCGCGAGACGCGCGGGGTCATCGGGCACGAACGGGAAGCGGTCCAGCGCGCGGTGCAGGCCGATGTCGCCGGCCGGCGGGCTGAGTTCGAAGTGCACCGTGCGGAACATCGCGTCGGCGTGCTCG
>JASBUD010000004.1 GCA_030148105.1 Microbacterium sp. | reverse complement strand
GACGACGACCGGTACGTGGAGATCTGGAACCTCGTCTTCATGCAGTACGCCATCGACGACGTGACCTCGAAGTACGACTTCCGGATCGTGGGCGAGCTGCCGCAGAAGAACATCGACACCGGCATGGGCCTGGAGCGCATCGCGTTCATCAAGCAGGGCGTGCAGAACATGTACGAGACCGACCAGGTCCGCCCGGTCCTGGATCTCGCCGCGCAGCTCAGCGGCCGGCGCTACGGCGCGGACCACACCGACGACGTGCGCATGCGCATCATCGCCGACCACGTCCGCTCGTCCCTCATGCTCCTCTCCGACGGCGTCACGCCGTCCAACGAGGGTCGCGGGTACATCCTCCGCCGGCTCATGCGGCGCGGCATCCGCTCGATGCGCCTGCTGGGGGTGGACGGCCCCACGTTCCCCGAGCTGTTCGCCGCGTCGCGTGACGCGATGAAGGCGGTGTACCCCGAACTCGAGACCGAATACGGGCGCCTCTCGGCGTACGCGTTCGCCGAGGAGGAGACGTTCCTGCGGACCCTCGCGGCCGGCACGACGACCCTCGACCTCTCGGTCGCTCAGACGAAGAAGTCCGGCGGCACCACGATCGCCGGCTCCGAGGCGTTCCTGCTGCACGACACGTACGGCTTCCCGATCGATCTGACGCTCGAGATCGCCGAGGAGGCGGGGCTCTCCGTCGACCGCGCCGCGTTCGACGCGCTCATGCTCGAGCAGCGCACGCGGGCGAAGGCCGACGCGCGCTCGCGCAAGCGCGCCCTCGCCGATACGAGCGTGTACCGCGAGTACCGCGCGCAGGGCGAGACGGTCTTCACCGGGTACACCGAGCTGGAGACGGAATCCCGCGTGCTCGGCATCCTCGTCGACGGCGTGTCCGTCGACCGGGCCACGACGGGCCAGATCGCCGAGGTGATCCTCGCCGACACCGCCCTGTACGCGGAGTCCGGCGGTCAGGTCGCCTACAAGGGCGCGATCGTCGGCCCCGGGTACGAGCTCGAGGTCCTCGATGTGCAGAAGCCCGTGCCGGGCCTGATCAGCCACACGGTCGAGGTCTCGGTGGGCGAAGTGGGTGTCGGGCAGCCGGCGACCTCCGTCGTGGATGCCGTCAACCGGCGCGCCGCGCGGCAGGCGCACTCGGCCACGCACCTCGTGCACGCCGCGCTGCGGGACACGCTCGGCAAGAGCGCGACCCAGGCCGGGTCCCTGAACCGCGCGGGCTACATGCGCCTGGACTTCACGTGGGGGCAGGCGCTCTCACCCGAGACGCGCACCGAGATCGAGGAGATCGCCAACACCGCCGTGCGCGACAACCTCGAGGTCACCACGCGCGTCCTGTCGCTCGACGAGGCGAAGTCGCTCGGGGCGATGGCGCTCTTCGGCGAGAAGTACGGCGACACCGTGCGCATGGTCGACATCGGCGGCCCGTGGTCGCGCGAGCTCTGCGCGGGAACCCACGTGTCCTCGAGCGCCGAGATCGGTCTCGTGAACCTCGTCGGCGAGTCCTCCGTCGGCGCGTCCAACCGTCGTGTCGAAGCCCTCGTCGGCCAGGATGCGTTCCGTGAGCTGGCCGCCGAGCGCGCGATCGTGTCGCAGCTCACGTCGAGCCTGAAGACCCCGCGCGATCAGCTGCCCACGCGCATCGCCGAGCTCGCGGCGAGCCTGAAGGCCGCGGAGAAGAAGATCGCCGCGTTCGAAGCGCGCGCCCTGGCCGATCGTGTCCCGGCTCTCGCCGCGAACGCCGCGACCGTGGGCCGGTATCGCGTGGTCACCGAATCGATCGGATCCGCGGGGTCGGCCGACGACGTGCGCGCCCTGGCGCTCGGCATCCGCGACCGCCTCGGCACGGACGCGGCCGTGGTCGCCGTCGGTGCCGATGTCGGCGGTCGGGCCGTCGTGATCGTCGCGACGAACGACGCCGCGCGTTCGGCCGGTGCGCGCGCCGGTGCGCTCGCCAAGATCGCCGCCGCCACGCTCGGCGGCGGCGGAGGCGGACGGGACGATGTCGCCCAGGGCGGCGGCACCGACGCGGCGGCGCTGCCGACGGCGCTCGGCGCCGTGAAGGCCGCGCTCGAGGACGCGTGAGCGGGTTCCGCCGCGGCGTCCGACTCGGGATCGACGTCGGCAAGGCGCGCGTCGGGGTTGCCCGTTGCGATCCCGACGGGCTTCTGGCGACCCCGGTCGAAACCGTCCCGCGCACGGATGCCTCCTTGGCGCGGATCCTCGACCTCGCGGGGGAGCATGACGCGATGGAGCTGCTCGTCGGGCTGCCGCTGAACATGCGCGGGGAGGACACCGCCTCCACGACGGACGCCCGGGACTTCGCGCGAGCGCTGGCCACGGCATCCGATCGGCCGGTCCGGCTCGTCGACGAGCGTCTGAGCACGGTCTCCGCGCATGCGGTTCTGCGGGAATCGGGCAGATCACAGCGTTCTTCTCGTAGCATTGTTGACCAGGTCGCGGCCGTCGTCCTGCTGCAGCAGGCTCTCGATGTCGAGAAGAGCACGGGGCGACCTGCCGGATCACCCGTCCCCCCGGCCGAGGAGCCCGTCTGACATGCCCGATGCCCCCTCGCCGTTCGACGACCCGTTCGCCGACCTGTTCGGCAAGCTGCCGGACCCCCGCGCACGCCGATCCGCCGGAGCGGATGCCGAGCGCGGCGCGTCGGAACAGGTGACGACGCAGAACGCGACCGGGTCTTCCGCTCCGCTCTCGCGGCGCGAGGCACGGGCGGCGGCGACACGGCAGGAGGCGCCGGCATCACACGCGCCGTCTGAACACGCGGCTCCCGCGGCAGCGCCCCCCGCCACCTCGGCGCCCCTCCGCGCGACGGCGCCGGCGGAGGAGGCGCGTCCCTCACGGTCGGTCGCGACCGCGACGCTCGAGGACCTCTTCACCGGCGAGCACACGACGGACAGCCTCGGCGACGTCCCGCCGCCCAAGAACAAGCGCCGGCGCCGCATCGGCGGCTGGATCGCGCTGGGTGTCGTCCTGCTGCTGATCGGCGGCATCGCGGGTACGGGCTTCTACGTCTGGACCACCTACGAGGACAAGATCCGCGAAGTGATGGGCTGGGAGGAGCCCAAGGACTATGCGGACGGCCTGGCCAACGGCGAGGCATTCGTCACGATCGCCTCGGGGGACACCGGCTCGCCGATCTCGGAGAGCCTGTTCGAGGCGGGTGTGACCAAGACACCGGATGCGTTCTACGCGTACTTGATCGACACCGGGCAGAACCCTCCGTTCGTCCCCGGGGTGTTCAAGCTCCAGAAGCAGATGACCTCCGAGGCCGCTCTCGCGGCGCTGCTGGACCCCGCCAACAAGATGGAGAACAGCGCCCAGCTGCGTGAGGGGCTCACGGTCGAGCAGTCCCTGCCGCTGCTGGCTGAGGGGACCGGCATCCCGCTGGAAGAGCTGAAGGCCGCCGTGGCCGACCCGACCGTGTACGGCGTCGCCGCCGATCCGGCGATCGTGGCGGCGGGCGGACAGCCTCTCGAGGGCTGGCTCTTCCCGGCGACCTACACGTTCGACCCCGGTGTCACCGCGACCGACGTGATCGCCACGCTCGTGAACCGCACGATCGCGTCGCTCGACAGCGCCGGGGTGCCGGCGGAGGACCGGGAGCGCATCCTCACGATCGCCTCGATCATCCAGCGCGAAGCACGGGCGGGAACGGACTTCTACAAAGTCTCGCGGGTGATCGAGAACCGTCTGAACCCGAGCAACCAGGAGACGTTCGGCCTGCTGCAGATGGACTCCACCGCGCAGTACGGCTTCAACGAGGCGGACGGCACCGTCAGCACCTCCGCGGAGGCGCAGTACGACGACAACCCGTGGAACACCTACGTCATCCAGGGTCTCCCGGTGGGTCCGATCGCGAACCCGGGCGACGTCGCGATCGATGCCGCGATGCATCCGGCTGACGGCGACTGGCTCTACTTCGTCACCGTGAACCTCAACACCGGAGAGACGGTGTTCACGAACAACCTCGCCGACCACAACCGGGCGACCCAGCAGTGGATCCAGTGGTGCGCGGCCAATCCCGACGCGGGATGCTGAACGCCGAGCCCCGACGCCTCGAAGTATGGGGGGATCCGGTCGCGCACAGCCGCTCGCCGCAACTGCACGCGGCCGCCTACCGCGTGCTCGGGCTCGACTGGACCTATGAACGCCGGCAGGTCACCGAGGAACGATTCACCCGTGAACTGGGCGGACTCTCGCCGGAGTTCCGCGGTCTGTCGCTGACGATGCCGCTCAAGGGGGCGGGCTTCGCTGCCGCGCGGACCCGCGATCGACGCGCCGACCTCACGGGCGCCGTCAACACGCTCCTGCTCGAGCCCGGCGGACCGGTCGGATTCAACACCGACGTCGGGGGCCTCGTGCGGGCGCTCCGGGAAGAGCGGTGGGACGCCGCCGGAACCGCGCGCATCATCGGCGCGGGTGCCACGGCGACCTCCGCGCTCGTCGCGCTCGCCGAGCTCGGCGTCGACCGCGTCGAGGTCGTCGCCCGCCGACCCGAGGCGGTCGACCCGCTCATCGTACTCGGCGACGAACTGGGGCTCCCGGTGTCCTCAGCGGCGTTCATCGCCGCCCGGTCACCGGTCGACCTCACAATCGCCACACTCCCCGGTGATGCCGCCGTATCGTCCGACGCCGCCGACGCCCTCGCGGCCGATGGCGGACCGCTCATGGACGTCGTCTACGGACACTGGCCGACGCCCCTGTCCGAGGCATGGGAGCGCGCCGGCGCCCCGGCCCGGTCGGGACTCGGGATGCTGCTGCACCAGGCCCTGCTGCAGGTGCGGGTTTTCGTGCTCAGCGATCCGGACCGGGAGCTCCCCGACGAAGCCGCCGTGCTCGCCGAAATGCGCCTGGCGGTCATGGGAGACTAGAGCAATGCTCCGCGTGCTCACTGCCGGCGAATCCCACGGTCCCGAACTCATCGCCATCATGGAGGGTCTGCCCTCCGGCGTCCCGGTTTCGCGCGCCGCGATCCAGGCCGATCTCGCCCGCCGCAAGCTCGGATACGGACGCGGCTCCCGCATGAAGTTCGAAGAGGACGAGTTGACGATCTCGTCCGGCGTCGTGCACGGCACGAGCCTGGGCAGCCCCATCGCCGTGCGCATCGGCAACACCGAATGGCCCAAGTGGGTCGAGGTGATGAGCGCGGAGCCCGTCGAGCTCACCGAACGCTCCCGCGGCCGCGGCGCCGCCCTGACCCGCCCGCGCCCGGGGCACGCGGACCTCGTGGGCATGCAGAAGTACGACTTCGACGAGGCGCGCCCGATCCTCGAACGCGCGAGCGCGCGTGAGACGGCGGCCCGCGTCGCCCTCGGGGCGATCGCACGCGGCTTCCTCGCCGAGCTCGGCATCCGTCTGGTCAGCCACACCCTCTCGATCGGCCCCGTCCGCGTCCCGGACGACTCGGCGCTGCCCACGCCCGACGACGTGGACGCACTGGATGCCGACCCGTTGCGTTGCTTCGACGCGGACACGTCGGCACGCATGGTCGAGGAGGTGGATGCCGCGCGCAAGGACGGCGACACCCTCGGCGGCATCGTCGAAGTCCTCGCCTACGGCCTGCCCCCGGGCCTCGGTTCGCACGTGCACTGGGACCGACGCCTGGACTCCAAGCTCGCGCAGGCGATCATGAGCATCCAGGCGATCAAGGGCGTCGAGGTCGGCGACGGTTTCGAGACGACCCGCCGCCGTGGTTCGGCCGCGCACGACGAGCTCTTCGTGACCGACGACGGCATCGCGCGCTCGACCGACCGTGCGGGCGGCACCGAGGGCGGCATGTCCACCGGAACCGTGCTGCGCGTGCGCGCCGGGATGAAGCCCATCGCGACCGTGCCGCATGCGCTGCGCACGATCGACGTCGCGACGGGCGAGACCGCGTCGGCCCACCACCAGCGTTCGGACGTGTGCGCGGTGCCCGCCGCGGGAGTCGTCGCGGAGGCGATGGTCGCGATCGTGCTGACCGATGTCGTCCTGGAGAAGTTCGGCGGCGACAGCGTGGGAGAGACCCGCCGCAACCTCGAGGCCTACCTCGCGGCGATTCCCGAGACGCTGCGGACTGCGTCCGCGAGCGATGCGGAGCTGCTCGAACACGATGTCCGCCGGTAGGACGCCCGGTGCCGCTCCCGGCGGTGCCGTCGTCCTGATCGGACCGATGGGTGCGGGCAAGACGAGCATCGGCAAGCGCGTCGCGCGGGCGCTCGGTCGTGGGTTCGTCGATACGGACAAGGCGATCGTGCGCGAGCACGGGCCGATCCCGGAGCTGTTCGAACGCGACGGTGAAGCGCGCTTCCGCGAGCTCGAGCGCGTCGCCGTGTCCGAGGCCCTGCGGGACGGCGGGGTCGTCGCGCTCGGCGGCGGAGCCGTCCTGGACCCCGCGACACG
>JASBUD010000301.1 GCA_030148105.1 Microbacterium sp. | reverse complement strand
AGATCGCGATCCTCTTCTCCGACGAGGACGAGGTCGAGAACCTCAAGCGCGCGCAGACGCCCGAGGAGCTCTACCGGCTCGTCTCCGCGGCGGGCGTGTGATGAAGGCCGTTCATTTCGGCGCGGGCAACATCGGCCGAGGGTTCGTCGGACTTCTGCTGCACGAGGGCGGCTACGAGCTCGTCTTCTCGGACGTCGCGGCACCACTCGTGGACGCGATCAATGCCGCGTCCGAATACACCGTGCACGAGGTCGGGGAGGACTCGCGCGACACCGTCGTCACCGGCTTCCGCGCGATCAACAGCGCCACCCACCCCGACGAGGTGATCGAGGAGATCGCGGGCGCCAACGTGCTGACCACCGCGGTCGGACCGACGATCCTGAAGTTCGTCGCCCCGCACGTCGTCGCGGCGCTCGCTCTGCGCGATCCGTCCTCTCCCCCGCTGCAGATCATGGCCTGCGAGAACGCGATCAATGCGACCGACCTGCTGCGCGACGAGGTCGCCGCGCTCGCCGGTGACGCCTGGGACGCCCTGGCGGGACGCGCGGTGTTCGCCAACACCGCCGTCGACCGGATCGTGCCGGCGCAGCCGGCCGGCGGCGGCATCGATGTGACAGTCGAGCCGTTCTTCGAATGGGCGATCGAGCGGCATCCGTTCGGCGACGACCCGCCGACGATCCCCGGCGCGCACTTCGTCGATGATCTGGCGCCCTACATCGAGCGGAAACTCTTCACGGTCAACACCGGTCACGCCGCCACCGCGTACTTCGGGGCCGCCGCCGGTGATGAGACGATTGCCGACGCGCTCGCCGACGAAGCCACCGCCGCCCGCGTCGCGGCCACACTGGCGGAGACCTCGGCACTTCTCGTCGCCAAGCACGGGCTCGACCCGACCGAGCTCGCCGCGTATCGCGCGACGATCCTGCGTCGCTTCCAGAACCCCGCTCTGCCGGACACCGTCTGGCGCGTGGGCCGGCAGCCCCTGCGCAAGCTCAGCCGCAACGAGCGCTTCGTCGGACCGGCGGCCGAAGCGGCCGAACGCGGCCTGTCGGTGGACTCGCTCCTGGCGGCGATGGGGGCGGCCCTCGCGTTCGAGGACGCCGAAGACGAACAGTCGGTGCAGCTGCAGCAGCTTCTGCGGGAGCAGGATGCCGCGTCCGTGACGGCATCCGTCACCGGACTGGATGAGTCGCACCCGCTGTTCGCCCGCGTCGAGGCCGTCGTCGCCTCCCGACAGGCCGAGCTCGCGTAATCTGGGCCGGTGACCCCGAGCGCACACGATCCCGTCGACGTTCCCGCACCGAAGCCCCGGCGCCGCGGCCGGAGAATCCTCGCGTGGGTGCTCGGCTCGATCGCGGCGCTCCTCGGCATCGCATTCGTGGCGTTCCTCCTGTGGGCGAACATCGGCGTGATGTCCGCCGAGCCGGACGCGTTGGCCGCGGTGGAGGACAACGCCGCGCTCACGTTGACCGATGAAGGATCGGCGTGGGTGCTCGCGCCGGCCGATGGGGAATCCGAGACCGGACTGGTGTTCATCCCCGGTGCGAAAGTCGAGCCCGTCGCCTACGCCGCGACCCTCGCGGGTGTCGCCGAGGAGGGGGTCACTGTGGTGATCACCAAGCCGACGCTGAACCTGGCGTTCTTCGATTTCCGTCCGCTCTCCGATTTCACCGCGCTCGCCCCGGGCGTGCAGGACTGGTTCGTCGGCGGGCACTCCCTCGGCGGAGTGCGGGCGTGCCAGCTCGCCCAGGACACCGACGGTCTCGTGCTCTTCGGCAGCTACTGCGCCAACGACCTGTCGGGCACCGACCTGCCGGTGCTCAGCATCTCGGGCAGCGAGGACGGCCTGTCGACCCCCGCGAAGATCGAGGAGGCCGCCGACCTGCTGCCTGCCGACACCGAATTCGTGGTGATCGAGGGCGGCAACCACGCCGGCTTCGGCGCGTACGGCCCGCAACCCGGCGACGGCGAGGCGACCCTCACGCCCGCGGAGATCGAGGAGCAGATCACCGCCGCGCTCGGCCCGTTCCTGCTCGGGCAGTAGCTCGCGCGCATAGTCGCAAAAACTCCACGGATCCGGAGCCTTTCTCGCTTCAAGTCCCCCAAAGCGCCCGGCCGACGAACGGATCTGTGGAGTTCTGCAGACGCGGGGGCTCCTCCCCAGGCGGCGATCGAGCCGAAGTCATCCGCAGATGTCAACGGGACCGGTGCACCCCCGCTCGGATCCGATTGGCTGGCCGAGTGGACAAGCCGGCACACATGGCTGCGCAGATCCTGCCTGCCACATTCCTCAGCCCCAGCGCACTCGCCGACCGCGGACTCAGTCGCCATGCCGTCGCGGGGCTCGTCGGCCGAGGAGTGCTGATACGACTCCGCAACGGTCGCTATGTGAGCGCGGAGGCACCCCGCGGGCTCATCGAAGCGGGGCGAGTCGGCGGACGCCTGGACTGCGTATCGCTGCTGGCCGCCCTCGGAGTCTTCGTGCGACTCAGCCATCCGCTGCACGCGCAGTTCGAGCCATCGACCACACGACTTCCGGCGAGGCAGGGCGTCGTCGCTCATTGGCGACGTTCTCGCGCCGAGTCGACCGCACTGGCCGCCGACCTCGTTGAAGCGCTCGCTCAGGCGTGCCGCTGCCAGAGTCCCCGGGACGCTGTGGCGACGCTGGACAGCGCATGGCACCACGGTCTGATCGACGAGGGGGATCTCCGCGACATCTTCCGACGATTGCCACGGCGGTACCGGAGCCTGCGCAGACTGCTCGACCGACGGAGCGAATCGGGAGCGGAGACCCTCATGCGACTTCTCCTGCGCGGGCTCGGCGCAGAGGTCCAGGTGCAGGTGCGGATCGAAGGCGTCGGCAGGGTCGACCTCGTGGTGGACGGCTGGCTGATCGTCGAGTGCGACAGCCGCGCCTTTCACGAAGGGTGGGAAGCCCAGAAGAGGGACCGGGCACGCGATATCGCGGCCGCCGCGCTCGGATACACCACAGTCCGGCCGCTGGCGGAGGACATCCTCTACCGGATGCCTTCCGTCGTGGAGCTCATGAAGGCCATCGTCGCGCATGGACCACGACCAAACCTGCAGAACTCCACGGATTCGTCCCTCCGAAACCGCAGAGCGGTCCTGATCGGCCGGTGAACCATCAGATCCGTGGAGTTTCGCAGGCGCTGCGCGCGGACTACCGCTCGAAGCCCTCGGCGATGAGCTCGATGAGCTCCTCCCGCTCCTCGATCGGGAGGAATGCACCGGCGGCGGCGTTGAGCTGGAAGGTCTCGAGGTCGTCCAGGTCGTACTCGAACGCGTCGACCAAGAGCGCCAGCTCGCGCGTGAGCGAGGTCCGGCTCATCGTGCGGTTGTCCACGTTCACGGTGACCGAGAAGCCGAGCTGGTACAGCAGATCGAACGGGTGGTCGCCCAGCTCCTCGCCCCACGCCGCGACCGCGCCGGTCTGCAGGTTCGAGGAGGGTGACAGCTCGAGCGTGATCTCCCGATCCCGCACCCACCGCGCGAGATCTCCGAACTGCACGAGCACCTCGTCGCCGGCGCGGGAGATGATCTCCAGGTCCTGCGCGATTCGCACGCCGTGCCCGAGGCGAAGCGCGCGCCCGTCGATGATGGCCGAGCGGATGGACTCGAGGCCTGCGGCCTCTCCCGCGTGCACGGTCGTCGGGAAGAACTCCGAGGCGAGGTAGTCGAACGCCGCGCGGTGACGGGACGGCAGGAACCCGTCCTCGGGCCCCGCGATGTCGAAGCCGACGGCTCCGCGCTCGCGCCAGGAGACGGCGAGCTTCGCGATCTCCAGCGACCGGTCGGTGTGACGCATCGCCGTGATCAGCTGCCCGACACGGATGTCATGACCGCGGTCCTCGGCGGCCTCCTCACCCTCCTCGATGCCGGTCTGCACGGCCTCGACGGCTTCCTCCAGCGACAGCCCGCGCGTGAGGTGCTGCTCGGGCGCCCAGCGCACCTCGCCGTAGATCACACCGTCCGCGGCGAGGTCCTCGACGAACTCCCGCGCGACACGCGTCAGCCCCTCGGGCGTCTGCATCACCGCGGTCGTCAGGTCGAACGTCTTCAGGTACTCCACGAGCGATCCGGAGTCGCTCTTCTGCGCGAACCAGTCCGCGAGCGCGGTGCCGTCCGACTCGGGCAGCTCGAGTCCGATCTCGTCACCGAGCTCGATGATCGTCTCGGGCCGCACTCCGCCGTCGAGGTGGTCGTGCAGCGAGATCTTGGGCAGCCCGCGAAGGGACAGCCCCTGCAGCTTCGTGTCGCCGTGCTGGTCGATCGGCATGTCGGTCTCCTCTGCGCCGGAGGCGCGGTGTGGGGG
>JASBUD010000298.1 GCA_030148105.1 Microbacterium sp. | reverse complement strand
GCTGCGGCACATGGTGCCGGCCGGCAAGGGGTCGATCATCAACACGGCGTCCTTCGTGGCCCTGCTCGGGTCGGCGACGTCGCAGATCAGCTACACCGCGTCCAAGGGCGGCGTCCTGGCGATGACGCGCGAGCTCGGTGTGCAGTTCGCGCGGCAGGGCATCCGGGTCAACGCCCTGTGCCCGGGCCCGGTGAACACGCCGCTCCTGCAGGAGCTGTTCGCGAAGGACCCGGAGCGCGCGCAGCGCCGCCTGGTGCACGTGCCGATGGGCCGGTTCGCCGAACCAGAGGAGCTCGCGGCATCGGTGGCGTTCCTGGCCTCGGACGACGCGTCCTTCATCACCGCGACCGCGTTCGTCGTGGACGGCGGTATCACGAACGCGTACGTCACGCCGCTCTGAGGTCCGAACATGTGCCGAACGACTGCTGCGCGGGACGGAAGTGCACTCCGCGGGACGGATGGACCGTCGCCCGTCCCAGCGAGCCGTCGTTCGGCACCGTCAGGGCGGACACCGTGAGCGAGGCGCCGCTTCGGGAGGTCCGCCGAGTGGTCTACCGGCCCCTCCGCGAAGGCAATGCGCTCGAGGACACCGTCGCCCGGCTCGTGCAGACCATCCGCCTCGGGGTCGTCGCCCCTGCGGAGTCGCTTCCGCCCGAGCGTGAGCTCGCGGCACTCTATGGCGTGAGCCGCGACACGGTGCGCGAGGCGATCCGCGAGCTCGCCGACACCGGCTTCCTCGTGCGGCGGCGTGGCCGATACGGGGGGACTTTCGTCGCCGACCCCTTGCCGCAGCCTCCGCCCCCGGGGGTCGTGCCGGTCGCGGAACTCGAAGACGTCCTGGGTCTCCGCCGGGTCGTCGAGGCGGGTGCCGCGCGCGAAGCGGCCGCCCGGACACTGGACCTGGAGACCCGCGCGCAGCTCTGGGAGCGGCACGAGGCGGCGACCGGCGCGAGCCCGGCCGACTACCGGCGCCTCGACACCCTCCTGCACCTCACGATCGCCGAGATCGCTGGCATCCCGTCGCTCGTGGAGATCGCAGCGGACAACCGGGCGCGGGTGAACGCGTGGCTCGACACGTTCCCGCTGCTGCCGCGCAACATCGAGCACTCGAACGCCCAGCACGAGACCATCGTCACGGCGATCCTCGCCGGGCGTCCCGAGGCGGCCGAGGCGGCGACGCTCGAGCATCTCGCGGGGTCGGAGGCGCTGCTGCGCGGGTTCCTCACCTGAGCCGTGGGTACGCTGAGCGGATGCCGTCGCACAGCGATCCCGATCAGCCGGAGTTCCGAAACCCGTCCTTGAGTGACGCGCTCCAGACCCGGGACCTCGCGGCGGTCGCGTTCGCCCTCCGGCATGGGCCGACGGTGGTGCCGCTCCGGGCAGAGGACGACGAGGCCCTGACGACCACGGATCCCGCCACGGGGCATGGTGTCCTGCTGCTCTTCAGCGACATCGCCTTCGCGCGCGCCGCGCTCCCGGGCCCGGTGGCCCTGCGCACCCCCGGCTGGCTGCGTGCGTTCCTGGACCTGTACGAAGGAGAGGTCACCACGGTGATCCTGGACGTCGCGGGCCCGCATCCGATGCGTGCCGCGGCGCCCGACCTGCTCGCCGCCCTCGACGCCTGACGGCACCTCGCGAGAGGGCAGAAATGTAGGGTCCGCGCGGCGTGTCGCCCTACAGAAGTGCCCTCTCGCGAAGGGCAGGGAGCTCGACATCGGAAGCGGGATTTGGCACACTCGCCGGATGGAATTCCTCATCGTCGGCCTCGTGTGCGCGGCGGGACTCGTGATCCCGGTCGTGCTCGGCATGCGCGACAGCAGATACCGCCGCACCCACCGTGGCCGGTGAGCTGCGACTCAGAACGTGGGGGCGTCCTAGCCCGGACGGGACTTCGCCCGCCGGCGCACGTCGTTCAGCGCCCCGCGCAGCGTGAGGGACCGGTCATCGATCAGGTCGGCGTAGCCGAGACGTGTCGCCTCGCTCCGGCGCTGGGATGACTGGGTGACCCGTCGCACCTCGCCGGCCAGGCTCAGCTCGCCGATCGCGGCGAGACCCTGCGGTGTGGATTCGTTGCGGACCGAGCCGGCGACGGCGATCGCGATCGCGAGGTCGGCCGCGGGTTCGGTGAAGCGCACCCCGCCGACCGTCGAGACGTAGACGTCGAGGTTGGACGTCGTGATGCCCGCGCGCTTCTCGAGAACCGCGAGGACCATCGCCACGCGGGCGCCGTCCACACCGTTCACGATGCGACGCGGGTTCGGTGCCGCCGTGGCGATCGTGAGCGCCTGCACCTCTACCGGCAACGCACGCCGGCCCTCGAGCGCGATCGCCACGCACGTGCCGGGCTCGACGCTGCCGTGCCCGAGGAAGAGCGCGCTCGGGTCGGCGACCTCGGCGATGCCCGAGCCGGTCATGTCGAAGCACCCGACCTCATCGGTCGGCCCGAAACGGTTCTTGAGGGCTCGGACGAACCGCAGCGACGTCTGTCGGTCGCCCTCGAACTGGCAGACGACGTCGACGAGGTGCTCGAGCACGCGGGGACCGGCGATCGTGCCGTCTTTCGTGACGTGCCCCACGATGATCACGGGGAGACCGCGTTCCTTCGCGACGCGGATGAGCGTCGAGGCCACTTCGCGCACCTGGCTCGGGTGGCCGGCCATGCCGTCGGAGAGGGCGGAGGACACGGTCTGCACGGAGTCGACGATCAGCAGCTCGGGCCGAACCTCGTCCACGTGCCCGAGGATCGTCGCAAGGTCGGTCTCGGCCGCGATGTAGAGCTCGTCGTGCAGCGCCCCCGTCCGCTCGGCCCGAAGGCGCACTTGCGCGGTCGATTCCTCCGCGCTCGCGTACAGCACGCGCCGCCCGGACCGCGCACTCTGCGCTGCGACCTCGAGCAACAGGGTCGACTTGCCGACCCCCGGCTCGCCGGAGAGCAGGATCGCCGCGCCGGGCACGAGACCGCCGCCCAGGACGCGGTCGAACTCCCCGACTCCTGTCGTGCGCCGCGGCGCGTCCCTCGTGTCGATCGCGGTGATCGGGCGGGCTACGCGCTCGGCGCTCGGCGCGACGGGAACCATGGCGCGCACCAGGCCGGTCTGCTCTGCGGCCTCGACCACGGTGCCCCACTGCTGGCACTCGCCGCAGCGGCCGACCCACTTGGGTGCCGTCCACCCGCATTCCGTGCACTTGTAGGGCGCGGGTGCGGAGGTGCGTCGGGTCGCCATGAGCCCAGGGTAGGCGGCACTTCCGACAGACGGATGCCGCACCCGCGGCATCCGTCCGAGTCGGGTCCCGTCCTAAGCTGTCGGTATGCGCGTCGACTCCGCCCACCGCCGAATCGCAGCCCTGCCGGAAGAGGTCTTCCGTGCGTTCCGGGACCCCGGTCTGCTTGCCGCGTGGCTTCCGCCCGAGGGGATGCACGCGCACCTCGAGCAGTTCGACCTCCGCGCGGGCGGCGGATTCCGCTCCGTGCTGACGTACGAGACGCACGATGCGCCCGGCAAGTACTCGGCGCACACTGATGTGACAGAGACCAAGATCCTCGAGATGGACGCCCCGCACAAGATCGTCTGGTCGGTGCGGTTCCCGTCGGAGGATCCGTCGTTCGCGGGCACGATGTTCATGGAATGGACGTTCGAGGCCGTGCTGTTCGACGACCCCGAGCAGACCCCCGGCTCGCAGGTCCACGCCGATCTCGGCACGCTCGTCACCGTGCAGGCGAAGGATGTCCCGCCGGGGATCGACGCCGCGGAACACGTCGCCGGGCTCGAGTCATCGTTGCGCAAGCTCGCCGGGCTGTTCGAGCACCGCGCGCGCTGACCCCGGCGACGGGCTACTGCCCGAGCGCGGCGATGAGCCCCGCTTGCACGGCGGGAGCCGGGTTCCCTCCGTCGTCGGGAAGGCCGGCGTCACTGTTCACGATCACGATGACGGTCGTCTCCGTGTCGTAGTTGTGGAAGAGCGCGGTGTTGTAGCCCGGGATCTCGCCGGTGTGACCCCACCAGCCGTTGCGATTTCCGATGCCGATCCCGTACCCCGCCGTCTCGGTGTTCGGCGGCGGTGAGGTGAGAATCGACTCGCGGCGGACGTCCTGCATGGCGGGGGAGAGCACTCCTTCGCCCGTGAAGAGCGCGTGCGCCCACTTCTCCAGGTCGTCGATCGTCGAGATGACCTCGCCCGCGGCGTACATGTAGGACGGGTCCCAGTCGGTCGCGACGGCGAGGGTGCCGTCGGGCTGCCCCTGGTCGGTGACACCGGACATGTGCGGCGAGCCGATGCCCTCGTAGTCCCCCGGGAAGACCGTCGCGTCCATCCCGAGCGGATCGAAGAGGCGCTCCTGGTAGACCTGTTCGATCGGCTGTCCGGTGACCTGCTCGATGATCATCCCGAGGATCACATAGTTCGTGTTCGAGTACTGCCATCCCTCGCCGGGCGCGAACGGCACCGGCAGCTCCTTGTCGATGTCCAGGACCTGCTGCGGGGTGTAGTGGGTGGCGGGGTCGCTGAAGTACTGGTCCTGCCAGCCTTGGTACAGCGAGTACGACGGGATGCCGCTCGTCATGTCCGCGACCTGCTGGATCGTCGCCGTGCCGTTGGGGGCGTCCGGGACGTACTGGGCGACGGGATCGTCGAGGCTGATGAGCCCCTCGTCCACCAGCTGCAGCAGGATCGTTCCCGTCATGGTCTTCGTGACGCTGCCGATGCGTGCGAGGTCGGTCGCCGTCGGCGGCTCGTCGGTGTCGGGACCTGCGCCGCCCGATGTCCCGGTCCACGTGCCGTCCGGCGTGATGACCCGGGCGATCACGCCGGGGAACCCGGCGAGGGCGCGCGTGTCATCCAGGACGGCCTGCAGAGCGGCCTGGGTGTCGGCCGCGATCCCCGCTTCCGCGGTCGGACTGGACGTGGCCGCCGGATCGGATGCCGACGAGCTGCATCCGGCCAGGGCGAGTGCACTGACCAGGACGGCTGTCGCGAGGGCGCGGCGAACGTGGGGACGATCGTTCATGATGACTCCGCAGGGCGAGGGAGTAGTTCGGGTAGCGCAAGTATGGCCGAGGATTCGGCTGCGCGGGAGGGATCGTGGGTAACGATTTCGCCCCGACGCGCCGGGCTCAGCGCAGCGAGGCCGCGACCTCGCGCAGCGCGTCGGCGGACCGGCGCATGAGGCCGAGTTCGCTCGGCGAGTACGGCGTCTGCGGGATCGGGTGCGCGCCCGCGGCGTTCACGACCGACGGCACCGAGAGGGCGACCCCGTCGATGCCGTGGTAGTCGTGCAGCACTGTGCTCACCGGCATCACGGCGTGCTCGTCGTGCAGGATCGCCTCGACGATCCGCGCGCTGGAAAGGCCGATCGCGTAGTTCGTGGCGCCCTTGCCCTGGATGACCTTGTACGCGGCATCCCGGACGTCGACGGCGATCGCGTCGAGTTCGTCGACGGTCATCCGCGGGTACCCTTCGCTCTCCCATTCCAGGATCGGCACGGTCCCGACCGTTGCGGTCGACCACAGCGGGAACTCGGTGTCGCCGTGCTCGCCGACGATGTAGGCGTGCACGCTCGCGCGGGAGACTCCGGCGCGCTCGGCGAGCCGCCAGCGCAGGCGGGAGGTGTCCAGGACGGTGCCGGACGCGAAGATCCGCTCCGGCGGGAGGCCGGTCTGCTCCTGCGCGAGGACCGTCAGCACGTCGCACGGGTTGGTCACGATCACGTAGATCGCGTTCGGGGCGACCTCGAGCAGCTGCGGCATCATCGTCTTCAGGATGCCCGCGTTCACGCCCGCGAGTTCGATGCGGGTCTGGCCCGGGTTCTGCTTCGCGCCGGCGGTGATCACCACGACGTGGGATCCCTCGACCACCGAGATGTCGCTGCCGCCGACGATGTCGCTCGACCCCGTGAACTGCGTGCCGTGCGCGAGGTCGAGCACCTCGGCCTCCACCTTCGCCGTGGCGATGTCGTAGAGCGCGACGTGCCGTGCTGAGCCGCGGATCAGTGCGGCGTACGCGGTGCTCGCGCCGACGCTCCCCGCTCCGACGACGGTGAGCTTCGAGTTCTCGATGACGGTCATGCGACCAGTGTGGCAGGACGCGCACCGACCGGCACGGGTGGGGTCGCCGTGATTATCCGGCCGCCGGGGTGGCGGCATCCACGGGTCGCGAATTGCGGATGCCGAGGAAGGAGACCAGTCCGCCGAACGCCAGCATCGCGGCGGCGACGATCGCTGCCCGGTAGAACCCCTCCAGGTCCAAGGTGCCGCCGACGATCGTGGCCAGCATCGCGATCACGAGCAGGCCCGCGACGCGCGAGACCGCGTTGTTGACGGCGGACGCGATGCCTGAGCGGCTCGTGTCGACTGCGCCGAGGATCGCCGTGGTCAGCGGTGACACCGTCGCGGCAAGGCCCAGGCCGAAGACGATCATTCCGGGGAGCATCTGCGTCCAGTAGTCGAAGTCCTCCTGCACGCTCAGCAGCAGCAGAACTCCGACTCCCATCACCAGCGGGCCGACCGTCATGAACAGGCGAGGCCCCCGCTTGCCGGCCAGGGCACCCATGCGCGAGCTGAGCAGGATCATCAGGATCGTCGTCGGGATGCTGGCGAGCCCGGCGAGCGTGGCGGGCAGGCCCGCGCCCTGTTGGAGGTATACCGCGACGACGAATCCGTTCAGCGACAGCGCGGCGTAGATGAAGAAGGTCGCCACGTTGCCGGTCCAGAAGTTGCGGATCTTGAACAGGCCGAGGGGCAGAATCGGGTCCCGCGTCGTCCGCTGGCGGACGAGGAAGCCGGCGAACAGAAGGATGCCGATCATGAGCGGGATCCAGATCGCGGGATCGGTCCAGCCGAGTCTCGGCTGCTCGATCAAAGCGAAAACGGCCGCGCCGAGGCCGAATGTGCACATCAGCCCACCCAGCCAGTCGATGTGCGTGTCGGGCTTGCGCACGTCGTGGGCCTGGAGTCGGGTGAGCAGCCACAGGGTGAGGCCGATCGGGATCACGTTGATCAGGAACACCCAGCGCCAGGAGAGGAAATCGACGAACAGGCCGCCGATCAGCGGCCCGGCGATCATCGCGCTGGTCGTGAGGGCCGTCCACTGTCCGATCGCCTTGCCCTGCAGCGGGCCGCGGATCGTCGAGGTGATGAGGGCGAGTGAGCTGGGCACCAGAAACGCGCCGGCGGCCCCCTGGACTGCGCGGGCGATGATGAGGAAGAGCGGTTCGGGGGCCACAGCGATGGCGATCGAGGCTATGCCGAACCCGATCAGGCCGATGCGCATGACGAGGATGCGGCCGAACGCATCGCTGACCGAGCCGGCCAGAAGGATCAGCGCGCTGAGGGTGATGAGGTAGGCGTCGACCACCCACTGCTGGGTGATCAGCCCGCCGCCGAGCTCCCGGCTGATCGCCGGCAGGGCGACGTTGACGACGGTCCCGTCGAGGAACGCCACGAACGATGCCAGCGCCGCGATCCAGACGACCAGCCGCTGCTGGCTGTCCAGAGTCGGGCTCATTTTCTCAAACTAGACCTTCGTCGGGACTGGCGGGCCGCGGGGTGCGGTCAAGGACGTAGCATCTGTGCAGACGTGGGCGGATGCGGCATCCGATGCGCCTGAGGGGAATGGCGGAATGGAATTCGGACTGCACATCGCGGACTTCACGTGGCGCACCGGCGCGGCGCGCCTCGGCCCGGCGCTCGCGGCGCACGTGCGGGGCGCCGAGGCGGCGGGCATCCAGCGCATCACTGTCATGGACCACTTCTGGCAGCTGCCGGGGATCGGACCCGTCGAGCACGAGATGCTCGAGGCGTACGCGACCCTCGGGTTCATCGCGGCGCATACCGAGAAGGCCCTGTTGCACACGCTCGTCACGGGGGTGATCTACCGCCATCCCGCGCTCCTGGCCAAGCAGGTCACCACGCTGGACGTCCTTTCCGGCGGCCGTGCCGCTCTCGGGATCGGCGCGGCATGGAACGAGCAGGAGACGCAGGGTCTCGGCTTCGCCTTCCCGCCGGTCGCGGAGCGGTTCCGGCAGCTCGAGGAGACGATCCAGATCTGCCTGCAGATGTGGTCGGAGTCCGAAGAGCCGTATGACGGAGCCATCTGGCAGCTGGAGCGGACGCTGAACTCGCCGCAGAGCATCAGCCGGCCGCATCCGTATCTCATGATCGGCGGGGGTGGCGAGAAGAAGACGTTGCGGATGGTCGCGCAGTACGCCGATGCGTGCAACCTGTCGGCGATGGGGGACCTGCCCGCGCACAAGCTCGACGTCCTGCGGGGGCATTGCGACGCGGTCGGGTGCGACTACGACGAGATCGAGAAGACCGCGATGATCGGTGTGAACCCGCAGTCGACGCCGGAGTCGGTGGCGTCGGTGGTCAGCGGCTTGAGTGACTTGGGCTTCACTGCGACGTACGTTTTCTCGGTCGGCATCGACGAGCCGGAGCGGGTCGTCGACCTGATCGCCTCGGCGGCTGCGCTGGGTTCGTAGACGGCTCGGTTCGCTCGTTCGCCCGGCGTGTCGTAAGCTTTACGGCGGTGACGTGTCCGAGCGGCCGAAGGTGCAACTCTCGAAAAGTTGTGTAGGGTAACCCCCTCCCGTGGGTTCAAATCCCACCGTCACCGCCACTTTGAGCCGGATCGACCTACTTCTCAGTAGGTATCGATCCGGCTCATTCCGTGGAGGCGGATCTGGTTCTCGCTCGAATGTGGGCACGGGCTGCCCGGAGATCTTCCATGACGCGTTGGTGACTTCCAGCCTCCTCCGATTGGCGGCGGCGGTTCGGATGTGCGGCGGACAATAGGTGCCATGCGCCACACATCACTCGATGCGCTTGCGACCTTCATCGCCGTTGCGCGGGCAGGTTCGGTGACCGGAGGTTCGGACGAGATCGGACTCACGCAGTCGACCGTGTCCGCACAGGTTCAGGCGCTCGAGCGTGAACTGGGCTACCCATTGTTCGAGCGGAGTTCCCGAGGGGTTTCGCTGACCCACCGCGGTCGAGCGTTGCTGGCGCGGGTCGGGGGCGCGGTCGATGCCGCAGCGCAAGCGGCCGCTGAGGCTACGGGCCTGGCGACGTCGGAGCACACTGTGTTCCTCGGTGGGCCGGCAGAGCTGCTGTCCCTCGTCGTGCTCCCGCGGTTCCACGAGTGGGCTCCGCGCGAGGTCGACATCCGCGTGGAGTTCGGCCAGACCACCGGACTGCTCGCCAAACTCGAGTCGGGTGAGCTGGATCTCGTGGTGAGCACGACGCAGCCGCGGTTGCGAGGTGTCGAGTTCGCGCCCGTAGGCGACGAGCATTTCGTGCTCGTGGTCGCGCCGGAACTCGCCGGGCAATTCCGGACCGACCCCGACGGGCTTCCGATCGTCGCGTACGACGAGCACCTCCCGATCATCCGCCGTTACTGGCGCAGCGTGTTCGACCGCCGCCCGGCCCCGAGCCGGGTCCCCGTCACGGTTCCCGACTTGCGCGCCGTCGCCGACCTGGCCGCAGCAGGGGTGGGGATGACCGTCCTGCCGACGTATCTGGCTGCTCCCTACCTCGCCACCGGCAGGCTCCTCGATCCCCTCGCATTGGAGGACCCACCGCTGAACACGATCTATCTCGCCAAGCGTCGCGCGCGCGCCGGTCGCGCACCCGCCGTCGAAGCCGTGGCGGCGCGACTCGCGGCGTTGCTGCGACCGTGACCGATCTGCCGGCGGACCTCCACGCAGATCGGTCACGGTCCCGGGCGCTCAGAGCTCGATGAGCTCCCCGAACGACCTCTCGCGCTCCTCGAGGAGCGGCACGGCACCGTCCTGGGCGAGACGCTGGAAGTGGTCCGAGGCGGCGTGGTCCTGGAAGGCGCGCTCATCGCGGTAGACCTCGAAGATGCGGAACGCGCCAGGCCGCTCAGCGTCCTCGAACGCCTGGTAGGAGAGGTTCCCCGGTTCGCTGCGGCTGGCCGCGATCAGCTCGGTCAGGAACCCGCGCACCCTCTCGGCTTCGCCGTCGCGGGCCACCCAGAGGGCGTTGCAGGAGAAGGCGCTCATGCGGATAGGAGCGTCACGAGCTCGCGCCCGACGCGGGTCGCCGACTGCGGATTCTGGCCCGTCACGAGGCGCCCGTCGACGACGACCTGCTCGGTGAAGTCGGGTCCCGGGACGTGGGTCGCGCCCTTCTCTTCGAGCGCGTCGGCGAGCAGGAACGGCACGACGCCGGTCAGCTCAACAGCTTCCTCTTCCGCGTTCGTGAACCCCGCGACGCGCTTGCCGGACACGAGGGGCGTGCCGTCGCTGAGAGTGATGCCCACCAGCGCGGACGGGCCATGGCACACGGCGGCCACGACACCTCCCCGCTCGTAGACCGTGCGGCCGGTGAGGTTGACCGCCGGGTTGTCGGGGAAGTCCCACATCGTGCCGTGTCCGCCGACGAAAAGGACCGCCGCGTAGCGATTGGCGTCTACGTCGGCGAGCTTCGGGGTGTCCGCCAGCTGCGCCGCGATCGACGGGTCGGCCAGGAAGGCGTTCTGGATCTCATCGGTCTCGTCCCGGCCATCCTGCGGCGGCTCGCCCCCGGCGATCGACGCGATCTCGACACGGTATCCGGCATCGGTGAGCTGCTGCCAGGGGTGCGCGGCCTCACCGACGTAGTAGCCGGTCTTCCGCAGGCCGGCGAGGTCGTCGTGGCTCGTGAGCACCAGAAGCACGGTCTTGTCGTTCATGTTCTCCTCTTTCGACGGGTTTTCGAAGCCCGACGCTAGGCGTCCACCCGCATCCAGCGGCAATCGATTCTCCGATATCGGCCATCGGAAACTCAGAGAACCGAGAAGACACCGAGGGCTGGTGCGTCCCTGAACGCACCGGCCTTCGGCATCGGGTCAGTAGGTGACGGTCAGCGTGTTGCTCACCGAGATGAGCGTGACGACCGCGGCGTTGATGAAGCCGCCGATGTAGGGGTTGTTCGTCGCCCGGTAGATCTTCCGCGAGATGACGGCCGAGACCGCGAGGATCACGATCACCGGGAAGAGCCAGATGCTGAAGATGCCACCGAACCCGGGGATCGTCTCGCCCGTGATGAAGAACGTCGTGTACTGGGCGATCACGAGCACGATCGGCGCGATCGAGTTCGCCAGTGCGAGGACCAGCGTGTTCAGCCACTCCTTGCCGCGCAGCGTGAACCGGTTGAAGCCGTTGATCGCCACCGAGTTCGCGAAGAAGTAGACGAGGAAGAACGGCACGTACAGCAGCGCGATCCAGAGCTTGTCCGCCTCGAACGCCTTCACCGCGAGCACCCACAGCCGGAAGTCCGTCGTGAAGAAGTAGTCCAGGACGAACACGATCGCGAACGCCGCGGCGACGACGACGGCTCCGAGCCCGATGCCGTGGAAGAAGGTCTTCCATCCCGGGAGGATACCCGCCGCGCGCAGATCCAGGTCGTTCTTCCTGCCGAACGCGAAGTACGACACGAGCATGATGATCAGACCCGCGACACCGTTGATCGCCGCCCACGTCGCGATGAAGAACACCGCTCCCTGGGTGAAGATCGTCGGAAGCACGTTGAACGCGATGCCCTGCATCAGGGGCTGCTGGCTGAGCCACACGTAGCTCGCGCCCGAGAAGAGCGCGGAGACCAGCAGTCCGCCCCAGAACCAGGCCAGGCCGGTGCGGGTCGTGCCGGCGAGCTCACGCGCCTCCGTCACCCGCAGGCCGGCGAATGCCCGGGTGCCGAGGAGAGCGCGGGTGAATGCGACGAGGAAGATGCCGAATCCGATCAGACCGAACGCGGTCGCCGTCTCCTTGATCTGCCACACCTGGGCGCCCGCGCCGATGGGCGTGGGCGCGCCGAACGTCTCTTCCCAGAACTCGATCTGCGAAGCCACGGTCGTCTGCGAGATGGTGCCCCACGGGTGCGTCTCGGCCGGGGTGTAGACGACGCGCGTCGCACCGTCCTCCTCATAGAACTGTCCGGCCCCCCGCTGCTGCGCATCCGCGGGGTCTGCGCCGAAGTTCAGGAACGACTGCGCGTTCGGGGTCGTGATGTAGTCACGCGGCGGGGTCAGCGCGACTCCCTCCGGGCTGTAGCTGCGGAAGAAGAACTCGTCGTACTGGTCGGCCACCAGGCCCACGTCGCGGGTGCCGTAGACGTTCGCGTACGCGCCGTCGGCATCCGTGTAGACGGGATCGTTGTCGACGAGGAAGACCGCGTCGATCAGCTGCTCGTCGGCCGCGTCGTCCAGGGCGACGGAGAAGTTCGCGGCTCGCGCCCCGTTCGAGTGCCCGGAGACGCCGATCTTGTCCTGATCGACGTAGGGCAGATCGGCGACCAGCTTGACGACGTCGTACATGCCGGTGCCGCCGAGGTCGAGTTGATCGTTGATCAGAGGCGATGAATTCCCGTGCCCGTACATGTCGATCGACACGACGACGAAGCCTCGGCGGGCGAGTTCGACGTAGTTCGCATCCTGCATCTCACGGTTGTTCCACCATCCGTGGGAGACGACGATCGCCGGCGCCTTGTTCTCGGCCGACACGGCGTCGGGGCGGAACATGAGGGCGCTGATCATCTGGCCGGACGGGGTCTCCCATCGCATGTCCTTGACCGCGACGGATCCGACGTTGGTCTGCACCGCCGACGCCACGATCGCCGACAGCAGCATCAGCACGAGAGACAGGCTCAGCCAGAACCGGTTGCGTCTTATGAGTGCGGGCTTCATTCGTTCTACTCCTTTGTATGCGTCCTCGTTCACATGCGCTGAGGGCGGCGCCCGGAAGGCGCGACGGCAGCATCGACGCCGCGTGAGCGCCGACGTGGAGAGGACTCCGACTGCGAGCTTCGGCGGTTGCCACCGCCGGGGGGACGGGAGAGGTGCCGAGCGTGCCGGTGACCGACATGGTCATCGGCCTGAATCGTATAGCCGAACGGGCATGGACTGTTCCGTCGCCCGCTGGTTCTGCACCTCTGTGCAGCGGGCGCGCTGTTTCCCGCGCTCGAGCGTGAACGAACGTGCACCGGGGGAGAATGAGCGCATGACTCTGCCCGAACCGGACGGCTTCGCTCCGGCATCCGAAGCGCTCGTCGCGGACCTGGTGCCGCGTG
>JASBUD010000287.1 GCA_030148105.1 Microbacterium sp. | reverse complement strand
GTCTCTCGTGCCATGTCGGAAATCAGCTCCAGCTCTTATTTCAGGAAGTAGATGACGAGGAAGAGGGCGATCCAGACGACGTCGACGAAGTGCCAGTAGTACGACACGACGATCGCGGAAGTCATCTCCTTGCGCCCGAAGTTCTTGACGGCGAATGCGCGGCCGATCACGAGGAGGAAGGCGATGAGGCCACCCGTCACGTGCAGGGCGTGGAAGCCGGTGGTGAGGTAGAAAGCAGAGGCGTACGCGTTGGCCTGGATCGGCATGCCTTCCGCGACGAGCTGCGCGTACTCCCAGACTTGACCGGAGACGAAGATCGCGCCGAGGGCGAACGTCAGCCAGAACCACTCGACCATTCCCCAGCCGAGCCAGCCGCGCTTGCGCGTCGAATAGGGCTGGAACCGCTCGGCCGCGAAGACACCCATCTGGCACGTGACCGAGGACAGCACGAGGATGATCGTGTTGACGGTCGCGTACGGGATGTTCAGCAGCTGCGTCTCCTGCGCCCAGAGGTCGGGCGAAGTGCTGCGGAGGGTGAAGTAGATCGCGAAGAGGCCGGCGAAGAACATCACTTCGCTGCCCAGCCACACGATGGTTCCGACGGCGACCGGATCGGGCCGCTTGACGGAACGCATGGCCTGCGAGTAGGTCGCTGTCGTGGTCGTCACCTGACCATTATGGCCGATCCTCGAGGCGCCGGATCGCATTCGCGGTCTCGATTTATTCCCTTTCGGACTCGATGCACCCTCGGAGCGCGCCGCGAGTCCGCTGGGAGTCCGGCAAGAACTCGCCCGGGGCCGTTCGTGTCCGAGCGCCATGCCCGGCACCGGGGCGATCACGCCCGCGGCTAGGCTGTGGGCTTATGGCGGAGCTGTACACCTGGCCGGGCATCCTCACGACGCTTCTCGACGACCGCGACTTGAGTGTGTCCGAGTCGACGTGGGCGATGCGACAGATCATGTCGGGCACGGCGACCCCGTCCCAGCTGGGTGGATTCCTCCTCGCGCTCCGCGCGAAGGGCGAGACCGTCGACGAGATCGTGGGCTTCCGCGACGCGATCCTCGAGGCCGCCCTGCCGCTGCGCGTGGACCCGAACGTGCTCGACATCGTCGGCACCGGCGGTGACCGCTTCGGCACCGTGAACGTGTCCACGATGGCGGCGGTCGTGGCGGCGGCATCCGGTGTCCCCGTCGTCAAGCACGGCAACCGCGCTGCGAGCTCGGCGTCAGGGTCGTCGGACGTGCTGTCGGCGCTCGGCATCGATCTGGCGCTGACCCCCGATCAGGTCGCGACCACGCTCGAGCGCGCGGGCATCACGTTCGCCTTCGCGTCGGCTTTCCACCCCGGGTTCCGTCACGCCGGTCCGACCCGCGCCGAGCTCGGCGTGCCGACGGTGTTCAACTTCCTCGGGCCGCTGTGCAACCCGGCGCGCGCCGAGGCCAACGCCGTCGGTGTCGCGCACCTGGACCGCGTCCCTCTGATCACGGGCGTGTTCCGCACGCGTGGGGCGACAGCCCTGGTGTTCCGCGGCGACGACGGTCTGGACGAACTGACCACGACCGGGCACAGCCGGCTGTGGGAGGTCAGTCGCGGCGACGTGCACGAGCACGACCTCGATCCGCGTGATCTCGGCATCCCGCTGGCCGACATCGACGATCTGCTCGGCGGCGAGCCCGCGCACAACGCGCAGATCGTCCACCGCGTCTTCGACGGCGAGACGGGTGCGGTGCGCGACATCGTGCTGCTCAACGCCGCCGCCGGAATCGTCGCGTTCCGGCTGTCGCAGGACGCGAACGAAGTGCAGCGGCCCATCCTGGAGCGCTTGGCAGAGGCGAAGGACGCCGCCGCGGCGGCGATCGACGCGGGCCTCGCAGCGCAGAAGCTTTCGGACTGGGTCGCGGCGACCCGGTCGTTCGCCTAGACCGCACCCGCGATGCACCCCCACGACGCGCTGACCGAGATCGCGACGCTGCTCGAGCGGGAGCGGTCCTCGCGCTACAAGTCCAAGGCGTTCCGGACGGCGGCGGACGCGATCGCGGGGCTGAGCGAGGAGCAGCTGCGGGATGCCGCGGCCCTGCGTCGCCGCAAGGGCATCGGCGATTCGACCTTCGCCGTGATCCAGGAAGCACTTGCCGGCGACGTGCCCGGGTACCTCGTCGATCTGCGCGAGCGCGCGGGAGTGCAACGTTCGTCGGCGCTGCGCGCCGAGGTGCGCGGCGACCTGCACAGCCACAGTGACTGGTCGGACGGACTCACTTCGATCGACCTGATGGTCGATGCGGCGCGTGCGCTCGGGCACGAGTACCTGGCGCTGACCGATCACTCTCCGCGGCTGCGGGTCGCGAACGGTCTGTCGCCGGAGCGCCTGCGCGATCAGCTCGAGATCGTCGCGGGGCTCAGCGGCGAGGGATTCACGCTGCTGTCGGGCATCGAGGTCGACATCCTCGAGGACGGCGGACTGGACCAGGAGCCAGAGCTGCTCGGACGCCTCGACGTCGTGGTGGCCTCCGCCCACTCCAAGCTGCGGATGGAGCGCGGACCGATGACCCGCCGCCTGGTGCGCGCGGTCTCGTCCGGGCGGATCGACGTGCTCGGGCACGTCACGGGACGCCTGGTCGAGGGATCCCGCGGGACCCGGCCACCGTCCACCCTGGACGCCGAGGCCGTGTTCGCCGCGTGCGCGGCGCACGGCGTGGCCGTCGAGATCAATTCCCGACCGGAGCGGCAGGATCCGCCCGACGAGCTCATCGCAGTCGCACTCGAAGCCGGATGCCTGTTCTCGATCGACTCGGACGCTCACGCTCCGGGTCAGCTGTCGCTCCTCGACTACGGCGCCGAGCGGGCGGAACGCGCTGGTGTGCCGGCGGACCGGATCGTCACGACGTGGCCGCTCGCGCGGCTCCGGGAGTGGACGGCGACGCACCGCTGAGAGCGCGGGCGGTACCGTCGAACGGTGACCTCGAGCAGGGCAGGATCGATCGGGCGCGGCATCCCGTGGTTCGTGATCACCGGCGTGCTGGTCGCCGCGCTGAGCATGCGCGGCCCGATCGTGGCACCCACGCCCGTGCTGCGCGACATCGAGGGCGACCTCGGCATCGGATCCGCCACGGCGGGACTCCTCACGACCGCCCCTGTGCTCATGTTCGCGCTGCTCACGCCGCTCGCGGCGCTCATCATCCGGCGGGCCGGCGCCGAGCTCGCGCTCATGCTGTCGCTCAGCGGGGTGCTGCTCGGCACCCTCGTGCGTGCGCTGCCCGGATTCGGCTGGATGCTGACCGGGATGTTCGTGATCGGTGCGGCGATCACGATCGGCAACGTCGTCATTCCGGTGATCATCCGACGTGACGTCCCGGCCGCGCGGGTCGGTGTGGTGACGGCGGCCTATGTCGCGACGTTGAATGCCGGATCGCTCATCACGTCGCTCCTCACGGCTCCGCTCGCCGCACTCATCGGATGGCCGGCGGCGCTCGTTGCCTGGGCCGTCCTCACGCTCGTCGGTATCGCGCTGTGGGGCGTGCAGCTGCGTCGATCGCGCCGCGAGGGCGACCGCTACGGGGAGCGGTACTCGGGCGAGGAGCCCTCGGGTGAGCGCGTGGAGGATCTCGACCCGACGGTGCTGACCGGCCCGATGCCGGTCGTCGCCCGCGCTGACCGGGAACGCTCGATCGCGCGGCGACCGGTGACCTGGCTGCTGCTGGTGTCGTTCGCGATCCAATGCGCGATCTACTACGGACTCTCCACATGGCTGCCCACCCTCACCGCGGACGAGCTCGGGCTCAACGCCGAGGCGGCGGGCGCGCTCGCGTCGCTGTTCCAGGGCGCGGGCATCGCGGGGGCGTTCCTCGTGCCGCTCCTCGCGCGGTTCACCCGACCCATCGTCCCGACGGTGACGATCTGCGTCTCCTGGCTCGTGCTGACGGTCGGGATGCTGCTCTCACCCGAACTGACCTGGCTGTGGCTCATGATCGGAGCGATCGGGCATGCCGGCGGGTTCGTGGTGATCTTCACGACGCTCGTCACGGTGTCGCGCAGCGATGCGGAGGCGGCCGGCATGTCGGCGCTCGTGCAGGGCGGCGGCTACGCCGTGGGAGCGCTCGGGGCTCCGGTGATGGGCGCGCTCCACGAGGTGACGGGGGACTGGACGGCGACCCTCGCGCTCCTGGTCGCGCTTGCGGTGATCTACTGCGCGACGCTTCTGGCGTCCGTCCCGGCCGCCCGGAGGGGGCGCTGACTCAACGGGTGCCGAGCGCGTCGGTGATCCGCGTCATGGCGGTGCCGAGCGCCCACTTCTCGGCGAGAGTCGCGGCATCCGCTCGTCGTGCCTCGTCGAGGGGACTCAGGCGTGCGTCGGGCTCGGGAAGATCGAGATCCTTCACGACCTCCACGACGGTCGGCGCGACCTCGAGGTAGGGGAGCGCGGCGAGGATCTTGGCGCGGACGCCCGCCGACATGCCCTCGCCCGCCTCGGCGGCTGCGATGATGCCCGCGAGGTCGCCATGCGCGGCGAGCAGGGTCGCTGCGGTCTTCTCGCCCACACCGGCGACGCCGGGGAGGCCGTCGGAGGAGTCTCCGCGCATCGTCGCGAAATCGGCGTACTGGCTCGGCAGAACTCCGTACTTCTTCACGACGGTCTGATCGGTGACGATCTCGAGGTTGCTCATTCCGCGCGCCGTATAGATGACCCGCACTCCGCTCGCGTCGTCGACGAGCTGGAACAGATCGCGGTCGCCGGTGACGACGTCGACCGGGAGGGAAGCCCGCGTCGCGAGCGTGCCGATCACGTCATCGGCTTCGTGCTCGGCGGCGCCGATGATCGGGATGCCGAGGGCATCGAGGGTCTGCCGGATGATCGGAACCTGCACTTCGAGCGGGTCGGGGACGACCTCGACGTCGGGGCCGGTCGCTGTCACCTCAGCCACCCGGTGGGTCTTGTACGTCGGGATGAGATCGACACGCCACTGCGGGCGCCAATCATCGTCCCAGCAGGCGATGAGGTGCGTGGGTTCGTAGGTCGTGACCAGGCGCGTGATGATGTCGAGGAAGCCGCGGACCGCGTTCACGGGCGTTCCGTCGGGTGCCTTCACGGTGTCGGGGACGCCGTAGAACGCGCGGAAGTACAGCGAGGCGGAGTCCAGGAGCATCAGGCGGTCTGTCACGCGCTCATCCTGTCATGGCCGTCTCAGCAGCCGGGGCCCCCGGGGTTCTCGGCGCAGGTCTGCCCGACGAGCGCGGTGCGCGCCTCGACGACCTGAACGTCGTACGTGCCGCTGGTGGCCGTGACGAGCCCGGTCACCGGACGCCAGATGCCGGAGCCGAAGTTCACCGCGGCGGTGTACTGCACGCTCACGCGGACCGGGTACGTGCCGCGCTCGCGGTAGGCATGACTCGTCGCGGTCGGCGTGAACTGCGCCTGCCCGAGGGCCTCCCAGCTCGCCCCGCCCGTCGAGGACCGGCCGGACGCGCCGTCGCCGTATTCGAAGATATAGCTGCTGGGGACGAAGCGTACGGTGACGTCCCATCCGAGGAGCGGTCCGCTCAGATACTGCTCGGATGCCGCCGCGACCAGGTTCGTGGGGGCTCCCACGATGCCGAAGCCGGTCGGCTGACCGGTGAGCGAGGGCGCCGCCGGCCGGAAGGACGCGAGGTCTTCCGCGGACACGTCCGGCGGCAGCACCACCGTGTGACCGCCGCAGGTGCCCACCGAGGTGCACGTGTTCGTGACGGGCGGGGGTGGAGGCGCGGGGTCGGGGGCGCTGGAGCCTGAGTCGCCCACCGGCGTCGCCGGGTCGGAGATGCTCGCGCCGACGTCGACCTGGGAGCCCGAGTTCGAGACGGAGCACTCCGTCTGCCATCCGCTGAAGTCACACCCCTCGGCGGCACGCGCGCCGGCAGGTGTTGCGGAAAGCAGGAGAACCGTTGCCAGTAGGACAGCAGTTGATGACTTCAGCCACATGATGGCTCTCCGTCGCGCCCATCGAAGCTTCGGATCGCCCAGCCAGACTCAGTGGGGGACTGCTCCATCGTTACGAGCATGCTTTGCACGTCGGGACGGTCAGGATCGACAACCGATTCACCTAAATTGTTCACGAGCGACACATCCGCCACGTTTAAGCAGACGGCGACCTCCACGTTGCCTGATCCACCCCAAAGGCGCGGCTCGACTATGGTCGGGACGCTCTTTCCCGAGACGGTCCACATGTCTGCATGCATAGTCGTGAACGTCTTCTTGGCCTCCGCGTTCGCCTCACCGGTCGTCCAGGCGTACACGGCCTCGAACGTGTCGGGATCGCTCAGGTCGACCTGGTTCAGCGCGTCGACGTACGCGCGGTAGGTCTCCTCGGCGGCGGCGAAGGCTTCGTCCTCCGATGCGAAGGCGGGCCCGGTGGGGGTCGGCGTGGGCTCCGGCTGGCACGCGGTCGCGCCGAGTGTCACCGCGAGCGCGACGACGACGGCGGCGGAGCGGCGGAACATCCGACCACGCTAACGCCCCACCCGCCGCGACCACGCGACTTATCCACACCCCGCCCCACCGCCTTCCGTTGAGTGTCCAAGACACGCCGCATCGACACGCGGTGACACGGCGTGTCTTGGACACTCAACGGGTCCGTGACTCGGGACAGGCGCGCTGTCATACTGACCGCGTGAAGATCTCGAAACTGATCGGCGTCGCGGCGGCCGTCACGCTCGCATTCAGCTTGAGCGCGTGCGCGCAGAGCAATTCGCCCGTGATCGCGCCGGTGACGATGGATGCCGGAGACCTGCAAGGCGAGACGGTCGAGCTCGTGGTGGGCCAGGTGCTCAACATCAACACGGGCGACCTGGCAGTGGACAGCTACAGCGGCGAGGTGGCGGACCCCTCGGTCGCCGAGTTCACGAAGGGCTACGAGAAGGACGGCGCCACGTTCAACCCGGGCGTCAAGGCGCTCGCCGACGGCGCGACGACCGTGGTGCTCTCGAACTCGGACGGCGGCATCGAGGACATCACCTTCACGGTCGAGGTCGGCAAGTAGCGAATCACCCCACGGGTTCGCGCAGCGACTCGTGCACGCGGCGCAGGTCCTCGAGCATCGAACCGATCAGCACCCAGTGCGCGCGCGAAGGCGCGGCTACGCTGAGCGGCGAGGTGAGAGCGGCCGGCTCTTCGTACGCCGGCGTCGCGCCGGATGCGGCATCCGTCCGTCGCACGTCGAGGCGCACGTCGTGAGCCGCCCTCCGCAGCTGCTCGGCGATCGCCTGGACGGTCGGCTCATCAGCGAGCGTGGGGTCGTAGTGGTCGCAGAAAGCGCGCGTCATCCCGATCGTCTGCGTGACGATGGGTCCGATGCGCTCGAGCAGGTCCTGCGTCGCTGCGAGCTCCTGACGATGCCGCCTTCCGCGCGGGTTGAGTGAGAGCGAATCCGTCGCCACATCGATCGCCCGGTCCGCGGCGGTGCGCATGGGCTTCATGAGACGCGCTTCGACGAGGAGTCCGTGCAGGTCGGCTTCGGTGGGGCGCGACTCCAAGGCATCCGCGAGGCGCTCGAGCGAGTTCGCCACTTCGTCGCCGAGCGCGGTGACCGCATCTCGCGCGGGCGTGACGGCCACCGGAGGCACCAGCGCGAGGTTGACCAGGATGCCGATCACCGCGCCGATGAGCGTTTCGAGCACCCGGTCGAGAGCGTACGTCGGCGTCGCCGTGCCGAGCGCGAGCACGAGGAGGGCGCTGATCGCCACCTGGTTCGCGGTTCCCGGCGTCATCTTCAGGATCCACGCCACGAGGATCGCGATCACCGTGGCGAGGAGGATGACCCAGGTGTCGCCGCCCAGCACGATACCGAGCAGTGCTGCGACCACGACTCCGGCGATGACGCCGATGCTGCGCTCGACGGCTTTCGTGAGCGACTGGTTCACGCTGGGCTGCACGACGAGCAGAGCGGCGATCGCGGCGAAGACCGGGGGAGGACCGGGAATGAGGAAACCCGCCACGAGCCAGGCGGCCACCGTCGCCACGGCGGACTTCGCCACCTGGAGGAGCGGACTGCGCTGAGTTGATCGGAAGCCGGCCGTCAGTCTCATGCACCGAGCGTAGAGCGGCCGTCAACCCCGCGGCGTCCGCGCGACCGGAGCGGGGCGCCGCCGCTAGCGTGGAGCGATGACCACTCAGCAGGAGAAAGCACAGATCCTCGCCGCACTGCACGCGGCTCCCGGGATCCTTCGCGTCGTCAACGTGTGGGACGTCGTGTCCGCACGCGCCGTGGCGGCGCTGCCCGACACGCAGGCTCTCGCGACGGCGGGGCACTCGATCGCCGCGACGTTCGGCTACGAGGACGGCGAGAACATCCCGCTCGATGTCCTGCTCGACATGGTCGCGCGCATCACCGCGTCGACCGACCTGCCAGTATCGGTCGATCTCGACGCGGGCTTCGGTAATCCGGGTGAGACCGCCCGGCGCGCGATCGCTGCGGGCGCCGTGGGCGCGAACATGGAGGACCGCCTGCGCCCGCTCGCGGAATCCGTGGATGCCGTCGCCGCGGTGATCGCCGCCGGTGAAGCCGAGGGCGTGCCGTTCGTCCTGAACGCGCGCACCGACGCGTTCGTCCGTGCCGGCGACCGTCCGGTGGAGGAATCCATCGCCGACGCGATCACCCGTGGCCGTGCGTACCTGGATGCGGGCGCCGACCTGGTCTTCGTGCCCGGCATCCTGAACGCCGACGTCACTCGGCAGCTCGTCGAGGGGATCGGCGAGCGCAAGATCAGCGTCATCGGGCTGCCCGGCGCGCTCCGCGCCGCGGAGTACGAGGCGCTGGGCGTCGCGCGCATCTCCTACGGGCCCATGACGCAGCGCGTCGCCCTCACCGCGCTGCAGGACCTCGCGATCGACCTGTACTCCGACGGCATTGTTCCGCCGTCGACCCGCGCGCTGAACTGATCAGGTGTCGCGGATGACCGGTGCGTCGTCTTCGCGGTGGTCATCCGTGTCACCCGGCGGGTAGCCCTCGCGTTCGGGCCGGCGTCGGAGGTAGAGCGTGCTGGCCACGAGACCGCCCCAGACGACCACGATGGCCAGGATCAGGAACGTGATCGCGATGGGGGTCATGACGCTGCTCCCTTCCGCGCGGTGGCGGGTTTCTCGCCGGAGGGCGGGTACGGGGGCCAGGCGGCGAAGTCATCGGGGGAGCGGCGCCAGCGGAACATCGGCAGCACGATCGCCGCGACGACGATGAACGCGATCGTGCCCCAGCCGACGACACCGAGGTACCACGCGGGCATGTCCGCGTAGCCGTCGACGATCAGGGTCACGATGCGCTGGATGAGCATGTAGGCGAGGATCACCGGCGCGAGGACGCCCACGAGCAGCACCCAGATCCTGCCGACCTGGAACGTCGACACCGCGTTGAGGTGGTACCGCAGCTCGGGTCCCTTCCGCATCACCCAGACGACCAGGATCGTCGCGAGCACAGCGGAGGCGACGATGCCGATGTTGTTCGCCCACTGGTCGGCCACGTCGAGGGCGAGGAGGCCGGTCGTCGTGGAGAAGAGCAGGATCGAGAGGATCGCCGAGACGACGCCGACGCCCACCGCGGCGCCTCGAGGCGTCAGTGCGAACTTCTCCTGCACGGCGGCCGAGACCACCTGCAGCACCGAGATGAGGGAGGTGAACCCCGCCATCACGAGCGAGCCGAAGAAGAGGATGCCGAAGATCGGACCCCCGGGCATCTCGGACACGATCGCGGGGAAGGTGATGAAGGACAGCCCGACGCCGGTGAGGCCTTCGAGCTCGGAGACGGCGACGTTCTGCTGGTAGGCGAAGAAGCCGAGGGTCGCGAAGACGCCGATGCCGGCGAGGATCTCGAACGACGAGTTCGCGAAGGCCACGACGAGGCCCGGCCCGGTGAGGTTCGATCGACGCTTGCGGTACGAGGCGTAGGTGATCATGATGCCGAACGCGATCGAGAGCGAGAAGAAGATCTGGCTGTACGCGGCGATCCAGACGTTCGGGTCGCCGAGAGCTGCCCAGTTCGGAGTGAAGAGGGCGTTCAGCCCCTCCGCGGCGCCGTCGAGGAACAGGGCGCGGACGACGAGGATCATGAAGGCGACGACGAGCAACGGCAGGAAGACGACGTTGACTCGCTGCAGCCCCTTGGCGACGCCGAGCGCGAGCACGACGATCGCGGCGACCCACACGAGCGCGAGGGGGAGGAGCACTCCCGGCACGAAGTCGAGGCTGAACCCGGGATCGGCGACCTGCAGGTATTCGCCGGTGAGGAATCCCGCCGGGTCGTCGCCCCACCGCAGGTCGAACGAGAAAACGAAGTAGCTGAGCGCCCAGGCGATCACCGCCGTGTAATACAGGCCGATCACGAAGGCGATCGCGACCTGGAACCACCCGAGGGATTCCGTCCATCGGCGGGCGCGGCCGCCCAGGCGACGGAACGCCGTCGGTGCGGAGCCGCGGAAGCGGTGGCCGATCGCGTAGTCGAGGAAGAGGATCGGGATGCCGGCGGTGATGAGCGCCACGAGGTAGGGGATGAGGAACGCCCCACCGCCGTTCTCGTAGGCGACACCGGGGAAGCGCCAGATGTTGCCGAGGCCGACCGCGGAGCCGATCGCGGCGAGGATGAATCCGACTTGGCCGGTCCATTCCTCGCGGGGCTGCGCTCCAGCAGCGGGCGGTTCGCTCTTCACGTCGGTCATGGGGGCTCTCCTCGTTTGCGGTCGCTGGGGGGCGAAGCTCGTCGGTACGCCGCACGCTACCAGTCCGCCCCGGCGGGTGTCGGGTAGCGGGAATCCGGGGTGCGTCGGGCGTGTTGACGAGGGTCATGCGTGCTGTCCCGGTCGAGGTCGTCGTGATCGGCGCGGGCCAGGCCGGGCTGTCGGCGGCCTATCACCTGCGTCGGCGCGGCTTCACGCCGTGGCCGGGCGAGGGTGCCGGAGCGGAGAGCTTCGTCGTGCTGGATGCCGACACCGAGCCGGGCGGCGCGTGGCAGCACCGCTGGGCGAGTCTGCGGATGGCGACCGTGAACGGCATCCACGAGCTGCCCGGCTTCCCTGTGCCGCCCGCCGATCCGGCGGCGTCGAGCCGCGACGTGCTGCCTGCTTACTTCCGTGCCTACGAGGACGAGTTCGATCTGCAGGTGCGGCGGCCGGTGAAGGTGACCGGTGTCGCGCGCGAGGACGACGATCCGGAAGGCCGCCTGCTCGTGCGGACGGATCAGGGGGAGTGGGCGGCACGATTCGTGATCAATGCGACCGGAACGTGGACGCGGCCGTTCTGGCCGTACTACCCGGGTCAGAGCAGCTTCCGCGGGCGACAGCTGCACGTCGCCGACTACGTCTCGGCGGACGAGTTCGCCGGTCAGCGCGTCGTGATCGTGGGAGCGGGGATCTCGGCGGTGCAGCTCCTCGACGAGATCTCGCACGTGGCCGAGACGTTCTGGGTCACGAGGCGCGAGCCGGACTGGTCGGACGAGGCCTTCGACATCCCGGCACGCGTCGCCGCGATCGCCGGCGTGGAAGATCGGGTGCGGCGCGGGCTTCCGCCGGGGAGCGTCATCTCCGTCACGGGAATGCACTGGACGCCGTGGGCGCGCGCCGCGCAGGCGCGGGGCGTGCTGGTTCGGCATCCGATGTTCACCGCGATCGAGCCGGACGGCGTCCGCATGCCTGACGGAACGCTCGTCGAAGCGGACGTCATCCTCTGGGCGACCGGATTCCGACCCGCCGTCGACCACCTCGCGCCGCTGAAGCTGCGCACGAAGGACGGCGGAATCCGGGTGGCCGACGGGCGCGCGCTGGACGAGCCGCGCCTCTTCCTCATCGGCTACGGCCCGTCGCAGTCCACCGTCGGGGCGAATCGGGCGGGGCGCGCCGCCGTGCGGGCGATCGTGGCGGATCGTGCGAGAGTGGCGGCGTGAGCTTCGGTCGCGCCGCGTCGGCATCCGCCCGCCCGAACGGGACGGACCCGTGTCCCTGCGGCAGCGGTGCATCCTTCGACGGATGCTGCGCCCCGATGCTTCGCGGCGAATCGTCGCCGACACCCGAGCGGTTGATGCGCTCGCGCTATACGGCCTTCGTCGTCGGGGACAGGGCACACCTCGCGCGATCGTGGCACCCGCGTACGCGTCCGGAGGAGATCGCGATCGATCCTGACGTGCGGTGGACGGGCCTGCAGATCATCGACGCCCCGCCTGCGGACGGCGACACCGGTGTCGTGGAGTTCCGCGCGGAGTGGATCCAGGACGGTGACCGGGGAGCCCTGCACGAGCGCAGCCGATTCGTCAGGCTGCGGGGCCGCTGGGTGTACCTGGACGGCGACGTGCGCTGACGGCCCTCGCCCCGGCGTTCGTGCGTACCGTTGATACATGGCTCGCCCGATCCGTCTTCCCGTCAGCCCCGGCCAGGAATCCGTCTGGGACTACCCCCGTCCACCTCGCATCGAGCGCGTCGACAAGCGTGTGACGATCGATCTCGGCGGACAGCGCATCCTCGACACGGGCGATGTCGTCCGTGTTCTCGAGACCAGCCATCCGCCGGTCTACTACGTGCCGATCGCTGCGTTCGCCGACGGTGCGCTCGTGCCGGCGCGCGGTTCGTCGTTCTGCGAGTTCAAGGGCGCCGCACGCTATTTCGACCTCGTCGGCGGCGGGCTGACCGCCGAGGGGGCGGCGTGGAATTATCCGACCCCGTCACCCGGGTACGAGCTGCTGCGGGATCGTGTGGCCGTGTACGCCGGGCGGATGGATCAGTGCACGGTCGACGGCGAAACCGTAGTGCCTCAGCCCGGCGGGTTCTACGGCGGGTGGATCACGTCGGAGATCGTCGGGCCCTTCAAGGGCGAGCCGGGCACGATGGGCTGGTAAGCGCGGCCGGGACCCGACCGGATGCTGAACCTCCGGGTTGGGCCGGGCTGGTTCGCCGGCGTCGCGTGCGTGCTTCTGCCTCTGAGCGCAGGCACGGCGACCGGCATCCGTGTCGTCGAAGACGCTCGCCGCTGTCGCGTCGGTGAGTAGGTTGTGTCCGTGAGCATGCAGCGGAGTCTGGCCGCAGACGGGCCGGCACCCGAGATCGCTTCCGAGCTCGCCCTGTTCGGGCGATTCGTCGGTGAGTGGGAGATCCGCAACGCGCTCTACAGCGAGTCTGCCGGGACCTGGTCAAAGAGCGATTTGCTGTGGAGCTTCGACTGGATCATCGGTGGTCGAGGAATCCAGGACGTGATTGTCGATGCGAGTGGGTCCGCAGTGGGTACGACCGTCCGCACGTGGGACTCGCGGATCGGATGGCGTGTGGTCTGGTTCTGCCCGCGCGCGGACGAACATGTCGTTCTCACCGCGAGGGCTTCCGAGGACAGGATCGAGCTCGACGGAGTACAGGCTGACGGCCGTCATGTGAGGTGGACCTTCAGCGACATCGCATCGGAATCCTTCGCGTGGGACGGTTGGTGTTCCAACGACGGCGGCAGTACGTGGTGGCATGAACAGCACATGGATGCGCGGCGCCTGATTCGGTGAACGACGGCTCAATGAACACGCGCCCGACCTGCGGCTCGAGGCGTTCGAGGGTTCCTCGTTGCACCTCGACCGCTACCTGTTCAGCCCCCCTGGACCTGGTACGGGCTGGCCCAATTCGAGGCCCAGACCGAAGAGCCTAAGGCACGTTCAGCGGGAACAACGATGGTCGGTTTCGCCGAGCTCATCGGTGGCGTTCCCCTCGTCTTGGTCCATCTGATCGGACTTGTACTGCTCTTACTGCTGGCGCGGTGGGGCTACGGGAAGCGTGGCATCGCGTTCGCGCTTTTTGCTCTCGTCGCCGCTTCTGTCATCGGGCTCCTCACCGCACAGATCTTCTGGAGTGGGGAGCTGTTTGAACTCGGAGTCAGCAACGACGTCGAGATCGTCCCGTAGGGCCGCCGGCTTGCGTGCCACCCTCGACGCCTCGACCTTCATTGCCGACGGGTGGAGGGTTCGGTGGGGAACTTTCGCCGCAGGATCAGCCTTTGAGCGAGTGTCCACGCGACCGTGACGAGCAGGTACAGTCCAGCGGCGAGCGGGACGAAAACGGCTGCGACGGCGGTTCCGAACTGCAGGAGGCCCACCCACCGCAGAGCTTGCGCCCCGCCCGGAGTGGAAGCCAGGGCGGTGGGATCCGGTCGCAGCAGCCGACGCGTGACCTCGGCGACGGCCACGATCAGGACAATCACGACGCCGAAGACGGCTGCGGCCGGCAGAGTCAGGGACCCATTTGCGATCGCGCCGATGAGGCTGGTTCCGAGTGGAACACTGAAGACCTCCTCGATAAGGAGGTCGTTGGTGTGCCCCGCAATGGCGGTGTGCAGGAACAGTGCGTAGATGATTCCGACAACGGGGCCTTGAATGAGTATTGGCGCGCAGCCGGCAAACGGCGACGCCTTCTCATCGGCGTAGAGCTTCATCGTTTCGCGTTGCAGACGCTCACGGTCGTTCTTGTGCCTGCGCTGGAGCGCGTGCAGCTGTGGCGCGAGACGCGCACGCGTCTGATCAGCCTTGGCTTGCGCGATGCCGGTAGGGATCAAGATCGTCCGCACCAGGAGGGTGAGTATGACGACGGCGACTGCAGCGGACGCGCCGCCGGTGATCGGTTGCAGCAGTGACGCCAACCCCATCAGCAGTGCGTACGCCGCATCCAGGATCGCCGCGATAGGGGGGAATGAGAAAAGGTCCATGATGTCCGTCCATCGATGTCAGAGGTGGTCGCAGAACGGCCACGTCAGACGTCGACGAACACAGGCATCACCCTGAAGCAGGGTGGAGGTGCGTCGACGCGCTACGCGGCCAGAGCCGCGTTACCCGGCGCGCGCGAACGCGAATGGCCCGCAGCATCCGGATCACTCTGCGCGACCGCCACCGAAACGTCGATGGCTCCGCGCGGTCGCACAAGCGAGGCCCGCACCGACCGCGGCGAATCCACGGCGTAGAGCAGGACGATGACCACAGCCGAGGCCAGCATGACAACCCACATCGAGGCCGAAGCGCTCTCAGCAACGCCGATGGCTGGCGACGAGATCAGCAGGACCTGCACGAAGGAAGTCAGAACGTCAATCACTGCGCCCGTCACCTCCCCGCCGGATGCGCCCACGGTAGCACTCACCGATCTGTGACCGGGAAACGGGGCGAGAGGATCATCGATCGTCGCCCGCCCGTTTCGATCAGGGACCGTTGGTGGCAGCCTTCGCGGGGCGGTTCAGCCGTAGTCCCGCACCCCGGTCAGCTCCACGGACGGGGCTCCGACCGTCCCGCCGGCGGTGCACGTGGCCTCACCCGCCCATCCCTCACCGGACGTCGGCCGCCAGACCACTGTCACCCGGAACGTGCCGTCGCCGTTATCGACAACTGTCTGTCCGCCGAGCGGCGCTTCGGAGCTGTACGGCTCGATCGTCCACACGCCGTAGTTCGCCCCCGCGACCGCTCCCCAGCACAGTGACCAGGCGTCCAGCTCGCTGATCCGGTCCTCGTACGAGCGAGGAATGGCGACAGAATCAGGCGTCGCCGATACGGTGGTTGTCGCCGTCACCGTGACTGTCGGCGCCGGCATTGACTCAGCTGAAGTGGCACAGCCAGTGAGCACTAAGCCAATCAGGAGCGCCCCGCTGAGGGCGATACTCGACCGAAATCGGGGGCGCATTCGCTCAGACTAGAACCTGCCCAACCGCCTCCCCAAACACGCGAGCGTACGGCACGATCGTGGACCGGCTTCCGGTCGCTGTCAGAGCACTATTCATCGTGTGCTTGGTCGCAGGCTCGCTCGGTCTCGCTGCGGTTAGACGGGCAGTTGGGTCGCCAAGTCCTGAAGCATCTTGAACGTCGCACTCATGACCTCGACCGTGACGATGACCGACACAACCACGCTGAGCAGTAGTACACCAACCGTGGCCCACAGCGGTGGCCAACCGTGTCCGGTGCGCCGAACGGCAACGACGGATCTGCCAATCGGATAGACGCTTCCCAGGACTGCCCATACCCAGTGGAAGGGTTTCGGCACGCCCACCGCCATCAGTTGCTTGTGGTCGCGGTAGGCGAAGTAGATGCACAGCGCCTGGATGCCCCAGTTCACGATTCCCACCAGCCAGAACGCCGGAGACAGCAGCGCTCCAAAGCTGCCGTACATCGCGGCTACCGAGGCGCGCGGGTCACTCAGGCTCGGATCGAAGTTCATCGTGGACTGCCACGGGACGAACAGCGAGATCACCAGCGAGACCACCGGGAGCAGCGTCACCAGCCAAATCCACGGCGTGCTCCAGCCGGTCCCGTCCGGAGCCCTGAGCGGATCACCGATCGGCGCGGAATACTGCGACGGCGTTCCCGCCCAGGTCACCCCATCCCAGTATCGAACTCCAGCGGGATTCCAGGGATCAGAGTACCAGCCGGCCGGAACCCCGCGGGAAGGCGCGTATTCACTCACGACGTGATCCTAGAGCGACATGTCCGCGCACCTGCGCGACGTCGCCCCACGCTCTCCTCATGTCCTCGCCGTCTCCGTGACCCCTGCAGGACCGGTGCTCCTATGTGCGACCACCGTGCCGTGCGGGATTGGCCGCACGCAGATCGGTGAGGATACGACCGAGCTCGTGGGTGGTGATACCCGCGAACGTGAGACCACTCTGGCGTGGCACCTCAAGGTCGATGCGCTTGTTCCGTGTTGATATGGCGATGCCCGGGTAGCTCGCTGTGCCCGCCGGGAAGCTTCGCTCGATGGCGTCAATCTCTGACCACGGGATCACTCGAACCTGCGGGTCCGCAGCCTCAGCTCGGCTCACGGCCAATCCGCCGCCAACGACGTTGACCCAACCACTTCCCAACTCGACGGATGGTGAGCCGCCCCTCGGGTCGCGCTCCGCGCCGGAATTGAAGATGATCGCAGCGCGGACCGCCTGCGATGCACGGTCGGCTTGCAGACGCAGAGGCAGGAAGAAGAGCAGGCCGACAGTGAGGCCGACGGTGATCGAGGTGACGGCGAGAACAGAGATGAATACCTTCACGAGCGTCGGCGCGTACTCAGACGTTGCAGCGCCCACCGCGAGATAGCCGACCAAGACGACCAAGACGGGCATCGCGACGTTTCGCATCCAGTAGAACCACCTGAACTGACGCTGCGAGATCACTCGCCCCGAGGCCACCCGCACGAGAAGCATCCTGTCGAGGCGCGCGAGGAAGACCTGAACACCGTGCACATGACCAACTTAGGACGCACACTCGCCCCGACCTTCACGCGAACCCGTGCAGGATCGAGCCTCCCTTGAATGGTGTCCGCTGGACGACCGGGTATCGGATCCCCGCATCGATCACCAGACGCCGTCATAGGCTCAGCACATGATCAGATCTGGACGAGCGTCGCTTGTCGTGCTGTCGACTGATCTGGAGCCGGCCACAGTCTCCGAGATACTCGCCCTCGAGCCGAGCGACATAGAACCCCTCGAGCCGAGCGACATAGAACACCGAGGCTCGGCGCTCCGCTCGGGTCGCGTGCGCGCAGCACGCCTGGTCACTTGAAGTCGAGCGGCTCGACAACACTGGCGAGCAACGAACGAGACAGCGATTCCATATCTGCAACGACCCGGCTTCAAGCCTCGAGCGATGACCAGGGCCGACTGATGAGCAGGCTCGCAATCTCACGACAATGCCTCGTCGCCTGCTGTCCGCGGTCAATCACACGTAGTTAGTTGCGAGCCAGGGATGCGACGTTCAAGCGCACGACTCGTCCCGACCACACAATAGAGCTAGGCATGTCCCGAAGACTCGTCTCAGGCGAGAACGCCAAACGCACTGCCTCACCAGCGCCCGCGAGCCACCGCATCCGCACATCACCCGGAAGAGATCGGCTCACGGGCGCAGAGTTCCCGTTGCCGACATCGCGCTGTCTCAACTCTGTTCGAGGGTCGCGTAGTTGTTGCGAAGTCGTGCAAGGGCCCGTGAGTAGCGGGTCCGTGCGGTGCCAGCTCGGATACCGAGGACTCGTGCTGCGTCGGCGAGTGAGAGGTCTTCCCAGATGATGAGGCGGATGAGTTCTTGGTCTCGGCTATTCAGGAGATTGAGTGCCTCGGCAGCGACGAATGCTTCGTCCGGGACAGGTGGGGCAGGGAGAGCAGCGGCGGCGCGCAGCGCGAGGTCGACTTTCGCGCGGCGTGCACGACCGCGGTGGTAGTTGGCCAGGACCTTCCGGGCGATCCCATAGGCCCAAGCGCGTCGTTCGTCGACGTTGCCGGGGAGCCGGCTCTGATGACGCCACATGACGAGGAGCGTTTCGGAGGTGCAGTCCGCCGCATCTTCGTGGGGTGTGACGCGGCGTGCGAAGTAGCGCAAGAGAAGCGGAACGAGTGGCGAAATCGAGTCTTCGAACACGCTGTCCGAGTCCGCTCTCGACGAGCTACGCCCGAAGACCCTGCTGGAAGTGAGTGGAATCTCACCGGTTGAGGCCACGTTCCCCGCGCTCACTGCTGTCCCGTCGTGTCGCCGATGATCTCTGCGATCAGCCGACTCCGGTCTGTCCCGTCCCATCCGGGGACGTGCTCGACCTGGGCGAGAGCTTGAGCGGCCTCGACGTCACCCCCAGCGATGCGCGCTGCGAAAGCTCTCATCCCGTCTGTGATGCCGCCGCCGTCTGTCGATACCGTCGCCGGCCATCCGGCTGCGTCCACGAGGACCGCAGCGGCCGCTGCTTGCGCGGCGGTGTCGCCCTCGTTGGAGGCAGTGATCCACGCGCCGATCCAGTCCCGGTATGCCGCGTACTCGAACGCCTTTCGGACGTACGTCTCTTGCGCCAGACCCTCGGTGCCGGCCATCTGCTCGATGACCCGATTGACGAGTTCCTCACGGGTGATCCCCGGGGCTAGAGGCAACCACTCGGGGTAAAGGGAGGCAACGACTTCCGAGAGGTCTGCAGCTCCCAGATCGAGCCACTCGGTGCCGTCGGACTCTGTGTTGACCGAATCCTCGCTATCCGCGGACGCCACATCGACGGGGTTCGGCGACCCGAACCAACCGGTGCGAGCAGCGAATCCGCTAGCGACGGCGCCGGCCGGCACACCCACCGCGAAAATCGCTGTGAGGGCGACCGCCCAAACACTCCATCGCCTCCGCCGCATGCGTTCCGGATGTGCTCGGTGGACCGCTTCGGTCGCGTCGCTCGCGCTGAGGGTCAGCCCCGAAGCGGGGTCTGCGCTGCGCAACACATCAATGAGGTCGGCATCAGAGGTCTTCATGGGTTGCTCCATCCTGAACTGAACACCTGGTTCATGTCCGCGAAACCCCGAAGCGTCACACCTCGTCCGAAAAAGGGACACAAACCTCGCCCACTCAATTGCTGATCTCTCGAGGTGGGGCTCGCGCCGGGTGATGTCGGCACGCAAGCGTCGACGCTGCGGGCCGGGAGGCGTACCGTCGGGTACATGGCCGAGCGAGCAGTGAATCGCGTCACGGTGCCCCACGTCGTCGGCATGCCGTTCCATATGGGTCGCGACATCGCATCCGCAGCCGGTGTCACTCTGGCCAATCCGGACTCCGATGGACCACCTATCGGCGCTCTCGCCTGGCCGGGACTGTTTTA
>JASBUD010000281.1 GCA_030148105.1 Microbacterium sp. | reverse complement strand
GATGCCGACGGCGAGGGCGAACAAGGGGATGCCGCCGACCGTGGCGCCGCCCTGGCTTCCGGCGACCGCCACCAGGGCGCCGATCACGAGGGTGATCACGATCGTGAGGAGGGACGCGCGGTTCTGAGAGGTCATGGTGTGGAGTTCTCCGGATCGGGTGAGCGGGTCACGAGTACAGGGCGTCGACGAGAGCGGTGCCGCGGTCCAGCAGCGCTCCGCGCTTGATCTTCATCGTCGGGGTGATCAGGGTGGGGTCGGCCAGATCGGTCAGGACGGGTGTGAAGCGGCGGATCTGCTCGGCGCGGGACACCCGTGCGTTCGCCGCATCCACGGATCGCGACAGCGCTTCCCGCAAGCGCGGCTCGACGATCTCCGCGAGCGGTGTGTCCGTTTCCGATCGGGATCCCGGCTCGCGGACCCCGTGCGCCGACGCCCACGAGGCGACCTGCTCGGGGTCCAGTACAAGGAGAGCCGACAAGTACGGCCGCCCTTCGCCGACCACGACGGCGTGCGCCACGAGCGGATCAAGCTCGACGGTCTGCTCCCAGACGCCGGGGGTGACCGTCTTGCCGGAGCTCGTGACGATGACGTCCTTCACGCGGCCGGTCAGGACGAGATTGCCGACGTCGTCAAACCGGCCGAGGTCGCCGGTCCGGAAGAACCCGTCGCGGAACGCCTCGGCGTTGTGGCGCTCATCGCGGTAGCCGGCGAACACGCCGACGCCGCGGGCGAGGATCTCGCCGTCCTCGGCGATGCGCACGGTCGAGCCGGGCAGCGGCCGCCCGACCGTGCCCGAGCGGATCATGCCGGGCAGGTTGCCGGTCAGCGGGGCGGTCGTCTCGGTCAGTCCGTAGCCTTCGATCACGGGCACGCCGAGCCCGCGGAAGAACAGGGACAGCCGGTCCTCCAGCGCCGCGCCGCCGGAGAGGATCCAGGCCAGCCGGCCGCCCATGAGTCCGCGGAGCCGGGCGTAGAAGATCCGATCGAACAGGGCGCGGCGCACGCGAAGGCCGAGCGAGCCCGCGGCGCCGCGCTCGGCGGTCGCCCCGACCTCGACGGCCGTCTGCTCGGCCGCGGCCCACACGCGCCCGAGGTGCGCGGCCGCGGCCTTCTCGCCGGCCGCCGCGCGGATCTTCTCGAGCACGCGCGGCACGACGACGAGGAACGTCGGTCGGAGGGCGGCGAGCGAAGGTACGACCTGCGTCGTGTCCGCCACGTGGGCGATCCGCATCCCGGACGCGAGGCAGATGAGCTGCAGGCCGCGCGCGAGCACATGCGCGAGCGGCAGGAAGATCACGGTGTTGCCGTCCTCGCGGACGACCTCGCGGTACGCCGCGGCGATGTTCAGCACCTGGCCGAGGAAGTTGCGGTGCGTGAGGACCGCGCCTTTCGGCTCGCCGGTGGTGCCGGAGGTGTAGACGATCGTCGCGGCATCGTCGAGGGCGGCGGTGAGCCGCCGCCGCTCGAGCGTCGGATCGTCGACCTCGGTGCCGCGCCCGGCCAGCGTGAGGAGGGAGCTCGGCCCGGCATCCATCGTCCACACGCCGAGGTCGCGTCGGCCCGTTTCGGCGAAGACCTGCCGGACGAGCTCCGCGCTCGAGGGGTCACCCGTGACGGCGAGCCTGATCTCGGCATCCGTCACGATGTTCGTGATCTGCTCCGCGGATGAGCTCTCGTACACCGGAACCACGACGGCGCCGGCATACCAGGCGGCGAGGTCGGTGATGGCCCACTCGTAGCGGGTCGGGGCCATGATCGCGATCCGGTCGCCAGGACCCAGTCCCAGGGCGATCAGCCCCTTGGCCACGTGGGCGACCTCGCGCTCGAACTCGCCCGTAGTGACCGCGCGCCAGGGCTCGGCCGGGTCGGCCGTCGGAACGTCGAACGCGGCGTGATCGGGGGCATCCGCCGCCCGACGCGCAAGGAGATCGGTGATGTTGCGGTGCGAGGAGGGGTCGGCCAGCGGCGAGGTGCTCTGCTCGGGCATGGGGTTCTTCCGTGCAAGGTCTGCGAGGGTCACGGGAGTCTTCGGTGCCGCCTGCCGATCGGATGGGTGCGAACAGCGCAGAGCGCCCCTCGGACAGGGAGTCCGAGGGGCGCTCCGCGTGGAGGCTCAGTACCAGTCTGTCGCCTGCGAGTGGCCCCACGCGCTGCACGGCGTGCCGTACGCGGCTTCGATGTAGCCGAGTCCCCAGGCGATCTGCGTCGCGGCGTTCGTCTGCCAGTCCGAACCGGCGGTCGCCATCTTGTCGCCGGGAAGCGCCTGGGGGATGCCGGTCGCGCCGCTGGAGTCGTTGTACGCCTGGTAGTTCCAGCTGGACTCCTTGTTCCACAGCGACATCAGGCACGAGAACTGGTCCTCGCCCCAGCCGTAGCGGTCGGCCGCCATCTGACGGGCGGTCGCCTGCGCGCCCTCGGGCGTGTTCGCCGCAGCGAGCGCGGCCGCAGCGGCTTCGGCCTCCGCCTGGGCTTTCGCCGCGGCCTCCTCGGCAGCCTTCTGCGCGGCTGCCGCGGCCTCTTCGGCCGCCTTTTCCGCCTGCGCGGCATCCAGACGGTCGCGGAGGTCGGACACCTTCTGCTTGACGCGCTCGATCGCGGCGGCGGTGTCGTCGGTGGCGCCGGGGAGGAGCAGAGCGGGCACGACATCCACGGCGCTCAGGCGCTCGATCTGCGCGCGCAGGTCGCTCGTGTCGATCGTGGTCGGCGCGGATCCGAGGTCCAGGCCCGAGTTCGCCGCTTCGTCGCTCAGAGCCGAGGCGGCGGCATCCGTCGCCTTCGCCAGATCGAGCGTCGACCGCGCTTCGGCCGAGATCTGGCGGATCGTGTCGCCCGCGGTCGTGACCGCTGCGGCCACGTCGGGTCCGGTGGCGGCGAACGCGGCCCCGGAGGAGCCGAAGCCGGTCATGACGACAACGCCGAGCGCGGCGGCGATCAGGGCGGGACGATGCGAAAGCGGGGAGCGACGGGCGCGGCGGGCACGCCGAGAAGAGGTGTCGTGAATCACGGGGGAGAGGTCTTTCCGGGGTCAGGAGGCTCCGGCGGACGCGTCGGAGCGGGCGTTCTTCGGGTGAACGCGAAGCTCCCAGTCTGCGCACCCCGTCTGGACGAACCCTCCGTGCCTCCTGACAGCCCCGTGTGCGCGCCCCTGACCGTGAGACGACAACTGCACGTCGAGACCATGGGGTTCACCCACGGTCTCGACGTGCAGATGTCGTCTCAGCGGGGGGGTCAGAACGGGACGTTGCCCGCGCTGCAGTACGAGCCGGGGGAGTGCACGCCGTGCGCGATGCGCAGTTCGGCCTCGTCGTCCTCGCTCGCGAGCGGCGCGATCTCCGCGGGGACGTTCCAGGCGAAGGGCTCCTCCGCCGGCTCGCGTCGCGCGCGCTCGCGCAGGGCGACGGGCACCAGCCGCAGACGGCGGTCGACCCACTCGGCATCCCACGGGCCCTCCGCCGCGATCTGGCGCGCCGAGCGGAACTCGTAGTAGATCGTGCGGCGCAGGCGATTGCCCTGCACGGCCTCTCTGCCGTGGACGATCATCACGTCGTGGACCAGGACGTCACCGGGCTCGAGCGCGGTGACGTGCTGGTCCACGCCGGGATGTGCGTGCACGGCAGAGCGGCGGTGCAGGGCACTCGCCTGCGCCGCACGTTCTACTAGGAGTTGCGCTCGGCGCGCCAGTTCGCGGCGGAGGGCGCGTGGGATGGCGAG
>JASBUD010000280.1 GCA_030148105.1 Microbacterium sp. | reverse complement strand
CGCAGCCACCCCGTCGCGGGCTCGGCGCCGATGAAGCAGAACAGGCCGCGCGCGTCGACGGTTCCGAGGCTGTCGATGTGGACGCGCTCCAGCCCGGCATCCCCCTCCAGGCCCACGACGCGCGACGAGGTGTGCACGTCGATGCGCGGATCCTCCACGAGCCGGTCGACGAGGTACGACGACATCCGGGCGCCGAGGTCGTCGCCGCGCACCACGAGGTGCACAGGGCAGCCGTTCGCGGCGAGATACAGGGCCGCTTGCCCTGCGGAGTTCGCCCCGCCCACCACGACCACCGGAGCGTTCAGCACCTGGCGGAGCTCGAGCTGGGTCGCCGCGTAGTAGATGCCCGAGCGCTCGAACCGATCCCAGTGCTCCAGCGCGAGCGTCCGATATGCGGCGCCCGCGGTCACGATCACCGACCGGGTCCGCACGACCCGCCCGTCGGTCAGGGTCACGTGCAGCAGATCGCCGACGGGGTCGAGGCGCACCGCTTCGCACGGTGCGTACACCCGCACGCCGAACTTCAGGGCCTGCAGCGACGCCTGCCCGATCAGGTCGCCTCCGGCCACGCCGAACGGGAACCCCAGGAAGTTCTCGATGCGCGACGTGGCCGCCGCCTGACCACCCGGGGCGACGGCATCCAGCAGGACGGTGCTGAGACCTTCGGAGGCGCCGTAGATCGCCGCCGCCAGCCCCGCCGGTCCACCGCCGACGACGACCAGGTCGACGATCTCGTCGGCGTGCGCCTGGTAGCTGAGACCCAGCCGCTCGGCGACCATGCCCGGGGTCGCCCGCACGATCGGCTCGCCCTGGATGAACGCGACGGGCAGATCGTCGGGGTCGAGCCGGTGGGCGGATGCCGGCGGGTCGGCCGGGTCGATCTCCACGGCGGTGTGCGCCAGACCGAACCGCTCGGCGAAGCGTCGCAGCGCGAGGAAGTCCCGCGAGGAGCGGGCGCCGACGAGCTTGAGCGTCAGCGCGGCCGGTCCCTCCCGCAGCGACTCGCGCCGGGCCCAGAGCGCGTGCAGGATCAGGTCGCACAGTTCGTCGTCCTCGGCCATGAGCCGCCGCAGCTGGGTGTGGGGGATCCGGCGCACGCGCCCCGGCACGATCACCCGTGCCGACAGGAACGCGTTCTGCTCGTTGAGCACACCCAGTTCGCCGGCGAACGTGCGCGGACCCATCCGCGTGATGATCGCCTCCTCGACCCACCACAGCGAATCGCGAACGATCTCGACCTCCGCCGTCTCGAGCAGAGCGAGTTCGTACGCGGCATCGCCGGAGCGGAAGAGGTAGTCGCCCACCTCGACGTCGACAGGCGTCCCGAACGCGCACAGTCGCTCCCACTGCGCGTCCGTGAGCGCGGGCGACATCGTCGGATTCAGGTCGGATCCCATGGGTCGGGTCACCTCTCGGTCGGGGGCGTCGGTTCCGGTGCCGGCGGGGTCAGCGCCCGGATGAGCGACTGCGCGTCGTAGGGGCCCGTGTGGCGCCTGCCGTTGATGAAGAGCGTCGGCACCGACGTGATCCCCATCGCCTCGGCATCCAGCATGTCGTCACGGACGTGCCCGGTGACCTCCGGAGCGGTGAGGTCGCGCTCGAACTTCTCCACGTCGAGCCCGAGCTCGCGGGCGAGGCGGACGATGTCCGACGGGCGCTGGTTCTCCTGATCCGAGAACAGTCCGCGCTCGAACTCGAAGAACTTGCCCTGCAGGGATGCTGCCTCCGCGGCCTCCGCACCGGCGAGGGCGTTCGGGTGGTACTGCGTGAGCGGAGCGTGCCGCCACACGTAGCGGAGCTGGTCGCCGAGTTCGGCCTTGACCTCCTGGATCGACCCCGACGCCTTCAGGCAGAACCCGCACTGGAAGTCCCCGTACTCGACGATCGTGTACGGCGCGTCGTCGCGGCCGAACACGTGGTCGCGGCGGGAGTCGACGGGGCGGACGAGCGTCTGGCCGGTGTCCTCGCGCGGGTGGAACGCATCCGAGACGCGGAAGACGATCGTGGCCACGAGGAACGCGATCACGGAGGCGGCGAGGACGCCGACACGGGCCTGGTTCTGCGCGTCCTCCCCGTCGATCGCGATGTCGACGATGAACAGCGAGATCGTGAAGCCGATGCCGGAGAGGGCGGCGCCGCCCGCGATGCGGTCGAGCGTGAGACCCGGGCCGAATTCGCCGAGCCGGAGGGTCTTCAGGATCGCCGCCGACCCGAAGATCCCGAGGAACTTGCCGACGACGAGCCCGATCACGATGCCCCACGTGAGCGAGGAGACGAGGGCGGCGCCCAGGATCTCGGGGGTGATCAGGACTCCCGCGTTCGCGAGCGCGAACAGCGGCAGGATGACGTACGCGACATACGGCGCGTACGCGGACTGCAGTCGCTCGTTGATCGAGATCGATTCGCGCAGGCTGTTCGCGGCCGCCCGCGCGTACTCGGTGTTCGGCGACTGACGGAACGTGCGGGCGAGCTCGAGCGCGTGCTCGACATCGCGGCGGTCCGGCCGGTAGACGGGCACGAGGAGCGCGATCGCGACGCCGGCGAGCGTCGGGTGCACGCCGGAGGCGAGGAAGGCGAGCCACACGATGACGGCGAGGGTCGCGTAGACCGGGCCTCGGCCCCCGCGGAGGTAGCGCGTGAAGTAGACGCCGACGAGCCCGCCCGCGGCGATCAGCAGCGGCAGGGGCGTGAAGTTCTCGGTGTACACGAGCGCGATGATGCTGAGCGCGCCGATGTCGTCCACGACCGCGAGAGCGAGGAGGAACACGCGCAGGCGACCGGGCACCCTGGGCCCGACGAGCGCGAGAGCCCCCACCAGGAACGCGGTGTCTGTGGAGATCACGACGCCCCACGCGGAGGCGTGACCGGAGTCGGCGGCGACCCACACGAACAGCAGTGCCGGCAGGGCGAGTCCGGCGATCGCGGCGACGACCGGCACGACCGCACGGGACCAGCTCGTGAGCTCGCCGATCGCGAACTCGCGCCGCACCTCGAGCCCGACGGTGAAGAAGAAGATCGCCATGAGCGCGTCGTTCACGAGGGCGTGCAGAGTGAATTCGAGGTGCAGGTCGCCGACGCCGATCATGAGCTCGGTGTCCCAGAAGGTCTCGTACGACCCGATCGACACGTTCGCCCAGGCGACCGCGGCGACGGTGGTGAGCAGCAGGACCAGGGCGCCGATGCGGTTCTGGCCGAGCGAGCGGACCTTCTCGGCGATCGAGCGGCGCGACCGCGAGCGCGCCGAGGACTGCTCCGGATCGGGTGAGCGCTGGATGAGCGTCAGTTCGGCCATACGCGTGCATTCTCCTCGGACCTCACACGGGCGACAAGCCCACTCGCGCCCCGCGCATTCCCCTGCGATGATGCAAGCGTCACCCGAAGACAGGTCCCCCGTGCCACCCATCGCGTTCTCTGCGCTCGCCGCCGCCATCGTCCTCGTCGCGGCGGGTCTCTTCCTGCTCGCCCGCCGTTCCCGCGCCGAACGCGACATCGCGATCGGCGCGCGTGCCGCGCTCATGACGGGTTCGCTCCCGATCGCCGAGGACGCGAAACCGGATGCCGCCGCCACGCTCGCCGCGACGGAGGCGGTCGGCGGCGCCATGACCGACGCCGGGTACTCGGTCGAGACGATCCAGAACGTGCTGGCGGACATCGCCGAGACGAACGGGCTTCCCGAGAGCCAGGCCCTGGTCTTCCCCAATGCCCTCCTCGTGTCGGCGCGCGGCGACGGTCAGCACCGCACCGGAGCCACGGCCAGCGGTGACGGGCAACTGCTGTTCTCGCAGATCGACGAGGTGCAGCGGACGGTGGATGCCGCACGCACGGGCCTGCTCGACCCGCAGTCCACGATCGAGAAGATCGCCCGCGTCCGGGACATGACACCGACCTACGGGCGGGTCGTTCGCGTGGTCGCGTACGGCTTCCTCAGCGGCGCGCTCGCGGTGCTGCTCGGTTCGACGTGGACCGGAGTGTCGCTGTCGGCCGGACTCGGCCTGATCACCGGCGCCGCGCTTCTCGTGAGCGAGCGCGTGCCGCGACGGTACTCCGCCCTCATCACCGTCGCGATCGCCTTCGGCGTGGCGCTCGTGGTGTTCCTGCTGCTGCGCGGGGGCTGGGGTTCCGGCATCCTGTCCGCCCTCATCGCGCCGCTCGTCGTCCTGCTCCCCGGGGCCCTGCTGACCACGGCCGTGCTCGAACTGTCCACGGGCAACATGATCTCCGGCGCGGGGCGTCTTGCCGCCGGGGGGATGCAGCTCGTCCTGCTCGGCGCCGGGATCGTCACCGCCGGCGCGGTCGTCGGGGTGCCGGACGTGGATTTCAGCAAGAACCCCGAGATGCTCGGCCCGTTCGCGCCGTGGGTCGCGGTCGCGGTGTTCGGGATGGCGATCTCTGTGCATCGGTGCGCGCCGCGGCGGACGATCGGCTGGATCCTGCTCGTCCTCTACGTCGCGTACTCGGCGCAGATCCTCGGCGGTCTCGTGCTCGGCGGTGTGCTGTCGGCGTTCATCGGGGCGCTCGTGGTGACGCCGGTGACGGCGCTCGTGGCCCGGCAGCCCTCCGGGCCGGCGGCGCTCATCAGCTTCACCCCCGCGTTCTGGCTGCTCGTCCCCGGAGCCCTCGGCCTCGTCGGGGTCGCCGACGTGCTCGGCGGTGATTCGGCCGCGGGCTCCTCGCTCGTCGCGACGCTGTCCACGATGGTCGCGATCGCCCTCGGCGTGCTGGCCGGCTCCAGCCTGTCCAACCGGATGCGGCGCCCCGCGCTCTGAAGCGGCTTGGTAGTCTGCGGCCGACCCTTCGTACGGCTCGGAAAGCAGATTGCGGATGATCGATCAGGTTCTTCTCTCCATCCCCGACGGTCAGGAGGATGTGACCGTCGTGCGGCCCATCGACGGCCTCAGCTACATCGACCCGGACGATCCGGCGATGCCGTCCTACCGCGTGATCGCGAACAACCGCGCGCCCGTCGCGTTGCGCGACATGATGATCATCCCGGTGCGCACCGGCTACGTCGGGGGCGGCGCCCATGTCGCGCCGGACCCGGCGCTCGTGCCTCCCACCGGTGCCGAGGCCGTCCCGGACGTCGAGGTCACGGTGGTGTACCTGCCGGTGAGCGGGGGTGTCGCGCGGTGCCAGGTCTATCGGCCGCGCTCAGCATCGCCCGCAGAGTTGCTTCCGGTTCTGCTCTACGTGCACGGCGGAGGATTCACCGTGGGCAGCTCCGATGACACCGACTACATCACGCGGCGACTCGCGCGGGACAACGGCATGCTCGTCGTCTCGGCGGACTACCGGCTCGCGCCGGAGTACCCCTTCCCGACGCCGTTGGAGGACGTCTACGACGTGTACCGCTGGCTGCGCGCGGACGCGGCCCGGGTGGGCGGCGACCCGGCGTGGGTCGGGGCGGCGGGCGATTCGGCCGGTTCGAATTTCGCGGCGGCTCTGCCTCTGCGCGCCCGGGCCGATGCGGTGCCGGTGCCGTCCGCGGTCGTGCTGCTGGGAGCGTTCGTCGACTTCGTCGCCGAGAGGTGGCCCTCGTTCCAGGCGATGGCCCCCCGCGGGATCGTGTATGACAGCGCCTTCTTCGGTTTCATCCGGGGCGCTTACGTGCCGACCACGCCGTGGACGGACCCGCTCGTCAGCCCGATCTACGGCGACCTCGCGGACTACCCGCCGACCGTGATCGCGACGGGGACGCACGACCCGATCGTGGACTCTGCGCGTGCCTTCGCCGACCTGCTGCGGGAGGCGGGCACCCCGGTGGCCGGATACTTCCCCGACGGCATGCCGCACGGCTTCTACTTCTTCCCGGACGTGCAGGTGCCCGAGGGGGATAGGGCGTTCGATGAGGTCGCGCGCTTCTTGGCCGCCCATCGTCCGTGACGCGGACGAACTCACGGCGCGCTCACAGTTTGACGGGACCAAAAACCCCGGCGGCGCGGTTCTGTTGAAGTGACGCGGCAGCCAGCCGCGTCGACCGAGGAGGAACCCATGTCCCACGACTACCGCGCGACGGCCGACGCCCTGAGCCGGCTGACCCCCGCGCAGTACCGCGTCACGCAGGACGACGGCACCGAGCCGCCGTTCCGCAACGAGTACTGGAACCACCACGAGCCCGGCATCTACGTCGACGTCGTCTCGGGCCAGCCGCTGTTCTCGTCGACCGACAAGTACGACAGCGGCACGGGCTGGCCGAGCTTCACCCGCCCGATCGAGCCCGCAGCCGTCACCGAGAAGGTGGACGGAATGCTGTGGATGAAGCGCACCGAGGTGCGCTCGTCGGGCGCCGACAGCCACCTCGGGCACGTCTTCGACGACGGACCCCGGGATGCCGGGGGCCTGCGCTACTGCATGAACTCCGCCGCGCTGCGCTTCATCCCCGTCGCACAGCTCGAGGAGCAGGGTTACGGTGACTACCGCAGCCTCTTCGACACGACCACCACACAGGAGAACGCATCATGACCAGCGGACCGAACGACACCGGCGAGATCACCCGCACCCCCGGAACCGAGACCGCCGTCCTCGCGGGCGGTTGCTTCTGGGGCGTGGAGGACCTGATCCGTCGCCAGCCCGGCGTGCTCGACACCCGCGTCGGCTACACCGGCGGAGCGAACGACCACGCGACCTACCGCAACCACCCGGGCCACGCCGAGGCCGTCGAGATCGTTTTCGACCCCACGAAGACGACGTACCGCGACATCCTGGCGTTCTTCTTCCAGATCCACGACCCGTCGACGCTGAACCGCCAGGGCAACGACATCGGCACGAGCTACCGGTCGGCGATCTTCCCGCTGGATGCCGAGCAGGAGCGGATCGCGCGCGACACGATCGCCGACGTCGACGCGTCGGGGCTCTGGCCCCGCAAGGCTGTCACCACGATCGAGCCCGCGGGCCCGTTCTGGGAGGCCGAGCCCGAGCACCAGGATTACCTCGTGCGGATCCCGCACGGCTACACGTGCCACTTCGTGCGGCCCGGATGGGTGCTGCCCAAGCGCGACGCGACCGTCTAGGACGAACGAGAACGGCCGGGCCCGAGGGCCCGGCCGTTCTGCGTGTCTTCTACAGCGTGCGGGCGAACGGGTCGAAGTCGACCGGCACCGCCGCGATCGGCTCGACCGTGCTCTCGACCGTCACGAACTCGCCGCGAGCGGCGGAGTCCTGCGCGGCGGCCATCGTGTCCAGCACGTGGTAGCCGAGCTCGCCGGTCGCGCGATGCGGGCGGCCCGTGCGGATCGCCCGCGCCATGTCGAGCGCGCCGAGTCCTCGGCCGACGACGACACCCTCTTCGGGCACCTCCGTGAACTCCTGCTCGGCCACGGCGGCGAGGGCGGGGTCGGAGCCCCGGTGGCCGAACGGGCGCGTGATGGCGGTCCGTCCCGTGAACATGTTCGGATCCGGCAGCACGATCGTCCCCTCCGTGCCCGAGATCTCGAAGAAGCCCTGGCGGCGCAGCGCCGAGTCGAAGCTCAGGAGCGACTGCGACTGGGCGCCGCCCTCGAACGTCGCGAGCACGTTGATCGTCGAAGGGACCTCGACCGGGAACGTCTGCCCGGCATCCGGCCCCACGAGGATCGTGCGCTCCTCGACCTGCTTGAGCCCCATCGCGGCGACCGTCGCCACCGGACCGAGGATCGAGATCAGCGTGGTCAGGTAGTACGGGCCCATGTCGAACAGCGGTCCGGCGCCGTTCGCGTACAGGAAGCCCGGGTTCGGGTGGAACACCTCGGGTCCCTGGTACTGCATGCTCGTCTGCGCGAAGAGCGGTCGGCCGATGTCACCGCGTTCGATCGCCCGCTTGGCGGACTGGATGCCGGGCCCGAGCACGGTGTCCGGGGCGATTCCGACCCGGAGGCCCGCCGCATCGGCCTGCGCGAGCAGCGCCCGAGCGCTGTCGCGGTCGATGCCGATCGGCTTCTCGCTCCAGACGTGCTTGCCCGCGGCGATCGCGAGAGAGGAGACCTCGACGTGCGCGGCGGGGATCGTGAGGTTGATCACGAGCTCGACACCGGGGTGGGCGAGGACGTCGTCCGCTGTCCCGGATGCCGGCACCCCGTGCTTCTGCGCCTGTGCGGCGGCCCGCTCGACGAGCACGTCGCCGACGATGAGCACCTCG
>JASBUD010000274.1 GCA_030148105.1 Microbacterium sp. | reverse complement strand
TCGACCCGTCGCGCCGCACTCCTCGGTGTCACTCACGAGCGGCCGCCTCCCGCGGTGGGCACCGTGGGGACTCCTGGGTCTGACCGCCGCCGCGGTCGCCCTGGTGTTCGCGATGCTCGCCGTCGCCGGCGAGACGGAGTTCAGCTTCGCCGGCTGGGCGATCGTGACCGCGATCGGCTACCTCGTGCTCATCACCGTGATCTCCTCGATCGTCGAGGGCAGCCGCAAGGCCGTCGACCGGCTCGTGACCGGCATCGTGAGCGTCGCCTTCCTCATCGCGATGGTGCCGCTCGTCTCGGTCGCGTACACCGTCGTCGTCAACGGCGTCGCCGCCTTCTCCGCGGAGTTCTTCTCGAACTCGATGCGCAATGTCGTGGGCGAGGGCGGCGGCATCCTGCACGCGATCGTCGGGACGCTCTTGATCACGCTCGCCGCGGCGGTCATCTCGATCCCGATCGGCATCTTCACCGCGATCTACCTCGTCGAATACGGCGACGGCAAGCGCCTCGCGCGCGGCATCACGTTCCTTGTGGACGTCATGACCGGCATCCCCTCGATCGTCGCAGGTCTGTTCGCGTACGCGCTGTTCGCGCTGTTCCTCGGGCCCGGCATCCGCCTCGGCATCATGGGCGCGATCGCGCTGTCGGTCCTCATGATCCCCGTGGTGGTCCGCTCGAGCGAAGAGATGCTGCGGCTCGTGCCCAACGAGCTGCGCGAGGCCGCGTACGCGCTCGGCGTGCCCAAGTGGCTCACGATCCTCAAGGTCGTGCTGCCGACCGCGATCGCCGGCATCACGACCGGCGTCATGCTGTCGATCTCCCGCGTGATCGGCGAGACGGCGCCGCTGCTGCTCACGGCGGGTGTGGCGACCTCGATGAACTACAACCTGTTCGAGGGTCGCATGATGACCCTCCCGGTCTTCGCCTACACGCAGTACATGAACCAGGGCATTCCCGCCCAGGCCTACATCGACCGCGCCTGGGGCGCGGCGCTCGTACTGATCCTGATCGTCATGGCCCTGAACCTCGTGGCGCGTCTGGTCGCGAAGGTCTTCTCCCCCAAGCTCGGCCGCTGAGCGGCCTCCCACCCGAATCGAATCAAGAGGAATCGTGTCCAAGAGCATCGAAGTAAGCGATCTGAACGTCTACTACGGCGACTTCCTGGCCGTCGAAGGCGTGTCGCTGGACATCGAGCCGCGCAGCGTGACCGCGTTCATCGGCCCGTCGGGCTGCGGCAAGTCGACGTTCCTGCGCACCCTCAACCGCATGCACGAGGTCATCCCGCGGGCTCGCGTCGAAGGCAAGGTGCTGCTGGACGGCGACGACCTCTACGGTCCGAACGTCGACCCCGTCCTGGTGCGCCGTCAGGTGGGCATGGTGTTCCAGCGCCCCAACCCGTTCCCGACGATGTCGATCAAGGAGAATGTGCTGGCAGGGGTCAAGCTCAACAACAAGCGCCTGTCGAAGTCCGACGCGGACGCACTCGTGGAGAAGTCGCTGCAGGGCGCGAACCTCTGGAACGAGGTGAAGGACCGCCTCGACAAGCCCGGTTCGGGGCTCTCCGGCGGGCAGCAGCAGCGTCTGTGCATCGCTCGCGCGATCGCCGTGTCGCCCGAGGTGATCCTGATGGACGAGCCGTGCTCGGCCCTGGACCCGATCTCGACGTACGCGATCGAGGAACTCATCGGTGAGCTGAAGAACGACTACACCGTCGTGATCGTCACGCACAACATGCAGCAGGCGTCGCGGGTGAGCGACAAGACGGCGTTCTTCAACATCGCCGGCACCGGCAAGCCGGGCAAGCTCATCGAGTACGACGACACCCGCTCGATCTTCACGACCCCGAGCGTCCAGGCGACCGAGGACTACGTCTCCGGTCGCTTCGGGTGATCCGCCGCGCGGATCAGTCGCGCGGGCTCAGCAGATAGTCGTTGAGCCGCGGGGTGAGATCGAGATCCACCGGGAGACGCACACCGTCGATCTCACGGATCGGCGCGGCCAGACGCACGGAGGACACCAGCCAAGCGGCATCCGCTCGTCCCAGAGCAGCGGCGGTCACCTCTCCCGAGGCGGAGGAGCCGCCGTCGCTCCGCAGCCCAGAGACGATGCTCGCCTGCGTGGTTCCCGGAAGGATGCCGCCCGCCGGCGTCGGCGTGACGAACACGCCGTCGATGCGCGCGATGAGTGAGGCCGTCGGCGCCTCGAGCACCACGCCGTCGGAGGTGACGAACAGCGCATCGTCCGCGCCTCGGCGCTTCGCCTCACGGATGGCCGCCATGTTGACCGCGTACGAGAGGGTCTTCGCACTCTGCAGCAGCCAGGGCGCACGCAGGGGCGCGCCGCTGTCGTACCCGCGGTCGAGGGTCGCGATCCGGATCCCCTCCCGGCGCGCCGCCGTGAAATCGGCCGCCGGCGCCGCAGTGACCCATGCCGTCGGACCCGCTCCGTGTTCGATTCCGCGGCTCAGGATGAGCTTGATGACGCTCTCCCCCGGTCCGCAGCCGCGGGCCACCCGCTCGATCGCCTGCCGCCACTGCTCCGCGTGCGGCGCGGGCAGATCGCAGAGCTCCGCCGATCGCGCGAGCCGTCGAAGGTGCGCGTCCACCTCCTGGGGATGGGACCCGACGACTCCCAGAGACTCGAAGACCCCGTCGCCCCGCTGCGCGCTCAGCTCGCCGAGCGGCAGCACCGGCGATGACGGATCCACCGCGAGGAACGTCGCGGAGAAGTCCGTGCGGCTGTCGTCGGATGCCGCGGGTTCGATCACGAGCGCCAGGTGCCAGGCCATCCTCCGAGCCTATCCAGACGGCATCCGGGAATGCCCGCCGTCGCCCCTCGGTTACACTGGAACAGCCGGGCCGCAGTAACCCCGGGCTCCATCTTCTGCCGCCGAGAGCGGCCTCGCGCCGAGAGGCGTTCTGCGGCCCGGCACTTGCGTGTCCGGGCTCGGTCCCCGGTCAGGTCAGGGACTGGCGTCGCCACAGCGCGGCGCACGCGGTCAGATCCGTCGCGTAATCGGCCAGGCGCAGCGCGCGGGTCGTCAGCGCCGCCGCACGGTCGGGTTCGGTGCGGTCGTAGTCGTCGGCCAGGTGCGTCGCCCCGGACGCCTCCACACGGCAGAATGCCGCCGCGCGATCCAGGGCCACGGCGAAGTCCCCTTGGAAGAGCCCGCGCAGGATCGTGTCCACGAGCTGCACCAGCTCGTCCGGACCGGCCGGGGTCGGTGCGCCCGCGACGACCGGGTCGACGGAGGTGATCTCGACGCGGCCGCGTTCGTACAGCAGCGCCGCCGTCTGGGGGTCGTCGTGGATCATGAGCTGCACGAGATACAGCCGCCAGAGGGTGCCGGGCAGCGAACGCGCCGGTGACCGCGACCACAGCTCGGCGATGTCGTCGATTCCGTACTGCGCGGTGAAGGCCACGAGCCGGTCCACGACCTCGCCGTCGGGATCCTGGCGCGCCCGCGCGAGCAGCGCCGCGGCGGTCGAATGGGCGACCCGGGAGACCTCCGCCGGGTCCTCCGCGGCGAAGCGCCGATCGAAGAGTTCCGCTGGACGCCGAACAGGTTTGTGGAACTCCCTCGACTGATCGCTCACCTGATCAAGGCTACCCGCCGGGATCGGAGGGGGCTCAGGCGGTCTGGATCGCGAGGATCGGATCCGACGTCGGCTGGCCCGTCGGCGAACCGCCGGCCGGCTCGATCGTGACGGCGATCACGTCGCCGGACTCGACCGCTCCGTCCAGGAGCGCCGTGGCCGTTCCGTCGTCGCTCGCGAAGAGACCGGCGGGGATCGCACTGCCGTCGCGCACGAACCAGAGCTCGTACGTCTGGTCGTCGGAGATCTCGGGCAGCCCGTCGGTGACCAGGACGGTCTTGCCGACCGACTCCGACCAGTGCGCGGTGGCTTCGCCGCCGTCGGCGAGTGCGACGGTCTCGGACTGCGCGTCCGGCGCGGACTCGATCTGGTTCAGCGCGACCACCGACGCCGGCGTCGCCAGCATGTCGCCCACGAACACCGCGCCCCAGCCGACGCCGACCAGCAGCGCGAGGGAGGCCGCCAGCGCGAACCACGCCCGCGCACCCCAGCGCCGGGCCTTGACAGCGGTCGCACCGGCCGGTGCGAGCTCGGCTTCCGGCTGTGCGGTCGCGGCGATCTGAGCCAGCAAGGCGGCACGCAGATCGGGTGGCGGTGCCACCTCGACGACCTGGTCCGCCAGCAGCGCTGCTGTTGCGGCATCCGTCGACACGTGATGCTCCCACTCCGGATGCTGTTCCCGCGCCGCCTCGAAGACGGCACGGTCTTCGGGCGACAACGCGTGCAGGGCGGCACCGGCCGCCAGCTCGGCGAAGTCCTTCTCGTTCACGATGTCACCCCCATCTCCACCCGAAGGCGGGACAGACCGTCCCGCATCCTCGTCTTGATCGTCCCCAGCGGCGCCCCCACAAGTGCCGCGATCTCGCTCTGACTGTAGCCCCCGAAATATGCGAGGGTGATGGCTTCCCGCTGAGGATCCGGCAGAGCGGCCAGTGCCTGTGACACCCGCTGCCCCTCGATCCTCAACTCGACCTCTTCCGAGACGCCGTCATGGGCGACGTCCATATCGCGGAAGCCCACGCGTACATCACGATCGGCACTGGACTGCGCGGACCGCACGCGGTCCACCGCTCTCCGGTGTGCGATCGTGAGAACCCACGATCTTCCCTGACCTCTGTTCGGAGCGAAGCGCGCGGCGGATTGCCAGATCTCGAGGAAGACCTCCTGGAGGACTTCCTCGCTCTGCGAACGGTCGACCAGGACGCGGAGGATGAGGCCGAAGGCGCGGGGCGAGAGCATGTCGTACAGGCGAGCGAAGGCCGCCTGATCCCCGCCGGCGATGCGCTGCAGCAGCTCGCCGGCATGATCGACGCCGTCTGCTGCGTCTTCGGGGACTTCCACGCCATCGATCACCACACGTCCCAGCATGCCTTAGTACCGCGCGCGCGAGCGCACGCGACGCGACGGTTGACACGTGCCCGGATGCCGCACTCGAGAAACGATCCCGAAAAAGTTCCCATCCGATCGCGGCAGGGCCCCGAAGACCCTGTGTAGGCCGGATCGACCAGGATCACCGACTCGGTCGGCCCACAGCACCACTAGCAGCGCGGTTCCGCCCGGAACCGCTGTAACGAGGAGGACAAGATGTCCCGCAAGAAGCTGTATCTGCTCGGACCCCTGGCCGTCGCCGCAGCAATCGCCCTGAGCGCATGTTCGCCCATGTCGAGCGGTTCGACCACGGAAGAGACCACCGCCCCGCCGGCGGCAGAGGAGACCATGGCGCCCGAGGCGACGATGGATCCGGCCGCCAACCTGGTCGGCCCTGGTTGCGCCGCCTACGCCGAGGCAGTGCCGGACGGCGCCGGTTCGGTCGCGGGCATGGCTGTCGACCCGGTGGCCACCGCCGCATCGAACAACCCGCTGCTGAAGACGCTCGTCGCGGCCGTCTCCGGTCAGCTGAACCCCGACGTCAACCTCGTCGACACCCTGAACGGTGACGAGTTCACCGTGTTCGCCCCGGTCGACGACGCGTTCGCGAAGAGCGACCCCGCGACGATCGAGACGCTCAAGACCGACAGCACGCTGCTGACGTCGATCCTGACGTACCACGTGGTTCCCGGCCAGATCGCGCCCGACGAGATCGACGGCACGCACGCCACCGTGAACGGCGCCGACCTCGAGGTCACCGGCAGCGGCGACGACATCGTCGTCAACGGCCAGTCCGCCGTGATCTGCGGTGGCGTCCAGACCGCCAACGCGACCGTGTACCTCATCGACACGGTGCTGATGCCTCCGGCTCAGTGATCACAGACGCCTGACGCTCTTCGTCAGGCCCCTGGGGGCGGGACGACCGCCGGCGCCTGCGAGGTGGTGCCGGTGGTCGTTTCGACCAGGGAGAGGGGACGTCACCGCGGTGACGTCCCCTTTTTCGTCTCTCCCGCTGTGGGCCCCGTGGGGCTCGAACCCACGACCCGCGGATTAAAAGTCCGATGCTCTACCGACTGAGCTAGAGGCCCGCCCGTCCAGCCTACTTCGCTCCAGCGGGGGTGAACGCTCAGCCGCCGGACCCCACGACCTCGGCCCCGGCCGCCTCGATCTCCGCGAGCGCGGCGGCGCTCGACTCGGGATGCACCCCGGCGACCAGGTCGGTGAACACGCGCACCCGACGGCCGTGCGCGAGCGCGTCCAGCGCGGAGGCGCGGACGCAGTAATCGGTCGCGAGTCCCACGACGTCGATGTCGCGGATGCCGTGCTCGTCGAGCAGCGCGGCAGCGGTGTTCCCGTCATCCGACACCCCCTCGAACAACGAGTAGGCAGGCTTTCCCTGCCCCTTCTTCAGGTGGTGCGTGACCGCGGTGGTGTCGAAGACGTCGTCGTAGGCGGCGCCGTACGTGTCCGCGACGCAGTGCACCGGCCACGTGTCGACGAAGTCCGGCGCGGGCGAGAAATGACCGCCGTTGTCGTTGTCGCCGTCGTGCCAGTCCCGCGAGGCCACGACGATCTCGTAGTCAGCGGAGTGCGCGGCCAGGTACGTGCTGATGCGCTCCGCGACCTCGTCACCGCCGGTCACACCGAGCGCGCCCCGCTCGGTGAAGTCATTCTGGACGTCGACGATGAAAAGCGCTCTGCTCATCCTCCGAGCGTACGACCGCGCGGACTCAGCCGCGCGCGAACAGGAGCACGCCGGACAGGATCAGGGCGATCGTGCCGAGGCCGATGAGGCCCGCGGCGAGCAGGGCGAGCGCACGTACGAGGGGCGAGCGCTGGGTGAGCCGCATCCGGTTGTTCCAGCCGCGACGCGCGAAGATGTCGTACATCGAGGCATCGCCGACGGCAGCGAGCTGCTCGTGGTTCAACGGAGCCTCGTTGACACCGCCCGCCTCATCGAACCAGC